>CAXSGC010000019.1:0-73015 GCA_964236945.1 uncultured Acidobacteriaceae bacterium | reverse complement strand
AGAGTAGGCCATCACACCGGGTGCCCCATCCTCCGCGACAACTTCATCGTCGTGAAGGGTGGGGTATTCGCGCGGATACGCGCGAACCGCTCTAACCCGAACTACCCCACCCTCAATTACACCGGGGTGCCCCATTCATTGCAGCCCCATCGCGATGAGTGGGCCATCACACCGAATACCCCCTTCATCGCAGCCTCATCGTCATGAACGGTCGGGTATTCGCGCCCACCCCGCTTGTCAACCCCAAAAACCCACAACCTCCACAAACGAAACCACTTATCCCTGGCGTACCAACCCCCGCAAACCGCTCCACTTGAATTAAGCAGAACTCCGCACGGAGTCTTCCCGAAACCCTGACCTCCGCTGCGACCAGACACCACGATTGGCCATCAACGTGCTTGCCATGACCCCTAAGTTGTTGAATCTGGCTATTTTACGCGTAAAGATTTGTGTTTTCAATAGCTTACAAGGACCGTAGGGTTGTAAGTGATTGATTCTAATCATACATTACCCTCATACCCCTACCAGGGGGTGGGGGGGGTGGGGGGTCCCCCCCGGGCCGCCGGGAGGAGACCGTACAATGAGAGCAACAGGCGCAAACCGCGCCAGGAGGAAACCCGATGTACCCAGAGATTATGGTCGTCCCCATGCGTGAAGAACTGACCCGCGCCGGCATCCAGGAAGCCCGCACCGCAGCCGACGTCGACACCGCCGTCCAGCAGCCCGGAACCACCATGGTCGTCGTCAACTCCATCTGCGGCTGCGCCGCCGGAAAGATGCGCCCAGGCGTCCGCCTCGCCATGCAGCACACCTCGCGCCCAGAGCACGCCGTCACCGTCTTCGCCGGTCAGGACCGCGAAGCCACCGACAAGGCCCGAAGCTACTTCGGCGGCCACCCCCCCACCTCCCCAGCCATCGCCATCCTCCGCGACGGCCAGCTCGTCTACCTCATGCAGCGCTCCGCCATCGAAACCTCCACCGCCCCTGCCATCGCCCAGGAACTCGCCCGAGCCTTCGACACCTACTGCGCAAAAATCTCCGCATAAGGTCGCCGTTCACCTTCAATCGAAATAAATCGTAAAAAGGGCTAAGGTTCTCGCCGCTTCTGCCGATAACGGCTATAGCGATGAGAACCTTTCCACCATCTTCCCTCTTCTCGGACGAACCGGCGAGCCTGACCGGAGCCAGCGATCCGACCGAACGCCTTCGATCTCAGATCGCCCGCATCGGACCCTACTTCCGCGTCGCGCTCGTCACCGGCGAAACCGGCGTCGGCAAGGATTTGGCCGCGCGATGCCTTCACCGGGCAAGCCAGGCCGGTCGTGGACTCAGCGGAGCTCTCGTCCAGTGCGGAGGCGAGGAGCTGGAGGCAGCTGCCGCGGCAAACGTCGCGGGACGGAGCTCCGGCGGCCTGACCGAGTTGGTAGCACAAGCCCAAGGCGGAACCCTGCTCCTCGACGAGCCGGGAGATCTCTCGGTGCCCGCACAAGCCGCTCTGACGCGTCTGCTCGAGAAACTGGAGCGCCAGAACTCAGCCGCACAGTGCCGCATCATCGCGGTCTCACGCCAGAACCTGAAGGTGCTTGCGGCAACCGGAAGCTTTCGGTCCGATCTCTATCACAGACTTTCAGCGGTTGAGATCCATGTCGCGCCGCTCCGAGATCGCCTGGAAGATGTTCCGGCTCTCGCCATCGAACTCCTCCGCGAGCTTGCTCCGGCGTGTGGTCGAGACCTCCACGAGATCTCCGGCGCCGCGATGGAGCGGCTCAAGCTCCAACCCTGGAGCGGCAACGTCCGAGAGCTGCGCAACGTGCTCTCACGAGCCTTGATGGAAGGAGAAGCGACGACGCTCGGAGAGGAAGAGATTCTCCGTGCTCTGCCCAGACCGGAGCCGATGCGGGTGGTCCCAGCTCCCACTTCAGCCGTGAAGGGAACCCGCTTGCAGGATGCCATCGAAGAGCATGTGTTGCGGGTTCTGCGGGAGTGTGAAGGCAACAAGCTCAGAGCGGCAGACCTGCTCGGAATCAGCCGATCGACCCTCTACCGCATGCTGGAGTCCACGTCGACGGCAGAACGCGTCGCCTGACCATTCGTCGAACGCGCTTGGTCCTGCCGATCTGTGTCTGTGTGTGTGTCTCTGTTAGCCTCTCGGCATGAGCGAGAAGACGGTTGGGACGCAGGGATCTCAGGGATCTCAGGCGCGGCTTGGGATGCGCGTCGCTGTTCTGGGCGCGGGCAAGATGGGCGGAATCCTCCTGGAAGCCTTTCTCCGGAGTGGTCTCGTTTCCCCGACGGAGGTTTGTGCGACGGTCCAGCACGAAGCACGCGCGCAGGAGCTTGCGCTCGAGCATGGAATCGTCTTTGGAACCGACAACGTCGCGGCCGTCAAGGCCGCGGACGTGGTCGTGCTTGGGGTAAAGCCGCGTCAGGTGCCGGAGTTGGCGGCCCAGATTGGTCCGGCGTTGCGGCCCGGGACAATGGTCGTCTCGATCGCAGCGTCGGTGAAGACGCGATCGATCGAGGATGCTCTCGGACGCGATCTTGCGGTGGTGCGCGCGATGCCGAACACGCCGGCGACGGTGGGCGCGGGAATGACGGCGATCTGTCCTGGGCGGTTCTGCTCGGAGGAGCAGGCAGCGCTCGCGGAGAGGATCTTTGAGACGGTTGGGCGAACGGTGATTGTGGATGAGAGACACATGGACGCGGTTACGGGACTTTCGGGTTCGGGACCGGCATTTCTGTACATCATCATCGAGGCGCTCGCGGAAGCCGGTGTGAACGTCGGTCTGCCGCGCGACGTGGCGACGCTCCTGGCGGCCCAGACGACGCTTGGATCGGCTCGGATGGTTCTCGAGACGGGATCGCATCCGGCGCTCCTGAAGGATGCCGTGACGACGCCGGCGGGGTGCACGGTCGACGGCATTCTTGAGCTGGAACAGGGCGGTTTGCGCGTGACGTTGATCAAGGCAGTCAAGCGCGCCACGCAGCGAGCAGCGGAGCTGGCGGTCGGTGGCTAGATCCGGAGATTTTGTTCGAGAGACTCTACCTTGCTCCTAGAGATTTGGTGGAGTTGGTGCGTAACGCCGATGTGCTTTGTCGTCATGGGTTTGCGAGGACCAGGGCTTGACAGCACTTTGACGCAGGTGTGGGTTACTGACCCAGGCTGAAGCTCTGGGCCACCTACGAGCGCAAGGATGGAAGGCGGAAGCCGTACCTGGGGAGCATAAGGAAGTGTGGGCGGCGGCTTTCCGGAGGCGATAAGCTGTCGGCATGAAGAGTGGCCGGTCAACTCAGGGTAAAGAGGTTTGTGACTCGAAGGCTGTCGACACGGCGTCTCTATTGCAGTTCAAGATCTGGCTGCTCAAGGTCAGTCCAATGGTCTGGCGGCGGATTCTCGTGCCGTCGACCTGCACACTTCGTGAGCTGCATGGAACGATCCAGGTCGCGATGGGATGGGAAGGCATTCATCTGTTCGAGTTCTGTCTTCGCGCGGAGCGATACGGCTCGTGGGAGGTTTCGGCGGCCTCGCCAAATGTCACGCTGGCGCAACTTCAGCTCCGCAAGGGAGCGCGGTTTACCTACGAGTACGATCTGAACATTCCGTGGGAGCACGAGATCAGGCTTGAGGGCCGCGCGGAGCCGGAAACGGGCAAGCGCTATCCAGCCTGTCTTGCCGGCGACGGCAACTGCCCTCCCGAGGATTGCGGCGGCCCAGTCGCGTTCATGGATCGCCGCCACGATCTCTGGGGCATGGATTCGCTCGAAGATTTGTCGACGATCGTGGAAGCGGTCGATCAGATATTGCGGCATGGCCGTAAATCGGTCCTTGAGGATGAAGACAGGACGTGGGACCTGCGGGAGGCTCTTGACCGCAGCGGAAGCCGTCAACGGGCCAAAGGGCAGGCCTTCTCCCGGAGAACGGTCAACAAGCGCCTTATCGAGGGAGAGCACCGGGTCTTGATGCACCAACAATATTAAGAACCGCCGAGCAGGCGGCGGACGGAGGTGCGTCCGATCCCCAGCCGCCTTGCGATCTCGGATTTCGTCAGTCCTTCCTTCTTGTAAAGCCGTCGCACTTCAGCCACCTTCCTGGCCGCCGATGGAGGCCTACCCAGGACGATGCCCTTGGAGCGGGCGTGGGCGATGCCGGCTTTCACCCTTTCGCGAAGAATCTCACGCTCGAACTCGGCGAAGACGGACAGCATTCCGGCTAGGGCGCGACCGGTCGGCGTGGTCATGTCGAAGGCTTCGGTAAGCGAAACGAAACCGATGCCCAACTCGGCCAGCTCCTTCAGGGTAATGACGAGATCGGGCAGAGAGCGGCCCCAACGGTCGAGCCGCCAGACCAGGATCGCGTCAACCTCGCGGCGGCGGACGGCGGTGAGCAGCTCCTCACGCTTCGGTCGCTGGACGGCCGGAACCGACTTCTTTGATCTCGGAGGCGATCTCCCAGTGACGACGGACGGCATGTTCGCGCATGGCTGTGATTTGCAGCGGAAGCGTCTGCTGATCGTGAGTGGAGACCCGGGCGTAGAGGGCGACTCGAAGCCGAGGTGAGCCCGTTTCTGTTCCTGGCCGAAAACCCCTCCGAAGACGTGTCTCTGAAATGCTGGATTGGCGCGGCTTTTTGATCGTCTCCCCGTACTGGCCGCAACCTAATGTTTGTGGCCAGATCTCCGCTTGTCAGATTACACTTCCCATTCCTCGGAGGTCTCAATCGTGCGTGTCAGGATCATGCTTCAGATTACCGGCGATGACGGTATCCCCGGCGCGGTGGAAGAGGTTGTCGCGTTCGACAAAGAGACCGAGCGGGCCGATGTCCCTCCAGGGTCGATTGCTAGCGAAAGTCCCGAACAGCCTGAAGACGATCATCGAACCGCCGGCCGAGTACAGAAGGGCAGTTGAAGCGTTCAATGCTTCAACCAGCGAATTGCACATTCACCCGCGGCCTGCGATCGGAATCGACCTTGGGAAGTGGGCGAAGCAGGCGGGATTCGATGAGTGGGAGATGCGAGTCCTGGATTATCAACTCGAAAGCGTAAGCCGGGAAAAAGCGTTAGATGAGCAACCGGATGAAACCGCGCGGAAGGCTCTCCAGGCTGCCTGGAAGCGCTACGACCGAACCGGCAAGCAGCGTCTCAGAGAATTCGCAGAAAAACATGGAGAAAGATGTCCCGGAATCAACGAATCTCCCTACTAATTAAGTAGGAGAGCAAAAGCTCTCATGGCCGGCCACAGTGCCGGCTTGTTTGTTCAGAGCCACCCTCACGGGTGGCTCTTCTGTTGGTACGGATGGTGATATGGATCATGCGATTCAGTTGATCCGGGGATTTGAGCAGCTTGCGATCCAGTTCTGCCTCACGACTTGTACCGTGAGCGCCCTCGCCCGCTGGGCGTGGACCGAGCTAAAGGCGTGGCGCTCCCCGAACACGAAGCACACCTCCAAGAAGACCCGCTAGAGAGCTCTCGCTTTTAAAACGGGAACCTTGTTCCCTGCATGTAGATTGCGGAATTACATGGCGTAAATCTTGCGGCGCTATTTGTCGTAGCCTTGAGGCCATGCGTGAGCTGACCGAGGTTCCGGCTGAGATGCGGGCGTTGGCTCTGGCCTGGTTTCGTTTGATCGAGCCGCATCTTGAGCGGGATCGTTCCTTGCAGCTGGTAGCGCATGATGCGTGCGTGTCGCTTCGGACGGCACAGCGCTGGGTGACGGGATACCGCGCCGACGGGCTCGCAGCGCTTGCCCGCAAGCCGCGCAAAGATCGCGGCGCTCGCCGGGCGGTCACGCCGAAGATCAAGGAGGCGGTTGAAGGCCTGGCCCTGGAACGGCCACCGCTTCCGGTCACATCCATCTATCGCCGGGTGAAGGAGTTTGCGGAAGCGGCGGGGAACGCGCTCCGAGTTACAGGACGGTCCATGACCTGGCCTGATCGCTGCCTGCGAGCCTTCTCACGCTCGCCCATGAGGGGCCAAAAGCGTACGGGGAACGTTTCGACCTGGTCCATCGCCGGGAAGCGTCGAGGCCGAACGCCGTCTGGCAGTGCGACCACGCGGAACTGGATATCGGGCTGCTCAAAGCGGATGGATCGTCGGCCAAGCCTTGGCTGGCGGCCGTCATCGACGACTATAGCCGGGCGGTCGCGGGCTACTATCTCGACTTCGATCCGCCGTCTTCGCTGCGGACTTGCCTTGCGCTTCGGCAGGGTATCTGGCGCAAGGCGGAGCCTGGTTGGCCGGTGTGCGGGATTCCCGAGGTGCTCTATACAGATAACGGCTCGGATTTTACGTCGCACCACCTGGAGCAGGTGGGGGCCGATCTGAAGATGCGCCTGGTTTTTTCAACTCCGGGCAAGCCGCGTGGCCGAGGAAGGATTGAGCGGTTCTTTCGCACTCTGAACGAGATGCTGCTGTGCGACCTGGACGGGTTCGGTGCGAAAAGCCGCCGAAAGCCCACCGTTACGCTACAGGAGTTGGATGGACGACTGCGGACATTTCTGCTGGAGACGTATCACCATCGCGCGGGCAAGGCGACGGAGAGGGCACCGGTCGCACGTTGGGAAGAACAGGGTTTTTTGCCCCGGATGCCCGACTCTCTTGAGCAGTTGGACCTGCTGCTGATGCACGAGGTCCGAAGCCGCAAGGTGCAGCCGGACGGCATCCGCTTTCAAAACATGCGCTATCTCTCGACCACGCTTGCCGCCTACGTCGGAGAGCCGGTCACGATTCGTTACGATCCGCGCGATCTCGGAGAGATTCGGGTCTTCCATCAAGACCGCTTCCTATGCCGGGCAATCTCGGCGGACTTGGCTGGCGAAGCGGTCACTTTGCGTGAGATCGTCCGCGCCCGCAACAGCCGTCGCCGCGCGTTGCGAACGACCATCGAGAACCGTCAAGCCGCCGTCGACACGTTGTTGGAGTTCAAGCGCGGACCGGTTCTGGAGGAAGTTCATGCCGACGCACCCAACCGAGCCAAGCCTGCCGCACTCAACGCTACCGCAACGAATGAAGACGAGTCCGGCTTTGTCGAGACTCTGGAGTACAGGCGTTTCACCTAGTTCTGCGACGCTTGCCGCCGCTATCGCTACATCGGCCTTTGCTTCGGTCCTCCAGGCATCGGAAAGACTTTATCTGCCACGCGTTACAGCCGAGCCGAAAGCGCCAGCTGTTTTGCTGGATCGAAGGAGCGGCCAAAAGATTTCGTTCTCTTCGACACGGTGCTGTATACCCCTTCCATCGTCAACACTCCGTCGGGCGTTGCAACCGCCATTCGCAAGGGATGTGAGCGATTGGAAGAGATCGCAAAGCGTCCCATCCGCGACGAGGCAAGGGAGGTGCTTGATGCGTTGCGGGCACAGGATGACGCCGCGCGAACAGGATACTTCGACCGGCCTTCTTCTCAATGGAAGTATCTCCCGCCACTCAGCCCTACGTTTCTGGACACGCTGACTCTCTATAACGACAGGGAGTGCGCCATCACCGACCCCACTACGCTGATTCTGATCGACGAGGCCGACCGGCTGCGCTTGAACAGCCTCGAACAGGTCCGGGACCGCTTCGACGCGGGCGGCGTCGGCCTCATCCTGATCGGCATGCCTGGCATCGAAAAGCGCCTGGCACGGTATCCGCAGTTCTACTCTCGTATAGGCTTCGTGCATGAGTTCCGCGTTCTCTCCGCCGCCGCCCTACGCGGGTTGTTGGAGAAACGATGGGTCCCAGCTGGCGTCCTTCTTCCCGACGCCGGTCTTGGGGCGGAAGCGATCGCCGCTGTGATCCGCGTCACGGGCGGCAACTTCCGGCTGTTGAACCGGCTGCTCACTCAAATTGAACGCATCCTCGAAGTCAACAGCCTCAGCGAGGTCACGCCAGCCGTCGTCCAAGCGGCTCGCGAAAGCCTCGTCATCGGACAGGCGTAAGACATTGCGTAAACGAGCGTCTATGCAACAGAAGCCCGCTTCCAGTGTTTTCGCGGGTTCGCGCATTGCAAAAAGGTATTGCGCTACTTGAATTCATGGCAATACCTTTGTGCAATGCTCATCGGCTATGCCAGGGTCTCCACCCTCGAACAGGACACCGCCGTTCAGACCGCCGCGCTCAAGGCGACCGGATGCGAGAAGATCTTCCGCGAGAAAGCGTCGGGCGGCCGCTGGGACCGGCCACAACTCCTCCGGCTGCTCGATCAACTCCGCGCCGGCGACGTTCTGGTCGTCTGGAAACTGGACCGGCTCTCACGTTCCCTACGCGACTTGCTCATGCTCATGGAGCGGCTCGGCGAGGCCAAGGCCGGTTTCCGCAGCTTGACCGAGGCCATCGACACCACCTCCGCAGCCGGACGCATGATGATGCAGATGGTCGGGGCCTTCGCCGAGTTCGAACGGGCCATGCTCCGAGAGCGCACACGCGCCGGCCTGGTCGCAGCTCGCGAGGAAGGACGAATCGGAGGACGCCGGCCAAAGCTCTCAGACAAGCAGCAGGCAGAGATCGTCCGTATGGTTCAGCAGGGAGGAAGGACAGCCGCCGATGCCGCTCGACTCTTCAATATCCACCCAGCCACCGTCTGCCGCCTCATGGCGCGCCAACCCGCTCACGACAAATAGCGCCGCAAGATTTACGCCATGTAATTCCGCAATCTACAGCGGGATGGAGAGCGCTCCGCCTCATCACGCATGATAATGTCCTTTATCATGCGGGAGGGGAAGACTGGAAACGAAATGCTCGAAATGCTATGGTAGGAACAATTCGTACCATTTGCCAGGAGGCCGACATGCCCACCGTCGACAAGATTTCCATTGCCCTGCCGCCCGAGATGGTCGCACAGGTCCGTCAGGCTGTCGCAACCGGCGAATATGCGTCATCGAGCGAAGTGGTGCGCGACGCTCTCCGCGACTGGACGCACAAGCGCCAGCTTCAACAAAACGGCATCGCCGAGCTTAGGCAACTCTGGCAACAAGCCCGCGCGGACAAGAGGCCGGGCCTTGATCCCGACGAGGTTTTTGACGAACTCGAACGCAAGTATCAAGCCCTAGCCGATGCGGCAGGGGAAACCGAATAATGCGCTACATACTCTCCCCTATCGTCAAGGAAGACCTCGATGAGATTGCGGACTGGATCGCCCAGGACAGTCCGCGCCGGGCCATCAAAATCGTTCGAGAACTTCGGGCTGAGTTTCGCAAGATCGCGCAAAATCCAATGCTCTATCAACTGCGACCTGACATCGGCGAGGACGTGCGGCTCGCTACTCGGCCACTATGTGATCTTGTTCTGGATCGACGGCGACGTGGCGCGGTTCGAGCGCGTTGTGTACGGCAGCCGCGATCTTCCATCATTGTATCAGTAAGAGAGGACACCATGGGCGCAGAGCTGCAGCTTCATAAAGCACAGACCACCTCCCTGTCCTCTGTCTTCACCGTGCCCTCTGAAGCCCGCGCGCGGTTGCGTGACTTCTTCAGCTCGCATATCCGCAACCCAAACACCCGCCGCGCCTACCGGGAGGCGGTACGGCAGTTCTCCGTTTTCTGCGCTGAGATTGACATCCAGGATCTCGCCCAGGTCGAGCCGGTCCACGTCGCGGCGTTCGTCGAGCTGCAGTTGAAGACCCGATCGAAGCCCACGGTGAAGGTCCGGCTCGCCGCTCTGCGGATGCTGTTTGATTGGATGGTGATCGGCCAGGTTCTTCCCCTCAATCCCGCACACGCGGTGCGCGGGCCGAAACACACCCAGCGGCGGGGCAAAACGCCGGTGCTGCAGGCCGACGAAGCCCGGACCTTGATCGACGCGATCGACACCACTTCCCTTCCCGGCCTGCGCGATCGCGCCTTGATCGGCCTGATGGTCTACACCTTCGCCCGCATCGGCGCAGCAGTCTCGATGCGGGTCGAAGATTTCTATGTGCAAGGGCGCCGGGGGTGGGTGCGCCTCCACGAGAAGGGCGGCAAGGAGCACGAGATGCCGACCCACCACAATCTCGACCGCTACCTAGAGGAGTACATCGCGGCGGCCGGCATCGCCGAGGACCGCAAGGGGCCACTCTTCCGCACGACCAGGGGAAGATCCGGCGAGCTGACCGGCAATTCCCTGCTCCAGTCCGATGTCTGGCGCATGATCCGCCGGCGGGCGCTTGCGGCCGGGATCAAGACTGAGATCGGCTGCCACACCTTTCGCGCCACCGGCATCACGCCTACCTTAAGAACGGCGGCAGGCTGGAGATCGCGCAGCAGATGGCAGCCCACGAATCCGCGCGAACGACGGGGCTTTACGACCGCAGAAGCGATGAAGTCTCGCTCGATGAAGTCGAGCGGATCGGGATTTAAGGACGTTTTGCTCCTCAGTGGTAGAGGGGAGCACATTCCATGCAAGCGCTCCGCACCGCTATTTTCGGCGGAGCTTGATCCACCGATTCCGGGCCAGATCGTCACAATCGTTCATGCGGCTATAAGGGAAGACCAGGAACTGCTTGCCGTCTCTTGCCCATAAATAGCTGTTGTTGAATGCACATTCGTGCCGGTGAGGAACAAGCGCCAGGTCATAGTCCGGGGTCTTTGGAACAAATGGACGGATAGTCCGGTTAGTGGCTTTGGACCCTTGCCGAAGCCAGAATTCGGTAGACGGTAGCCTCGCCGACGCCGAGCTGGGCTGCGATGGCGGGCACGGGTGGAGCCTTGGGCGGCTAGCTTGAAGACACTGTCTCTGCGCTGCGCTTCGATGGGCTTGCGTCCTTTATAGGGGTAAACCCAACATCGCTGTCACCAGGGGCAATCTGAGCTATTGAACAAGTTGGGGGCTGGCTTTGGACTTCTTCGGCAAGGCTGGTTTCAGCAGAAGATTGGCGGCTTTGGAGGAGAACTTCTCCGGACCGAAGTGTTTACCGGCCCACTCTCGCATCTGGCGGTAGTCTTTGTGTCGCGGTTTTCCGAGGATTTCGAGCAGGTCTGCATAGCCGGGCGGACCGCCGCAGTCCTCCGGCCGACAGGCGCGCGCGCCGTCCACGACGCGTGGATATTTGGTCCCCGGTTCGCCCAGAAGGATGTCTTCAACGACGACCGAGTGGGTCCAGTCATCACCGAAGTCGTAGGTATAGCGCAGGTTGTCGCCCTTACTCAGGAGTGCCTTGGACAACTTGAAGGCACCGTCCTTGGCTACTTTTTGCGGCTGTTCGTCGTCCCCTTCGGGGACGCTGTAGCGTCCACTGCCGATGTCGAACTCATGCAGGTGGTAATCCTGCCATCCCATCGCGGCCTGGAGAACCTTGTGCAGTTGGGCTAGCGAGGTCTCGCTGGACAGCTCGATCCTCCGCCAGATGGGCGGGGCAATATCGAGCAGGACGACGTACAGGCGATAGATGGTCATATTTCTCGAAGGATTAGGCGGCCGGAGCGACCATGCGGTAGAGAGTGGCGGGGTGAACGCTGAAGGTACGCGCGACTTCGCTGACGGAGGTGCCTTCCTTCAGCAGTCTTTTGGCAAGCTTTAGTTGCTCTTCGTTCATCTTCTTTGGCCGTCCGAAGCGAACACCGCGCTTGCGCGCGTCGACGCGGCCGGCGCCGGTACGTTCTCGAATCAAGTCTCGTTCGAACTCGGCGATGCCGGCGAAGATGGTCATGATCATCTTGCCGGCGTGGGTGGTGGTATCGGCCCAGGGTTCGGAGATGGATTGGAATCGGGCACCTGCCTGCCGGATGAGTTCAACGATCTCGAGCAGGTTGCGAGTAGAACGGGCCAGCCGGTCGAGCTTCCAGACGGTGACGATGTCGCCTTCACGCAGTTGATCGAGCATACGGTTCAGCTCGGGTCGCTCCCGGTAGGCCCCGGATACCTTCTCGCGGAAGACCTTGCCGCATCCGGCTTGCTTGAGGGCATCGATTTGAAGAGTCAGCCGTTGATCTTCGGTCGAGACGCGGGCGTAGCCGATTTTCATCGAAGTCTCTCCAAAGGGCTTTGCAAAATATATCGCAGTCAGGACAGGTTATGCGAGATACTTACGCGACGCGAGTTGGCCCAATTCGAGCGGGTTCGCCGTTCTCGCGGAACTTAGGAGTTTTGCGACGGGCCGATGAAGCGGGATTGGAGCCAAGACGAGCTGATCGAGCACTGGACGCTCGCACCCAGCGAACTCGTTCTGCTCATGAACAAGAGCGGTCCCGGGCGGATAGGTTTCGCGACGCTGTTGAAATTCTTCCAGGCCGAAGCTCGCTTCCCTCCAACAAAAGACGATGTGCCCGTGGCGGCTGTCGAGTATCTTGCCGTTCAGACGAAAACCGCCGCCTCAGCCTGGGCCGAATACGACTGGCATGGCCGCACCATCAAGTATCACCGCACCGAGATCCGGGCGCTATGGGGTTTTCGCGAAGCCACGGCCGAGGACGGCGAGGACCTGATGGTCTGGTTGCGTCAGCATGTGCTCTCGCAGGAACGGCATCCTGAGCAAATCCAGGAGGCAGCGCTTGGAAAGTTGCGTGAATTGCGGATCGAACCTCCGACGCCGGACCGTATGGAACGGCTGCTCCGGGCCGCGCTCCGCAGCTTCGAGGAAGACTTCACACTCAGCTTGATTGGACAGCTCTCCTCAGATACGAAGGAGCTGTTGGACGCCCTGCTGGAGCTGCCTTCGCCGGAGTCGGGTCGTGTTCCGCTCCACGACCTTCGATCCGATCCTGGTCCGGCGAGCATCGAGACGCTGGAAGCGGAGCTAGGCAAACTCTCCCTGTTTACGTGAGCTTGGACTGCCATCGGGTCTGTTCGACGGTCTTGCGCCTCGCATAGTCGAAGGATACCGCAGGCGGGTGGCAGTCGAAGAGATATTTGAACTCAGGCGTCATCCGGAGTCGCTCCGCCTGACACTGCTAAGCACCTTCTGCCATCTGCGCACACGGGAGCTTATCGATACGCTTTCCGATTTGCTGGTAGATATGGTGCATCGGGTCGCTCACAGTACGGAGGTGAAGGTCGAACGCGAGCTGATCGCGGACTTCAAGCGTGTATCCGGCAAGAACAACCTGCTCTTTCAGATCGCGGAAGCGTCTCTCGACCATCCCGAGAGCGCGGTCAAGGATGTCGTCTACCCCATTGCAAGTGAAGCTACGCTCCGCGACCTCGTGCGAGAGTTCAACGCCACCGGGCCTGCCTACCGACAGCAGCTCCACACCGTAATGCGAAGCGCATACCGGTCGCACTACCGGGCCATGCTGATCCGGCTGCTCAACACTTTGGAGTTCCGTTCCAACAACGACCTCCATCGTCCAGTGCTTGACGCACTCGCGCTCGTGAAGAAGTATGCCGGTAGCCGACTTCAGCTCTATTCGCCGGACGAGTCCCTTCCCGTGGAAGGCATCGTTCGCGGGCCGTGGCAGGAAACGGTGCTGGAGCGAGATGCTAGCGGCACAGAGAGAATCAATCGGCTAGCCTACGAGGTCTGCGTCTTGCTCGCACTGCGCGAACGCCTGCGATCCAAAGAGGTCTGGGTCAAAGGAGCGAACCGCTACCGCAATCCGGATGAGGACCTGCCGGGCGATTTCGAGCGCGAACGTCCCGCTTACTACGCGGCGCTCAAGCTGCCTTCCTCTGCGGACAGCTTCCTTGTCGGCATTCAACTCGAAATGCACGAAGCACTAGCCGCTTTCAACGACGGCCTGGCGACCAATGAGAGTGTGCGCCTCCTTAATAAGGATGGGGGCTGGATCTCGCTATTGCCTCTGCCGGTGCAAACTGAACCGACGAATCTCCTCTCCCTCAAAGCGCGGATGCTCGAACGCTGGCCGATGACGAGCCTGTTGGACGTGTTCAAGGAAGCAGATCTGCGGCTCGGCTTTAGCGAGGCCTTCCGCAGTGCCACGGCCTGGGAGAGCCTGGAACCGAGATGTCCTTCAGGAGCGGCTCTTGCTCACGCTTTATGGCCTGGGCTCGAACGCGGGCATCAAGCGCATGAGCGCCAGGCAAGCCCGGACCAACTATAAAGACTTGCTTTACGTTCGCCGTCGTTACATCACCAAAGACCAGCTTCGCGCCGCAATCAGGGAGGTCGTCAATGCCACGTTGAAGGAGCGGTCGGCTACGATCTGGGGCGAGGGCACGACCGCCTGCGCGTCTGACTCAAAGAAGTTCGGGGCTTGGGATCAGAACCTCATGACCGAATGGCACGCTCGCTACGGCGGCCGCGGCGTCATGATCTATTGGCACGTGGACCGCAAATCGACTTGCATCTATTCGCAGCTGAAGCGCTGCTCTTCGTCCGAGGTCGCGGCCATGGTTGAGGGCGTGTTGCGTCACTGCACCGATATGACGGTCGAGCGCCAATACACCGACAGTCATGGGCAGAGCGAAGTGGCCTTTGCCTTCTGCAAGCTGCTCGGCTTCGAGCTGCTCCCCCGCCTCAAGCCATCCATTCGCAACGGCTCTACCGTCCCGACAACACCGTAGCGTACTCGAAGCTCGCGCCCGTTCTATCGAGAACCATCGATTGGGAACTGATCGCCCAACAGTACGATCAGATGGTCAAGTACGCTACAGCCCTCCGGCTCGGAACCGCGGACACCGAAGACATACTTCGGCGTTTCAACCGTACCAACGTCCAGCATCCTGTTTACCGTGCGCTCGGCGAGCTCGGGAAAGCGGTCAAGACGATCTTCCTGTGCCGCTATCTCCACTCCATGGAACTGCGCCGGGAGATCCACGAAGGTTTGAACGTCATCGAGAGCTGGAACAGCGCCAACGACTTCATCTTCTTCGGCAAGGGCGGCGAGATCGCCTCCAACCGGGCGGACGACCAGGAGATCAGCATGCCTTCCCTGCACCTGGTCCAACTCTCGCTGGTTTATGTGAACACACTGATGAATCCAGCAAGTTCTTGCCGAACCCGCTTGGCAAACTCGCCTCACCCCAGACGATTTGCGCGGCCTTACCCCGCTCGTCTACAGCCACGTCAACCCGTACGGCAGCTTCCGGCTCGACCTCAGATCTCGTCTTCCTATCGACCCACTCCGTTTTGGCCCCAAGTCGGTCGGAACACAGATGCTGCTCAGCTACGACCAGCAGACGGCCTGAGCAGATTGCCCCTGGTGACAGCAATGTTGGGTTTACCCCTTCTCCCCTCAACCTGGCTGAGCCGGTTCGGCGCGAAGGGCTGCTGAGACGCAGCAAGGCTAATTTCTAGCCTATTCGTTCACATGGTGGAACGACAAGCGAGCGCGCCTGCTCAGACACACTCGTCGGACCTTGGATTTCTAACCGGGTGTGGAACAATGACCCGTTTAACTTTCGCGCGAGATCACTCCCAACATCACGATAACGGCATTACCGTGGCTTGTCAGTGCTCAAGAGAAGAACCCTGCTCGCGGGCGAGCGCCGAAACGTGCGGCTATTGAATGCCCAAAACCCTTTGCCGCCTTTACCTGAGTCAGGCCGCGATCCTCGATGATACGAGCGACTTCATGCCTCAGCCGAGCTTTGGTTTGTTCCTGATCCGCGTTTGGCAGACCCAGATCAGCGAAGACGCTGCCGCTGCCCTCAGTCACATCCTCAACTGCAGTCCCTTTGCGATCGGTTTCCATGTCAGCTCTTCCCTTTTATAGTGGCGTTCAGAGGCCCGCGAGCCGCTGAAGAATTAGGGTGGATTTAGAGAATCGTCTCAAACCCCTTGTGCCGTATGACATTGAGCAAAGTGAGCGCCGGCCCTTTCGGCTGTTTGGTGCCACGCTCCAACTGAGAGACATAGCCCACGGTGAGATTAAGGTATCTGGCAAAGACCGCCTGACTCAGATGGGCTCGCTCTCGCAGCGTGCGGATCTCGTCGCCGCTGATAGGCTCCGCAACGCGGAGAGCCTTTTGTCCCAAGTGGCGAAGCGTGATCTTTTCATGCTCCTCCTTATTCATCAAACCACTGGTGAGCTGGTCATCGGCCATCTCGAGGATCGCCTCCAGTACCCTATTTGCTTTCTTCGTCATGGTCGATCTCCTGTAGATTGCCCAACTCAAGTTCTGCCTGAATCCTTGGGGCTTCGGCAGCAAGCCAGTTCTGCGCAATTTCCCGCAGAGAGAGGAGTTCATCGTTTTCGATGTTCTCTCGTTCGTTCTTTGCGAAACCGACGAGGAATACGGCCCGATCCCTCAACCGGTAGCCAACGATCATGCGATACCCGCTTGAGCGACCTTGCCCCTTGCGGGCGACGCGCTGTTTGATAAGCCCGCCTCCAAGATCAGCGTCGACAAGGCCGTTCTCGGCTCGTTCGATGGCATCGCGCAAGCTCTTGTCGGTGATTCCCTCACGCCGTGCAAACCGCGCAAGCCATTTTGTTTTGAAGATCTGCACGAGTTTAGTATAGTTCAAAAAACTATAGCACTGTAAGCTGTGTACCGATCCTGCTCTCACCAACCAAACATGCTTGCATGTTTCCATGCAAAGTTTTATTAACAGAACATAACAGCATAGGAGCATGAAAACATGCAAGTAATCGTGATCAACTCTCAAAAGGGCGGCAGTGGCAAAACTATGCTGTGCAAGCATTTGTCGGTTGAAGCGGAGCGGGTTGGGGATGGACCTGTATTCCTGATCGACACTGACCCACAAGGCACGTTGACGGCGTGGCATTCCAGACGCAACCAAGAGAAGCCGGCACGCGTCGAGGTTCCCTTTGATGGCTTGGAGAAAGGCCTTCGTCTCCTTCGCAAGCATGGAGCGGCATATTGCGTGATCGACACAGCCTCGGGGCGACTTGAGATCGCAGACGAGCTCTTCAGAATTGCCGATCTAGCCATCTTCCCTGTCCAGCCGAGTGAGGACGATCTAACGGCCGCTCCCGTAACGGTTCAAGCCCTGAAGCGTTCCCGCACACCCTTTGTGTTTGTTCTCACGCGAGTCAAGGCCAACACCTTGATCACAGCCCAGGCCGCTGCCGTGCTCTCAAAACATGGGCAGGTCGCCGAGACCTTCGTAAATGATCGCACTGCCTATAAAGCCCCGTATGCCAATGGCCAGACGATCACCGAAGCAGAACCGAAAGGGCCTGCGGCGAAAGAAATTGCAGCTTTATGGCAAAACATAAAATCATGCCTGCATGCTTCCATGCAGGCCAAAGAGGAGACCGCCGTCCATGCCTAAGGCCTTGGAGCTTACCGACGAAGCATTGGCCGCCGCACCGTCCATTCCACGTGCGGCACAGAACAAGGAATCGGCCAATTCAAAATTTCGCAAGCCAAATGAAAAAACCGACCAGATGCCGCTGCAGGTCAGGCTTCCTCGTCAGGAAGTCAAGGCGATCAAGATTGCCGCCGCCGAATCCGAACAATCCATTAGTGATTTCATGCTTGCATGCTTTCATGCATTTATGAAGTCACGCAAGTAAGCCCAAGGGTTCGGCAGATGAAGGCAACCACGGAAAAGCTCTCGGATGCCAAACGCAATCACGCGGTCGAGAAGCATCTTGCCGTAAGTCGTCGAGCTGGCAGGCTTGCCGGCATTCGGCAGCAACGTGACGATGGCTCACTCTCCCAGGAGCTGTTCCAGGTCTCTCAGGCCCTCATTCTCTGTGGCCTTCCGTATCAACCCACCACAGAACGTCACTTCACCAGAAAAGCGAGACTGGCCGACGGGAGCACGGTTGCGGTCACCTTCAGCACGGCTCTTGAGGCGGCCATGCCGTATGGGAGTGACCGGACGCTCCTCCATTTCCTCATGGACAGAGCAGTGAAGACCGGCTCCCGCTTCGTGAGCTGGGAGACCGCTACCGAGTTTCTAAGGGGTCCCTTCAGAAAACGGACCAGATCGTACGTTAGTGCTGAGTGGACGCCGGAATCCAGCGATATAGAGTTGGAACGGAGACGCCGAGGTTGCTGGCCACGTCCTTGGGCGGCACGCCGCTGGCGAGCAACTTCTTTGCTGATTTGATCTTGCTGTCCGTCATCTGCCGTTTGCGGCCACCCTTGCGACCGAGTTTGCGAGCGACTTCGAGGCCGGCACGAGTTCTTTCAATCGTGAGTTCGCGTTCCATCTCAGCCAGGCTGGCCATCATATGGAAGAAGAAGCGTCCCGACGGCGTGCCAGTATCAATCGCGTCAGTGAGGCTCTTGAACTGAATGCCTTGTTTATGAAGGTCTCCGACGAGGTCGACTAAATTCTTCACGCTTCGACCAAGCGATCCAACTTCCCAAGCCGATCCAACTTCCAGACAACAAGGGTGTCGCCCTCGCGTAGGGCTTCTTGCGCCTTTGTAAGGCCGGGTCGCTCGGCGCGGCTGCCGGTGATCTTGTCTTCGAAAACCTTCTTGCAACCGGCTTTTGTCAGAGCGTCGGTTTGCAGTTCCAAGTTTTGATCCTGGGTGGAAACACGCGCGTAACCGATCAACATGGTGAAGTTCCTCAGCGGTGCCGCTTGCTTATTGAAGCTCATTGATGCGGGAGCTGATTGAAATAACAGTTGAGAACTGTTTCTGAGATTAAAGAAGTAGGCTTTTCTGACACCTTCAGCGATTGGAGCTGAGGGTTCTCGAAATCCCTTGTTTGCGAGAGGAGTATGGATGCCTCGTCGTTCGATCCTGACCGCCACAGAGCGGGAGAATCTACTGGGCTGGCCCGAGGCGCAAGCGGAACTGATCCGGCATTACACCTTGAGCGCAACAGATCTGGCGATAATCCGCCAACATCGGGGAGCCGCGAACCGGCTGGGCTACGCCGTACAGCTTTGCTCCATGCGTCACCCTGGCATGGTGCTCGGACCCAGAGAAGAGCCGTTCTTCCCCTTGATGGAGACTGTCGCCGCTCAGCTCAAAGTGCCGGTCGAAATCTGGAGCGAGTACGGGCTTCGCGCGGAGACACGGCGGGAGCATGCACTCGAACTGCAGGAAATCTTCGGCTTCAAGGCGTTCACCATGCGGCACTATCGGGCAGGTGTTCGGAGTATCGAGGATGTGGCCTGGCAGACCGACAAAGGGATTGTGCTCGCGTCCGCGCTCGTCGATGAATATCGCCGCCAGCAGGTGCTGCTTCCGACGCTTAAGAATATAGAGCGCATTTGTGCCGAAGCCATAACGCGCGCCAACCGGCGTATCTACGCTGCTCTGACTGGCTCGCTCACAGAGGTTCACCGGCTGCGCCTCGATGCTCTGCTGAGACTCAGGGGCAACGGCAACACAACACTGCTCGGCTGGCTGCGCCAGTCACCGGCGCGTCCCAACTCGCGGCACATGCTCGAACATATCGAACGGCTTCGCACTTTGCAGGCTCTTGATCTGCCGAATGGAATCGAGCGCCAGATCCATCAGAACCGCTTGCTCAAGATCGCTCGTGAGGGCGGCCAGATGACCCCTGCCGATTTAGCCAAGTTCGAGCCACAGCGCCGCTACGCGACCCTGGTCGCCGTGGCATTGGAAGGAACGGCCACTGTTACCGACGAGATCATCGACCTGCACGATCGCATTACGGGCAAGATGTTTAACGCGGCTAAGCACAAGCATCAGGAGCAATTCCAGACTTCGGGCAAGGCGATCAATGACAAGGTGCGCTTGTACGGACGGGTCGGAGAAGCGCTGATCGAAGCCAAGCGACTGGGCGCTGACGCGTTCGCGGCTATCGAGTCTGTGCTCCCCTGGGAAGCTTTTGCGTCCAGTGTGAGTGAAGCCCAGAAGCTTGCCCAACCCGAAGACTTTGATTTCCTACACCGCATCGGCGAGAGCTATGCCACCCTTCGCCGCTATGCACCTGAGTTCCTCGAAGTGCTGAAGTTCCGCGCGGCGCCGGCAGCCGAAAGCGTGCTCGAAGCGATCGGCGTGCTGCGCGGCATGAATGCTGAAAACGCTCGCAAGATACCCCTGGACGCACCTTTTGACTTCATCAAGAAGCGATGGGAGAAGCTCGTCATAACGGAGGACGGCGTGGACCCCCGCTATTACGAGCTGTGTGCGATGTCGGAGCTCAAGAACGCCTTGCGCTCAGGCGATGTCTGGGTCGAGGGCTCGCGCCAACATAAAGACTTCGACGAATATCTCATCCCGAGCGCAAAGTTCACCACCCTCAAGACTGCCGGTAAGCTACTCCTTTCTGTCGCTACCGGCTGCGAGGAGTACCTGCACGAACGACTCTCCTTGCTTGAGCAACAGCTTGAGACGGTCCACATCCTGGCATCCGCCAATCAGTTGCCCGATGCCAGCATCACTGATGCAGGACTGAAGATCACGCCACTCGATGCGGCAGTTCCAGAAGCAGCGCAGCAGATGATCGATCAAACGGCGATGATGCTGCCGCACGTCAAGATCACGGAACTGCTTTTGGAGGTCGACGCGTGGACCGACTTCACGCGTCACTTCACCCATCTCAAGAGCGGCGAGACTGCGAAGAACAAATCTCTGCTATTGACCGCGATCTTGGCCGATGCGATCAATCTCGGGCTGAGCAAAATGGCCGAGTCGTGCCCAGGTATGACCTACGCGCGACTGTCCTGGCTGCAGGCCTGGCACGTCCGCGACGAGACTTATTCGAAGGCTCTGGCCGAGCTGGTCAACGTCCAGTCCCATCATCCATTTGCCGAACACTGGGGCGACGGCACAACTTCATCATCCGACGGACAGCGTGACGGCTCTGGTCCGCAGCACTTTCCCCAGTCCAAGGGAAGACCTCCGTGTTGTGATCGTGGACCCGTGCAAAGTGCAGGATCTGACCGGATCGAAGCGGGTGCTCGCCCGGAACTTACGTGGGGTCTGCAGTTCCGCGATCTTGCGGAGTGCCCCTTGGATGTGGGGGAGGGTCAAAGCTACGTCTGACAGGTGGTCGGCGTGGCTTCGGCTTGACACGGTAGCAGGCGCGCTGGGGGATCGGTGCGTCTACTCGACGGGGAGTTTGGCGCGGTAGCCGTCGCGGGAGATGACGGAGTACTTGAGGGGTTTGCCTTTTTCGTCCTGCATGCGGAGGGGGTGGCCTTCGTTGTCGACGAGCTGGACTTTGACGCGGCGGTAGGTGCCGTCGTTTTGGGTGTTGGAGGGGCGGTAGGTGAGGACGTACTGGTTGCGGATGGACTGGTTGATCTGGCCGAAGATGTCGGGGAGTTCGCCCTGGAAGATGGGTGCGAAGTAGAGGCCGCCGGTCATCTGGGCGAAGGTTTTGAGCTGGTTTTGGGCCTGGAGGTAGTTGAGGTCGCGGATGGCGCCTTCCCCGCCGCCGCGGCCGCCTTGCATTTCGTTGACGAAGGCGCCGGTGCCGATCGAGAAGATGGTGACGTTGGGTGTGGATTTGACCTTGGCGAGGATTTTGTCGAGGGTGAGTTTCGAGAAGGTGTCGCGGCCGGTGCCGATGAGGATGATGTATTTTCGGCCTTCGATGCGGGAGGTTCGGTCGAGGGTTTCGTAGAGGGCGTCGAAGAGGTTGGTGTCGGAGAAGCCGGGGAAGGTGAGGGATTGGAGGCTTTGGCCGAGGACTTCCTTGTTGTTGGTGAAGTCGTTGAGGATGTGGGTGTGGAGGTCGTAGGTGATGACGGCGACGTAGTCGTCGGGGCGGAGCGTGCGGTAGAAGGTGGCGGAGGCGTTCTGCATGTCGCGGATGACGTAGTAGCTGTTGGCGGCGAATTCGAGGAGCATGACGGCGGTGATGGGAGCTTGGGCGGTCCGGACGGAGGTGATGGTTTGGGGGACGCCGTCTTCGAGGACCTGGAAGTTGCCGGGTTTGAGGCCGGGGACGAACTGGTGGGTTTTGTCGAGGATGACGTTGACGTCGAGGTTGACGATGGGGACGTCGACGCGGAGGGAGTAGATTTCTCCGTTGGGATTTTTGATTTGGGGTTCAGCGGGGGCGGCGGGCGCTGGGGCGGGGGTGTTGGGGTCTTTTTTCTTGATGACGAGGGGGCCGTTGTCGGTCTGGGGGCCGGCGTTGTCGGGGGTCTGGTCGGGCGGCGGCTGGGTGGTGGGGGCCTGGGGGGCGGGGGTCTGCTGGGCGGAGATGGGGCCGGGCGCGAGGGCAAGGAGGAGTGTGGCGAGGGCGAGGTGCGGGAGCTGGCGGAAAGAGCGGGACGAGCTGGCGGAGCGGTTCAAGCTGGTCATCATGGAAGACTTTACCTTGGCGGTCGGATGTTTGGCGTGGGAGGCAGCCGCGTGAGGGTTTGAGGGTTAGGGGGATTTCGGTCGGTTAATGGTGATCAGATTTCAGTCGTCAGGCTGGTTATGACTTTGCTTTCGAAGCGCAGGGAACTTAGTCTGGCAGGTGTGAAGGTCTTCTGGAAGTCTGTTTGTGGGCTGTCTCTCTTGTATTGGACGTTAGCGGCCTGTGGTTTGGCACAAGTCGGCGCCATGCCGTCGGAGGCGCCGGTCGGTGCCGCGGTGTTTCCCTTGAGCGAGGTGCACCAGGGGCTGCGGGGTGTGGCGTACACGGTGTTTGAGGGGGTGCGGCCGGAGCCGATGGCGGTTGAGATTCTGGGCGTGCTCAAGGATGCTCTAGGGCCGGGGCGGGATCTGATTCTGGGTCGGCTTTCGGGGACGAAGCCGGAGTATACGGGGGTGGTGGCGGGGATGAGCGGGAGCCCGGTGTATGTGGACGGGCGGCTCCTGGGCGCCTTGAGCTACCGGATCGGGCAGTTTTCCAAGGAGCCGATCGCGGGGATTACGCCGATCGAGCAGATGATGGAGGTCAGGGACGGGACGGGACGGGAGGCCGCGGCGGCGGGGGGTGAAGCGCGGGCGGCGGGGCAGACGGGGATGGAGGCGATGGAAACGCCGCTGGTGTTCGGAGGGTACAGCCCGGAGGTGGTGGAGCGGTTTGGGGACCGGTTTCGGGCGGTGGGGTTGACGCCGGTTGCGGGGCTGGGTGGAAGGGATCGGAAGGCGGTGCAGACGGAGCCTCTGGTGCCGGGGAGTGCGGTGAGCGCGGTGATGGTGGAGGGGGATCTGTCGATGACGGGGACGTGCACGGTGACGTATGTGGACCCGACGCGGTTGCTGGCGTGCGGCCACCCGATTACGCAGTTTGGCCCGGTGGAGATGCCGATGACCAAGGCGGAGGTGGTGGCGACCCTGCCGTCGCCGTTGAACGCGTTCAAGATTGTGAATGCGACGGAGACGGTGGGATCGTTTACGGAGGACCGGGCGTCGGCGATTCTGGGGCGGTTTGGGCAGACGGCTCGGATGATTCCGGTGTCGGTGGAGGTGCGGGGAGCGGGTCTCGCGGCGGGGAAGGTGTTTCACTTCAGCGTGCTGGATCACCGGGAGCTGACGCCGCAGGCGATGCTGGTGTCGGTGTACCAGACGTTGCAGGGGACAAATGTGGCGACGGCGGAGATGAGCTACCGGATGTCGGGTGAGCTCCTGGTGAGACGGCGGCCGGGGCCGGACGGGAAGGTGGGGGAGGATCTGCCGCCGGTGCGGATGGAGGCGATGCTGGCGCCGAGCGAGGCGAACTCGGGGGCAATCGGTGCGGCGTTGTTTGTGAACGACGGTTTTCGCGGGTGTATGGGAGTGTGGCGGAGCAGCCGGTGATTCGGGGTTTGCGGTTGGAGCTGGAGGCGATCCCGGAGCGGAGATCGGCGGCGATCAGCGGTGCTCGGCTCCAGCGGATGGAGGCGCGAGCGGGCGAGGTGCTGGAGGTGGAGGCGACGTTGCGGCCGTTTCGTTCGCCGGAGCGGGTGGAACGGGTCGAGATACGGTTGCCGGAGCGCCTACAGCCCGGGACGGTGCGGGTGCTGGTGAGCGATGGGGCGACGCTGGATCGGCTGAAGATGCGGTCTGGATCGGGGCCGGGTGCGGGGCGGGATATGGGGCTGGCGGGAACGGTAGGGCAGATCAATCGGATGCACCCGAACGACCGGGTGTATGTGACGCTGTTGGACCATGCGGCGCAGGCGGTGCTGGATGGGGCGGCGATGGAGGAGGTTCCATTGTCGATGGTGAACGTTCTGGGGCCGCTCCGGGAGTCGCAGAAGCTGCAGCTGACGGGGGAGAGCGCGCTGGAACTGGGGGCGGTGGCGACGGGGTACGCGGTGAGTGGGTCCGAGGCGCTGACGTTGGTGGTGCGGTAGGCGGGTAGACTTTGGGGAGATGATGCGACGGATCGGTTTGGTGTTGGCGGTGGCGGCGGGGTTTGGGCCGGCGATGGGGGCGGTGGCGCAGGGGACCAAGCTTTGGAGCGTGGGGCGGTACGACGAGATGGAGCGTGGGTCGCGGGAGGGGGTGGCGATCCGGAGCGACGGTCGGCTGGAGCTGGGGCCGGCGAGTTCGCTCGTGTATACGGCGACTGGCAGCTATGTTTGGGGGCTGGCGGCGGATGGGGCCGGGGACGCGTATGTGGGCGTGGGTGGGAGCACGGCGGGGTCGGCGGCGGTGATGCGGGTGGGGCCGGACGGCAAGGCGGCGAAGATTTTCGAGGGCAAGGAGCTGGCGGTCCAGGCGGTGCGGCTGGGGCCGGGCGGGGCTTTGGTGGTGGCGACCAATCCGGAGGGGAAGGTTTATCGGGTGCCGGCGGGTGGAGGGTCGGCTGCGGTGGTGTTCGATCCGGCCCTGACGGCGGAGAAGCCGAAGTATCTGTGGGATGTGGCGGTTGGAGGGGATGGCAGGGTGTATGTGGCGACCGGGGCGCCGGCGGCGGTGTATCGGCTGCCGACGGGCGGGGGCAAGGCGGAGCTGCTGTTTCGGACGGCGGATCAGCATATCCGGTGCCTGTTGCTGGCGGGGGATGGGACGTTGTGGGCCGGGTCGGATGGGGCTGGGGTGGTGTATCGGTTCGAGACGCGGAAGGCAGGGGCGAAGCCGTTTGCGGCGTATGCGGCGGCACGCAAGGAGATTACGGCGCTGGCGATGGATGGGGCGGGCAACGTGTATGCGGCGGGGGTGGGCGCGAAAGGGGCTGGAGGCGCGGGTCTGCCGCCGTTGCCGGTGACGGGCAATGTGGGGGTGACGCTGACGTTTGTGCAGGCGGGGTCGGGTGCGGTGGCGGTGTGGAAGGCGTTGTTGCCGGAGGTGTCGGAGGTGTACCGGATCGGGGTGGATGGGGCGCCGCTGCGGATGGTGACTCTGAAGGATGACGTGGTGTATGGGTTGGCGGTGCGGGACGAGGCGCTGCTGGCGGCGACGGGCAATCGCGGGGTGGTGTACCGGATCGATCTCCTGGTGCCGGGGCGGTTTGCGGATCTGTTGCGGTTGGGGGCGGCGCAAGGGATGGTGTTTGCGCCGGGGAAGGGCGGGTTGCTGGTGGGGACGAGCAACAGCGGAAAGGTATTTCGGATGGAGGACGGGCCGGCGCGGGACGCGACGTATACGAGCGATGTGTTTGATGCGCAAGGGTTTGCGCGATGGGGCCGGGTGGAGGTGCAGAACGAGGCGATCGGCGGGGCGGTGGCGAAGTTCGATTTGCTGGTGCGGAGTGGAAATGTGCCGAGCCCGGTGGAGGGCTGGAGCGATTGGGTGCGGACGACGCCGAATGCGGGCGCGGCGGGCGCTCCGGCGGGGAGGTATGTGCAGTGGCGGGTGGACTTGCGGCCTGGGGCTCTGGTGACGGGGGTGGGAGTGAACTACTTGCCGAAGAATATGGCTCCCGCGGTGGATGAGGTGGTGGTGGCGACGGGGGCGCGGGTGACGCCGGCCGGCGGTGTGGGTGGGCAGAGTGCGACGGTGCAGATTGCGTTTCCGGTGGCGGCGGCGGGTGGGGCAGGGGCGGCGATCAATTTTGTGGCGGATGCGAATGCAACTCCTTTGACGGCGCAGAAGGACCGGGCGGCGGTGACGGTGCGGTGGGCGGCGCACGACGACAATGGCGACGACCTGATGTTTGCGGTGTGGTACAGGGGGGAGGGCGAGCGCAACTGGCGACTGTTGAAGGACAAAATTTCGGAGCGGTATTTGAGTTTCGACTCGTCGCTTTTGCCGGATGGGGCGTACACGCTGAAGGTGGTGGCGAGCGATGCTCCGGTGCACGCGGATAGGGACGCGCTGACGGGCGAGCGGGAGAGTGCGGGGTTTACGGTGGATACGACGCCACCGGTGCCCGGGGTGTTGGCGGCTCGGATGGAGGCTGGGGCGGGTGCGGGTGCAGGGCCGAGGATACGGGCGAGGTTTGAGGCGCGGGATCAGACGTCGCCGATTGCGCATGCGGAGTACTCGGTGGATGCGGGGCCATGGCAGTATCTGGAGCCGGTGGGTGGGCTGTCGGACTCGTTGCTGGAGAGGTATGAGTTTGTGGCGGAGGTGCCGGAGGGTGTGGGGCGGGCCGGGGTTTCGAGCCAGGCGGAGCATGTATTGGCGGTGCGGGTGTATGACCGATTTGAGAATGCCGTGAGTGTGAAGACGGTGGTGCGGTGATGATCCTTCCGCCCCTGTGAGGCGGGACGGCGGGTGCGGCTGCGGTCTTGAGGGCCGAGGCAGGCCAGAGGTGGTGCGGTTGCATCTTGAGTCTTGTAGTGGTTATACTTTCCGCCAAGTGCAATACAAAGCTGTGCTCTCGACTGAACATCTTGTGTGACCCTGGCGACCCGTGTCGGCACGATCAGGATTCTCTGCTTGGACCCATCCCATCCGGAGGCTCTATGTTTCTGCCCACACCAAGATGTTTGCGCGCGTTTGCGCTAGCTTTGATGCTGCTTGCCGGATCTGCGTTCCATAGCGGGTTGATGGGGCAGAACCTCAACTTCCCTGCAGCGACGGCCAGTGCCAATGTGGCGATGGGCTCGGCGCCTTCGTTCGCGAGCTTCAACGGCAAGCTGTATGCGGCGTTCCGTTCCAACGATAGCCGCAACATTCTGTTTATCAGCTCCTCCACCGACGGTGTGAACTTCTCCGCGGCTACGGGATACGGCAATATCGCGATGGGCTCGGCGCCGTCTCTGGCTGTGTTCAACAACAAGTTGTACGTAGCGTTTCAGGCGAACGATGCAAGCCACAAACTGTTTGTGACCTCTTCGTCCGATGGTGTGAACTTTCCGCCGGCGCAGGGATACAACGGTATTCACATTGGGGGCGCGCCATCTCTGGCGGCCTATAACGGCAACCTGTATGTGGCGTTTCAGGCAGATGATCCGAGCCATGCGGTGTGGCTCGGGCAGACCTCGGATGGCGTGAGTTTTTCGACGGGGATCGACTCGTACGACACGACCGGGAGTGCGCCGTCGCTGGCGGTGTTCAACAATGCTCTGTACATGGGGTTTCGATCGAACGATCCGCGCAACGTGCTGTATGTGGCGTCGACGACGAACGGCAGCTTTGGGCCGGCGACGGGGTACCCGAACATTGCGATGGGCACGGCGCCGTCCCTGGCGGCGGCGAATGGGGCGCTGTACATCAGCTTTCAGGCGAACGATGCAAGCCACTCGCTGTTTGTCACGGCGTCGACCAGCGGAACGAACTTCCCGTCGGCGACGGGTTTCGGCGCCACCACGGTGGGCGGCGCGACGACCGCAGCGGCGTTCGGCAATGGGCTGTCGATCGGATTTCAGGCGAACGACTCGCGCAACATCCTGTACGCGACGACCAACGGCGGCACCACGGGGAGCACAGGCGGGAGCGGATTCAATTACACGATCTATCCGGGGTACGTCGGCGTCGATTTGATCAACAACACGCATGGCGCGTTCAGCGATGGGCAGGTGTATGTGGAGGTGCTGGCGATCGATCCTGCCACCAATGTTTTCAGCTGGCTGAAGCCGGACGGCACCATCACGAAGGTGAACGCGGCAGATAACGATGGTCCGGGACACCTGACCAAGAACGGCCAGAATTATCCGAACTACTCCTTTACGCTGGCGCAGTCGAAGCTGTTGAAGCTACCGCAGATGTACTCGGGCCGCATCTACATCTCGCTTGGGTCGCCGGTGTACATCCCGATCATCGGGTCGGGATACGCCGGTCCGAACCCGCAGAATACTGCCGACCCCAACATCGATGTTCACTACGATTGGTACGAGTTCACCTACAACGGTTCGGGTATCTACATCAACACGACCCAGGTGGATGATTTTGGCCTGCCGCTGTTGCTGGATGTGTACGGCGCGAACCGGACGTTCCATCAGCAGACGGGAATCACGGAGACCGTGGCGCAGATTGATTCGGAGTGGAAATCGGAGTTGCCGGCTGAATTTGCGTCGACGCCGATCAGCAACTACCGGATTCTTTCACCTGCGAAGACGACGTTCGGCGCGGGTCAAGCGAACGGGACCTACTTTGACGGATACATCAACCAGACGTGGATCTACTACGCGAGCAATCCGTTGAACTTAACGTTGGGCACGCGGAGCTTCACGGGCACGACCAGCGGCAACACGTTCAACTTCAACGAGGTGAATACCGGCAACGGCGCCTTCCAGGGCGGGACGAGCTACGTGGTTGGATACCCGAACACGCAGCAGGTTCTGGGGTGCTACGGTGCATTTGCTACGGGGGATGCGGGCAACGCAGATCGCAACCAGGTAGAGCTGGCGATCGAGGCGCAGATGTGCGCGGCGTTCAACCGGCATGTGGCGACAAACGTGTCGCAGTGGGGCACGCCGTCGGCCTATTACCAGGCGGCGCCGGCGAACTTCTATGCGGCGTTCTGGCACCGGCACAGCGTGAATGGGCTGGCGTACGGCTTTGCTTACGACGATGTGGCAGGGCAGAGCTCGACGATCACGACTGGGCAACCGGAGCATATGGCGTTTACTGTCGGCTGGTAGACGCAGATGGGAAACAACAGCAAAAGCCCCAAACAACGGTGAGCCTCCATCCCCTTGTCTGGTCGCCAATATCAATGCGGTGAACTCGGTTTCTAACCTCAACGTCAATATGTCGAACGTGGTTGGTCAGCCATTCATTTTCAACGGCGGCTTGGATGTGAACTTCTCTGTTCCTGGAGGTTCGCCGTCACAGTTGCCCACTGGCCGCTACCCTTCATCTTTTCTAAACCGAGTATTCGGTATCGGCAGCAGCTTGCATGTTCCTGCTTTCAGTGGTGCCGACCCCTCAACCTATAGCATGAGCAACGGAAACTTCACGTTCACCACTCACATCGACTCGGCATACTCAACTCCGTTTACGCCGCTTGGTGCCTTGATCCACTTCTTCGTGGACGTAAGAGACAAAGGTGCTCACCGGAAACCGTGCTAGGCAGAGTCGGAGGGATGGAGGGGAGCGCAATGGTTAATTGCTACGCGGGAGTATGTTTTCTAGCTGGAGTGTTTTTGGCTGGAGGTGCTGCGGTGTCACAGAATCCGGGTACATCGAAGACGCTGGACATCATGGTGCAGGTTCTCGATGGTCGGAACGGGAAGCCGCTGGCAGATCAGCACGTCCTGGTGTTCACCGGACCATCGAGCGATGCTGTTAAGACTCACGCGCAGCATACGGGTGTGACGACCGACAAGGATGGGATGGGGACGCTGACGATCTATCCGGCGGAGACGCAGTGGCTTCAGGTGTTCGCGGACGGTCGCATCCCCTGCTTCCCAAATCCTAACCAAGCCAGCTTCAGCGTCAGCGACATCATGTCGAAAGGACTGGTGACGCCGAACGACTGTAGTGCTCAGGTTCATGAATCTAGCCCCGGTCACTTCGTCATCTTCGCCCGTCCCGCTCACTTCATGGAGAAGATGAAGCAGTAGCGGTTCGCCTGAATCCAACCAGCAGGCCGCTGGAGGGCAAGTTCAGACGCTCTCGATGCGGCTGACGACGGTGTTGAAGGGCCGTCTGGAAACGATGCGCGAGGTCGCATCGTTACGCCGTGGCGGAACGGTAACGACTTCCGATGTGGCGAAAGGCTTGCTGGAGGCGGCGCGGGACGAGAGCTTGGAGGTGGCCGAGATGCACGGCAGGGCGACCGAGGCGCTGCTGTCGATCCGCCAAAAGGTCGATCATGGGCAGAGCCTGTCGCATGCCGAGTGGATGTTCGTGGCGCACTTCGTCCAGCTTGGCACCGAGTCGTTTTACAAAAACCCTCTTCGTTCTGAGAGCTGGTCCGGCCTGCTGGAAGCCTTCCTTGCGCTGCACAGTGTGCGGCTGGAAGGACCGGATCGTAGCGGCTACTACCTGAGCCATCTCGCGGGTCAGACTCTGGAGCGGGAGCCGGGGGATGTTCGTAGCGCAGTGATGAGCCTGCTCGAACGAGTGCGCGGAGGAGCGAAGGTGCATCCGTCCGTTGGCCGAGCCCTCTACGGTCTGTTGGCCGGGGAGCGGTTCTCCTGTCTGGCGTCGGTTCAGGCTGCGCTGCTGCCGTACTGGCCGGTGCTGTGGCGGGTCGCGGCGCGGGGCCACTATGGGCAGCGGAAGGCTCCGATCCACAAAGAAGAAACCTGGGAGGAGATGCAGGAGCGGCACAGCGGGAGCAAAGCTCCCGACCATCGTGAAGCGATCCCTCCGTTCCTCGCAGGAGACTATCGGCTGACGGTGGCGGAGTCCATCGATGGCGACACGTTGTCGCTGCTGTTGAGTCTTCCGGGCGACCACGGCCCGATGTACACAATGAGCCAGTATCCGAAGATCGCCGAGTTCCTGGCGATGCTGGAGGGTCTGGGTCCGAGGACGGTGGACTCGTGCGGCAATGTGCGCGGGGATGGGTTATGGAATGGCGAGACGTTCTTCGGATACGTGGTCGCGGGCAGCAGCGCGGAGGTTACTGGTTCCGGGATGGTTCGCTGACGCTGGGCTTCCCTCCGGTGGGCTGGGAACAAGTTCGGGAAGTGTTCCGGCGGGCGTGGGAGCATCCGGAGGTGGCCCGGATATGGGCTTGTCTGGAGCAGGAATATGGGGAGCTGTGATGGCGAGGCCCCCGGTGCTACGCACGAAATCGGCAACGACGAAGGTGACGGAGGCCGAGTACGCACGGCTGGAGTCGCTGGCCGAAAGAAGCGGCGTGAACATGAGCGAGTGGATGCGCGGGCGGCTGCTTGGCCGGGATGGAGCTGATCGAGATGAGGATACAGCGACCGTTCTGGGCGAGGTCCTGGCGTTACGGACGATCCTGATCAATCTTCTGTTCTCCGTGTCGAACGGAAAGCCGGTGACGCCGGAGGCGATGAAAGAGCTGATCGAGAAGGCGGACGGCGACAAGGCAAGGCGGGCGATGGAGCGTCTGACGGCGGCGGTTCCGAAGATGGAAGCGACGACCGAAGGAGCTGAACCGGAAGCTGGAGGCGGGCTGAGATGGCGGAGTGGGGACGGAAGGAATACAAGAAGGCGTGGCCGAGCCGGAGGCCGGTCTGGGGGATCGGGGCGTTCTTCGCGGCGACGTTTGTGTTCGCCGGGATGCTGACGATCCAGTACGAGCGGAGCTGGACGGCGGCTGAGGGTCTGTACTGGAAGGACTACCTGAAGAGCGGGACGCGGGCGCAGGTGTCGGCGCGGTCGGTGTCGAAGTACACGATGCTCGAAGGGATGACGGCAAAGAACCAGGGCCTGTTCCTGAAGGGTGATCAGGTGGAAACAGTGACGGACCCGGACGGCGGCAGGCTGGCGGCTGACCGAGGCGGGGGCGAAGCTCGGCATCGTCCGGTTGCAGTGGGTGACGGCGACGTTCAACGACCGAGGGCTGCACCGGCTGCTTGGTTCGCTCGTGTACGCGGACCTGGAGGGCTGGGAGTTCTACCGGGTGCCGGTGCTGACAGCGGCGGGGATGTTCGTGCTCCTGCTGTTCGTGGCGGTGCCGAGGGACCGGAAACGGCGGATGGTCTGGAGGCATGGCCGGAGGCTGCGTGGGCCGGAGCTGGTGACGACGGCGGAGCTGAACGAGAAGCTGGGCAAGTCGAACCTGTTGACAACGACCCTGCCGGACGGGGTGGCGTTCATCAACGAGGAGCAGACGTGGATCGACAAGCTGATCCGCAAGCAGGAGAGCCGGTGGGCACGAATCCCGCGCGACCGGGAGGCGATGCACTTCCTGATCGTGGGCGACTCGGGAACGGGCAAGTCGGCGGCGATCCGGCAGCTTCTCTCGCAGATATGGGAGCGCGGCGAGGCGGCTATCGTGTACGACCCGGCGATGGAATATCTGCCGCAGTTCTACAACGCGGCGCGGGGCGACGTGATCCTGAATCCGATGGACGCGCGGTGTCCGTTCTGGAGTCCGGGCGACGAGGTTCCGCACGAGGCGGAGGCCCTAACCTTAGCCGCCAGCCTGTTCCCGGATCAGGGCCGGGAGAACCGCTTCTTCGTCGAAGCGCCGAGGAAAATCTTCGCCCATCTGCTGAACCTGAAGCCGACGCCGCAGGAGCTGACCTACTGGATGTCGAACGCGGACGAGATCGACAAACGGGTCGAAGGGACCGAGCTTGCGGCCATGATCGACAAGGGCGCGGCGAACCAGCGGAGCGGTGTTCTGGGGTCGCTGAACATGGTGGCCGACGCCTTCAAACTGCTGCCCAAGGAGAGCGAAACCGAGCGGCGTTGGAACACGGTCGAGTGGGCGAAGGAGCAAAAGGGCTGGGTGTTCCTGACGTCGAAGCCGACGATGCGGGAGCGGATGCGCCCACTCATCAGCCTGTGGCTGGACCTGCTCGTCTTGCGGATGATGAACGACGACTCGGCCAAGCGCAAGACGTGGTTCGTGCTCGACGAACTGGCCAGCTTGCAGCGGTTGCCGCAGCTCACGACGGCGGTGACGGAGAACCGGAAGTCGAACAATCCGATGGTGCTCGGCTTCCAGGGCAAGGCCCAGGTCGAGGCCCTGTACGGCCACGTTGCGGAGGCGATGCTGAGCCAGCCCGCGACGAAGATCTTCCTCAAAACCAGTGAGCCTCATGCGTCGGAATGGATCTCAAAAGCCATCGGCGAAGTGGAGGTTGAACGGTTCCGGGAGAGCCGGACGTTGGGCCGGTTCCCGGTCAGTCCGGGGCGGGACAGCGAGTCGCGTGACATCACGCGGGAGCCTCTGGTGATGGCGTCGGAGGTGGCGGGACTCGATCCGCTGCATGGCTACTTCAAGCACGGAAACCTAGTGTTGCGGATGCGCTTCCCATACCTGGAGCTTGCGGCGAAGGTGGAGAAGTTCGTCGAGCGGAAGGCGGTGGCGGTGGCTGCGCCGGTCCCGGTTGCCATCCCTGCTCCTGCCCCGAAGCCGGTTGCAGTCCAGCCGCCCCAGGCGGCGGCAGTCGAACCCGTTCCGCCGAAGAAGCCGCCGGTTGCGGCGGTCGAGCAGCAGGTAAAACCGCCTGTCCAGGTCAACGAACAGCAACACTTCTTCGAGTAAAGATCATGGTGACGCTCTCCAAACCGATCAGCTCCGGGCAAGCGCAGGCGTACCACAAAGAGGAGTTCGCCAACGCTAAAGAGAACTACTACACCGAAAGCGAACGGGTACGCGGCGAGTGGCAGGGCCAGCTTGCGGAGCGTTGGGGCTTGTCCGGCGAGGTCAAAGAAGAGCAGTTCGCGCGGCTGTCGGAGGGCCAGCATCCGGCGACCGGGGAGCAGCTTGTGCGGCATCAGACGGCGCGTGAGTATGAGAACGGGCGCGGCGAGATGGTGCGTTCGATGGAGCATCGGGCCGGGTGGGATGCGACGTTCTCCCGCACCGAAGTCCGTCTCGCTGACCGCGTTGGTCGGAGGCGACGACCGGATCAGAGAGGCGCATCGAGAGAGCGTGACGGTCGCGCTCACTGAGATGGAGCGGTACGTCCAAGGGCGGATCGGCGGCAACGCTCCGGCTGAGACGACGGGCGCATGGGCCGTCGCCAAGTTCGAGCATGACAGCAGCCGACCGGTCGAAGGGTACGCGGCGCCGCAGCTTCATACCCATGCGGTGGTCTTCAATGTGACCGAAACGGCGGACGGAAACACTCGTGCGTTGCAGCCGCAGGAGCTGTACAAGACGCAGCAGTATGCGACGGCGGTCTATCGTTCGGAGCTGGCCGAGCGGTTGCAGGGCATGGGCTACGAGATCGAGCGCGGCGAACATGGCCAGCCGGAGATCAAAGGCTACAGCCGCGAGTATCTGGAGGCGTCGAGTCCGCGGCGGCAGCAGATCGAAGCGCACATGGCCGCAGAAGGCCGGACGGGAGCGGGAGCCGCCCAGGTTGCGGCCCATCAGACGCGCGATCAAAAGCAGCCGCTCTCGCACGATGAGGTGCGGGAACGTCATCAGGCGATGGCCCGCGTTCATGGCGACCAGCCGCAGCGTGTTCTTGCAGAGGCCGCCCAGCGTCCGGGTGTGGAGCTGAGGCCGGAGCAGTCGGAGATCGCCGCGCGGGGCGCGGTGAGCTATGCCCGCGAACGCGGCATGGAGCGCGAGGCCGTGACGGATGAGCGGTCGTTGATGCGCGATGCCTTGAAGCACACGATGGGCGAGACCCGCTTGCCGGAGATCAAGGCCGAGTTCGAGAAGCGTGTGCAGTCCTCAGAGCTGATCGAGGTTCCGCGCCGAGAGGGGCTTGCGGGCCGTGCCTTCACAACCGGCGAGATGCAGGGCTACGAGCGTGAGCTGATCGACCGGATGAAGAGCAGCCAGGGCAATCGCGATGTGTTGGCCGAGGGTTCCGTGCGGCAGCAGACGATGGAGCAGCATCCCCATCTGAGCTTGAGCCAGCGGAACGCGGTCGATACGGTGCTGACGAACCGCGATCAGATGATGGCGTTAGAGGGCGTTGCCGGAGCTGGGAAAACAACTTCCTTAGCCGCCGTTCGTGAAGCTGCTGTGAGTGCAGGTTATGAGGTCGAAGGGCTTGCGCCGACATCGAGGGCCGCGCAGAAGCTGGGCGAAGCGGGCATGGCGACCAAGACGCTGCAACGTCATCTGACGCGCGGCGACCGTGCCGACGATGGGCAGAAGCGGCTCTATGTGGTCGATGAATCGAGCATGGCAAGCACCAAGCAGATGCGCACGTTCGTCGAGCGGCTAAAGGAAATGATCGTGTGTTGTTCGTCGGAGACATGCGGCAGCATGAGGCCGTCGAAGCGGGCAGACCTTACGCTCAGTTGCAGGAAGCCGGGATGAAGACGGCCAAGCTCGATGAGATCATCCGGCAGAAAGACCCGGCTCTGAAGGAGGTCGTCGAGCAGCTTGCGCGGGGGTCGAGCGGCTGAAGCGGGAGGTCTCCGTGCAGCGGCTGGCGGAGGCGCGGGGAATCAAGCTGAAGCGGCTGGACGCTGACCTGCACGGCCTCTGTCCCTTCCACGACGACCGGACGCCATCGCTGATCATCACTCCGGCGAAGAATCTCTGGCACTGCATGGGAGCTTGCAACGCGGGCGGGACGATCATCGACTGGGTAATGCGGGCCGATGGGATCAGCTTCCGTCATGCGGTCGAGCTGCTGCGGGCCGATCATCTTCCCTTACATGCCTCGCCGATCCAGCCGGTGAAGATCGGCACAGTGCGGAAGCTGCCGCCGCCGGTCGAGCGGGACGCGGACGACCGGGTGCTGCTGATGCAGGTCGTGGACTACTACAGCGACACGTTGAAGCAGTCGCCGGAAGCCCTGAAATATCTGTCTTCGCGCGGCCTCACGTCGCCGGAGATGATCGACCGGTTCAAGCTGGGCTTCGCCAACCGGACGCTGGGGTACAGACTGCCGGCGAAGAACCGCGCCGCTGGCGCGGAGATGCGTGGCCGGCTGCAAACGCTGGGCGTGTTGCGGGAGAGCGGCCATGAGCACTTCAACGGTTCGGTAGTCATCCCGGTGTTCGATAGCTCCGGTGAAGTGGTCGAGATGTATGGCCGGAAGATCACGCCAAATCTCCGCGAGGGACCGCCCAACCATCTGTATCTGCCGGGAGCGCACAAGGGCGTATGGAACGAGGAAGCCTTGAGCGCGTCGAAAGAGATCATCCTCTGCGAGTCGCTGATAGACGCACTGAGCTTCTGGAGCGCGGGCTTCCGCAACGTGACGGCCAGCTACGGCGTGAACGGCTTCACAGCCGACCATCGCAGGGCCTTCGAGAAGCACGGTGTCGAGCGCGTATACATCGCTTACGACCGCGACGAGGCGGGCGACAAAGCCGCCGCCACGCTTGCCGAGGAGCTGATGCAGATAGGAATCGAGTGCTTCCGCATCCTGTTCCCGAAGGGCATGGACGCGAACGAATACTCCTGCAAAGTGAAGCCAGCGGCGAAGAGCTTGGGCGTGTTGCTCAACAAGGCGGAGTGGCTGGGCAAGGGCAAGAAGCCAGAGCCGCGCACGGTCGAGCCAGTGATCGAGCCGGAGCCGACCATCGAGCCGGAGCCAGCGGTGATCGCAGCAGCGGCTAAGGAACGAATCATCGAAGAAGAAGCGATCCTCTCCGAAATCGAAGACGAGAGCCAGGGCGAAGCCGACGCCGATCCCATCGAAGATGAGCCAGAGCCAGCCACCGCCGCCTCCCCCGCCGCCATCCCAAATCATGTTCCTCTCTTAGCCGCCGAGCCGAAGCCGGTTGCGCCCCAAGAGCCCACGGCAGCGCCCGCACCGACTATCGACGTGCCGGTCGAGATGCGCGGAGAGGACATCTTCCTGATGCAAGGCGACCGCCGCTATCGCATCCGTGGCCTGAATAAAAACATGAGCTACGAGCTGCTGAAAGTGAACGTCTTCGTCTCCGGCCACACGCCGCGCGGCGAGTCCGCCTTCCATGTCGACACGCTCGATCTCTACTCCGCGCGGCAGCGCGGGGTGTTCACCAAGCAAGCCGCCGAGGAGCTGGGGATCAAAGAAGAGGTCGTCCGCCGCGATCTTGGCCGCTTGTTGCTGAAGCTGGAGGAGCTACAGGACGAGCAGATCAAACAGGCCCTTGCGCCGAAGGATCAGGCCGTCACGATCAGCGACGAGGACCGGGCGGCGGCAATGGAGCTGCTGCGCGATCCGCGCTTGCTGGAGCGCGTCGTCGAGGACTTCGCCCGGTGCGGGGTCGTGGGCGAGGAGACAAACAAGCTCGTCGGCTATCTCGGCGTCGTCTCCCGGCACCTGGACTCGCCTCTCGCAGTGATCGTGCAGTCGTCTTCCGCAGCCGGAAAAAGCTCCCTCATGGAAGCCGTCCTCGCGTTCCTGCCCGAGGAGCAACGAGTGCAATACTCCGCCATGACCGGTCAATCCCTCTTCTACATGGGCGAAACCGATCTCAAGCACAAGGTGCTCGCCATCGTCGAAGAGGAGGGAGCGCACTCGGCTTCCTACGCCCTCAAGCTCTTGCAGTCGGAGGGTGTGTTGACCATCGCCTCGACCGGCAAAGACCCGGCGACGGGACGGCTGCTGACGCATCAATACCGCGTCGAAGGCCCTGTAATGATCTTCCTCACGACGACGGCGATCCAGTTGGACGAAGAGCTTCTGAATCGCTGCATGGTGCTCTCGGTCAATGAAGAGCGCGAACAGACCCAGGCCATCCATCGGGTGCAGCGCGAGGCGCAGACGCTCGAAGGCTTACTGCGACGGCGCGACCGCGATGCGATCCTGAGTGTGCATCGCAACGCGCAACGTCTCTTGAAGCCGATGGCCGTCGTCAATCCTTACGCGCGGGAGCTGACGTTCAACGACGGCCAGACCAGGACGCGGCGCGATCATACGAAGTACCTCACGCTCATCCGCAGCATCGCCCTCCTGCATCAATATCAGCGGCCCCGGAAGACGGTGGAGCATCGAGGCCGCGCGGTCGAGTACATCGAGGTCACGCTGGCCGACATCGCCACAGCGAACCGCTTGGCTCACGAGGTGCTGGGCCGGTCGCTCGACGAGCAACCGCCGCAGACGCGGCGGTTGCTACTGGCCGTCGATGAGATGGTCGCAGCCGAGTGCAAGCGGCAGAAGATGGAGCGATCGGACTACCGCTTCTCGCGCCGGGATGTGCGGGCGTCCACCGGCTGGGGCGATACGCAGCTCAAGGTCCACCTGCACCGGCTGGAGGAGCTGGAGTACCTGCTGATCCATCGCGGCGGCCGAGGCCAGAGCATGGTCTACGAGCTGATGTTCGCGCGGCCGAGTGACGGTGGCCGCCCGATGATGGGCGGGCTGATCGAGGTCGAAAAGCTGGGGGTCGAGAGGCTGACTGGCAATGCCTACGACGAAAAGAAGTCGGGGCTGGAGGGGCCAGCGGTCGGGGTCAAGTTGGGGCTAAGTCGGGGTGGGGTCGGCGGGGTGTCGGATGCGGTTAAAACCGCCTCTCCCCCAATAGACATCGGCCTTCCAGTCGATGCCGCCTTCACCATCCCGGAGACTATCTATAGAGGGGCTAGAGGAGCAAACGGAAACGGCCATCATGTCCTAGCTGTAGCGGGAGGCGAGGCATGAGCCGCGTCGTCACGCCGCGCAAAAAGAAGGTCCAGCCCGAAAGCCAACTGGAGACCATGATGCGCGAGTACCTGAACGCGCTCCTGGTCCAGAACTACTCCGTCAACACCATCAGCAACCGCGAGTTCCTGATCCGGCAGTTCATCCAGTGGTGCCTGGAGCGCGGGGTCGCCGATCCGGTCGAGGTGACCCGGCCAGTCCTCGAACGCTATCAGCGGTATCTGTTCCTGTACCGCAAAAAGAACGGGGAGCCGATGAGCTTCCGGTCGCAGCACTCGCGTCTGGTTCCTCTGCGGATGTGGTTCCGCTGGCTGACCCGGCGGAACCATCTGCTCCACAATCCAGCCTCCGAGCTGGAGCTGCCCAAGCTGGGCCAGCCGCTTCCCAAGAACATCTTCTCCGCCCAGGAGGTCGAACAAATCCTCCAGCTCTGCGACATCGACGACCCTATCGGGCTGCGCGACCGGGCCGTGATCGAGACGCTGTACTCAACCGGCGTCCGGCGCATGGAGGTGATCGCGCTGAAGCTCTACGACCTCTCCTTCGACCGGGGAGTGCTCCTAGTCCGGCAGGGCAAGGGCAAGAAAGACCGCTACGTCCCCATCGGCGAACGGGCCATCGCATGGGTGCAGAAATACCTCAACGAAGCGCGTCCCCAGCTCGTCTCCGAGCCGGACGATATGACGCTGTTCCTCACGGCCAGCGGGGAGCCGTTCAGCCGCGACCACATGACCTCGAATGTGAAAGCAAGAATCGACGCGGCGAAGCTCGGCAAGACCGGGGCCTGCCATCTCTTCCGCCACACGATGGCCACGCTGATGCATGAGAACGGGGCCGACATCCGCTTCATCCAGGAAATCCTCGGCCATGTGAAGCTGGAGACGACGCAAATCTATACCCACGTCTCCATCCGAACGCTGCAACAGGTCCATGCTTCGACCCATCCGGCGGCGAGGCTCGGACACTCCGAAAAGCCCTCCACAAAAGCCATGAGTCCCGACGCCGAAGCTCTCTTCTCAGCACTCGAATCCGAGGCCGAAGACGACCGCGAAACTGCTTAATGTTCTTCTCTTAGAAGCTGTTTTTAGCTGCTAAAGAGAAATCCCCGGGAGGTATGATCATGTCTATGGCCGTCATCCACATCTCGGAAGCCGACGCCGCCCGCGACTTCGCCGGTCTGATGGCCCGCGTCCGCGCCGGAGCTGAGATCGTCATCGAGAACGGAACCTACCCGGCAGCCGTCCTCCGCGCCGCCGCGCCGCCGCGCCGCTCCATCTCTGAGTGCATCGCACTGGCAAAGAAGCACGAGGAAGAGACCGGGGAGGCTCCCGTCCTTGATCCAGACTTCGCTGCCGACGTGGAAGAAATCGTCCGCAATCGACAGCCCTGGAACCCTCCAGCGTGGGACTGATCCTCGACTCCAGTGTCGTGATCGCCGCCGAACGCCGAGGCCACACCGTTCGCCAAATCCTGGAACAGATACAGACCGCGTACGGAGAGATCGACATCGGCCTCTCCGTCGTGACCATCGCGGAGCTGATGCATGGTGCGTACCGAGCCCAAACGGATGCTCACAAGCAGCGGCGGCTTGGCTTCATAGACCGGCTGTGCACGGACGTTCCAGTGCATCCCGTGACCGTAGAGACAGCTCGCATGGTCGGGCGAATCGAGGGCCAGCAGGCAGCCCAAGGCATCGCCATCGGCTTCGAGCACCTCACTATCGGAGTCACTGCCTTGCAGCTTGGCTTCGATGTCGCCACGCTGAACGTGCGTCACTTCGAGCGCATCCCCGGCCTCAAGATCGTCCCGTTCTGAGCCGGACCGTCCTCTCTTAGCCGCCGATCCGCCTTCCAGATCGCCGCCGATCCTTACTCAAAATCGACTCGGCTTCCCGGTCCCCAAACCGTACAATCATCTGCATATGGAACTCGCTTCCGGCTCCCACATCCCCGACGGTCTGCTAGCGGCAATGAGGCCGCTAAGCGAAAACCGCGTCAGGGGGGGCCGACCTGGAATCCTGCACCGATCCAGGGCATCAGCGAAGCTAACTGCACGGCTCTCTTAGGCTTGCGCTTCGGATGCTCAGGAATCGTGTCGGGCACCGTTGTTGCCCCGTTTACTTCGATGTGAGCGGGGCTTTTTTCTTGCCCCGAGTCTAGCCTTGCAACCGCCCAGGGTTTCCCTAGTTGCTGGACGGTATCTGAAAACTTTGACGGCTTGGTGGCGGAGAGTGAGGGATTCGAACCCCCGATAGCCTTGCGACTATGTCTGATTTCGAGTCAGGTGCATTCAACCGGGCTCTGCCAACTCTCCGTGGTGCCAGTTTATCCTGAATAGGCGCTGGGGCAAAGGTGTGCGGGTTGGCAGGAGCGAGGCCGGGGATGTCGGGGGAATGGACGTCGGATCTGCGGGCGTTTCTGACGGAGGAGGCGGTCGAGGTGGGCTTCGACCTCTTTGGGGTGGCGCCTGCCCATGCACCGGAGGACGGACGGGAGGTGCTGGACGCGGAGAGGTTTCGGACGTGGCTGGCGGAAGGCCGGGCGGGGGAGATGGAGTATTTGAAGCGGTCGGACGCGGAGGGCCGGCCGCTTCGGAGTTCTGTGCAGGGGGCGATGCCGTGGGCGCGATCGGTGGTGGTGTGTGCGATGAACTACAACGCGGAGGCGGCGCGATCGCTGGACCCGGCGGCGCTGGACGCGGGCTGGATTGCACGGTATGCGTGGAGCGGGCGGCGCGACGAAGGGGGAAAGGTGCGGGCCACGGACTACCACGCCGAGTTGATCCAACGTTTGCGGGTGTTGGAGCGGTTGCTGCTCGAACGTGCGCCGGCGGAGACGCGATGCTATGTGGACACGGGGCCTCTGGTGGAGCGGACGGCGGCCGAGCGTGCGGGCGTTGGGTGGATCGGTAAAAACACGTGCGTGCTCGATCAGAAGTTGGGCTCGTGGATGCTGCTGGGGGTGATTGTAACGTCGCTTGAGGTCCCGGAGAGCGAGGCCGTGCCGGCGGTGGCAGACCGTTGCGGAAGTTGCACGCGGTGCATCGATGCATGTCCGACGGGAGCCCTGGTGGGGCCGCGAGCGATGGATGCGAGTTTGTGTATTGCGTATCTCACGATCGAGAAGAAGGGGCCGATCGCGGAGGAGCTGCGACCGAAGATGGGGCGGCAGGTGTTTGGTTGCGACATCTGCCAAGAGGTTTGTCCGTGGAACGGGAAGGCGCCGATGGCGCGCAAGCAGGGTCTCCAGGCGCGGCCGGAGCTGGTGAATCCGGAGCTGGGATGGCTGGCGGAGATGGATTCGGGGGAGTTTCGCCGGGTCTTCAAGGGCTCTCCGATGGAGCGAACGGGGCGCAAACGGATGCAGCGCAATGTGGCGATCGCGATGGGGAACAGCGGAGATCCGCAGTTTGTTTCACGGCTGGAGACGTGGAGCGCGGGGGACGATGCTGTGCTGGCGGAGGCGGCGGCATGGGCGAAGCGGGAGATCTTGCTTCGTCACGAGCAGGCGGGTGGGACGGCGGAGCACGGGGCTAATCTTCGAAATCCTGAAGATGTGAGGCCGGAGCTCTGCTAGCATCCCGGATACATCTATGTTCGTCAAGCTTGCCGACCGAGTTACGCCCGATGGATCCGACATGCCTGGAGTGCGGGAGGCGGCGGCGCCCAAGGCGATGGACGAGATCGGGCCGACGATGCCGGCTGGGGGTGGGTGGCAGCAGACACTTGCGCTCCTGCGATATCTGTCGCAGACGGAGGTGCACACCTATGCGTTCAGCGTGGCGGCGAACACGATCCTTTCACTGTTTCCATTTATTGTTCTGCTGCTGACGTTGAGCCGGAGGTTGTTTCACTCGGGCCGGACGGAGCTTGTGGTTTCAGAGCTGATGAAGAGCTTTCTTCCGGCGGGTCAGGAGTTTGTGATGCGCAACATGGAGTCGCTGGCGCACCCGCGCAAGGGCACGCAGATCTTTTCGCTCGTGATGCTGCTGGTGACGTCGACGGGGGTGTTTCTGCCGCTCGAGGTGGCGCTGAACAGCGTTTGGGGCGTGAAGGTGAACCGGTCGTATCTGCACAACCAGGCGGTCTCGCTCCTGCTGGCGTTTGCGGTGGGCGTGCTTGCGATGAGTTCGGCCGTGCTGACGGCGGGTCATGACGTTGTGCTTGGATGGGTCTTCTTCGGACATACGGACAATGTCGTTTACCGCGTGCTGGCATACGGGTTTTTGAAGGTGTGCGCCGTGGTGAGCGGCGTGCTTCTGTTTTTTTTGATCTATTGGGTGCTGCCGCACCGGCGGGTGCCGATGCGCGCCGTGTTGCCGACGGCGGTGGTGGTGGGGCTGCTGTGGGAGGTGGCGAAGTATGGGTATATTCTGGCACTTCCCTTCCTGGATTTCCGGTCGGTGTATGGTCCGTTCTACATATCGGTGAGCTTGATGATGTGGGCGTTTCTTTCGGGACTTCTGCTTCTTGCGGGCGCGCACTTTTCAGCAACCCGACACACACTACGGCTGGCGCGGGAGGAGGCGGGGAAGGAAGCAACGAACCTGTGAAGCAGACTGATTGGTGGCGGAGTTGGTGGAGGTCGGACCGTATGTCCGGGGGCCTCCGCAGGGCTGCCGCTGTGCTGCTTGCGTGGTCGGTGATCCTGGAACTCTTGCGCCTCGGTTTTGTGCGCTTCCGTTTTGTGCGCCTGGTGCCGGGCGTCGCAGGAACGATGCTTGCGGTCGTTGCGGTTGTGCAGGTGCTGCTGGCGGTTGCGCTCTTTTCGGTTTCTCTGGTGCTGGCGGCGCGGTTTGTGCGTAGGAGACTCTTGTGGAGTCTCCGCAGCAAGCTCCTGTTGACGTACTTGTTGGTGGGTCTCGCACCGGTGGTTCTGTTTCTGACGCTGGCGCTGATTTCGGCGTACATTGCCGCGGGACAGTTTGCGATTCATCTTGCGGACACGCGGGTGCAGCGGGAGCTGACGCGGTTGGAGAATGAGAATCGAGGGTTTGCGCACCGCATCGATGGATCTGACGGTGGGCCTGCGATGCGGACCGGTGGAGGTGCTGGACAGGAGCTGAGCGGGCGTCCGGAGCAGAGTTCCGGTGCGCTCCGACCGGAGCAGGCTCTCTATATCGACAGCACATATGTAGCGGTTGGAGGTCTCTCGGGACCGTCGGCGGAGCGATCTCGCGCGCGTATGCCGCTGGGGCTGCCGCCATGGGCTCTGCGGCTCGCGGGCGAGCGGTTTCGGGGCATGGTGGTGGACGGCAACGATCTGCACCTGGTGGTGATTGAGCAGCGCGATCTGGCGGATGGAAGGCGGCTGAGTCTGGTGAGCAGCCTGCTTGTGGACGCGCCTCTGATGTCTCAGATCGCGGAGGGTCTGGGGCGCGCGGGCATGATTGCGCTCCTGACCGGGCATAGCTCCGCGGAAGGAGGTGCGGAGCGGCCGCGCAGCGAACGAGGGCGACGGTCGACGGGGGCGAGAGAGGGTGCGGAGAACCGCGCCCGGATGCGGCGGACGTCGGTGTTTGGAGGCACCGAGCCGAAGAAGGTGAGCCTCGCCGATGTGCGTGTGCGATTTTTGTCCACTCTGCCGGCCACGGATTGGGATACCGGTGAGGTCGACAACGTGCCGATCGAGGTGATCAGCCGACCTTCGTTGTTGTACCGGCAGCTGTTTGGCGGGTCGCTGAGCGGGGTTGTGACAAGCGTGATCCGCATCGGGCTGATCGTTCTGTCGATTGTGTTTGCGTTGATTGAAGCGCTGGCGCTTTGGCTTGCCCGGCGTCTGAGCCGGACTGTAACCGCATCGGTTACAGATTTGTATAAGGCAACGCAGAGCATCGACCGAGGCGACCTCAGCTACCGGATCGCGGTCGATCGGAAGGATCAGCTGGCCGACCTTAGCCGATCTTTCAATGCGATGACGGGATCGTTGCAGCGGCTGCTGGAGGAGCAGAAGGAGAAGGAGCGGCTGCAGAACGAGTTGACGATTGCGCAGGAGGTGCAGGCCAACTTATTTCCGCAGAACAGCTGCGATCTGCCGTCGTTGCTGCTGCACGGTGTGTGCCGGCCGGCACGATCGGTGAGCGGCGACTACTACGATTTTCTGCAGTTTCGCGAGCGGTCGGACGATGGCGAGGCGATGGGCCGGCAGACTGGCCTTGGGATCGCGCTGGGCGACATCAGCGGCAAGGGGATCTCGGCCGCGTTGTTGATGGCGACGCTCCACTCGGCTGTGCGGGCGTACCGGTTTGCGAGTGAGGAGCTGATGTTCAGCGCGTCGGAGGGCGGCGGGGAAGACCGAGCGGGATGCGATGAGCTGTTCAAATCGCCGGGGAGGATTTTGTCGCTGGTGAACCGGCACCTTTACCGGAGCACGCAGCCGGAGAAGTATGCGACGTTGTTTCTGGCGCACTACGATCTCGACACTGCGCAGCTGACGTACTCGAACGCGGGACAGCTTCCGCCGCTGGTGCTGGGCCGCGATGGAAGTGTGCGGCGACTGGATAAGGGAGGGACGGTGGTGGGTTTGCTGGACGGAATGCACTACGACGAGGATTGCGTGCAGCTCTGGCCGGGCGACATCGTGGTGGCGTATTCGGATGGCGTGACGGAGCCGGAGAACGATTTTGGCGACTTCGGCGAGGAGCGTTTGATGGAGGTGGTGAAGCGCTATCGAGGGGAGCCGCTGAGCACGATTTCGAACGAGGTGATGCGTGCGCTGGATGCATGGATTGGGGCGGAAGAGCAGCCGGACGACATCACTCTGGTGCTGGCGCGGCAGATGTGAAGAGCATGTGGTGGGGTGAGGTTCAGGGACGTGTGCTGAGCTGTTTGACGACGATGTCGTTGGGGCGATTTCCGGCTGGGAGAAGCGTGAACAGGGTTGCTCCAAGCTTGCCTTGCGTGCGGATGACGGCGACGTCGCCGGAGTGGGCGTCGGCGGCCAGGAGGAGATGCTGATCGGCCGAGAAGGCGAGCGCGTCGGGCGCGGATCCGGTGCGGACGCTGCCGACCAGCTTGCCGTCATCGATGCTGTAGAGGCTGACAGAGTCGGCGCCGAAGTTCGACACCCAAAGTGTGCCGTTGGTGCGATCGACGATGCCGTGGCCCGGCTTGCTGCCGATGGTTGAGGTTTGGCCGACTTCGTTGGTCCAGGTGGAGATCTCGGAGATGCTGTCGGAGTCGAAGTTCGAGACGAATATCTCTCCGCCGTCGGGTTTGACGGCGAGGTGGACGGGCGTGTGTCCGACGTCCAGAAGAGCGAGCAGGTGATCGCTCGTGAGCGACGAATTCTGCCGGGCTGCCCAGCTTTCGGGAGCCGCGGCCAGCGCGACGGCCATGACCTGGTGCGATCCCGAACACGCGATGAAGGCTTTGGAGGAGTCGGGGAGGATGGCGATGTCGGTCGCTCCGATGCAGCCGGAGAAGGTGCTTCTGAGATGGAGCGGAGGTGCGCCGGCCTGGCTTAGAGGCGCGATCGAGAAGACGGAGACGGTGCCGCTCTGCCGGCTGGAGACGACGAGCGATCGACCGTCGGGTGCGACTCGGGTGATGCCGGGCTGCGCTCCTGTGGTCTCTGCGGCGATCTCTCGGCGGGTGTCGAGGTCGAGGACGCTGACGGAATTGGAACCGGAGTTGGGGACAAAGGCGCGATGACCGGAGGGTTCGACCGCGATGGTGTACGGATGACGGCGAACGGGGATGGTCGCGGCGACCTGGTTGTGGAGCGCATCGATGACGGAGACGGTGCCTGATCCGGTGTTGACGACGTAGATCTCGTCCCGAGTGGGACTGGCGGCGAGCCCGGTCGGGTCCTGGCCGACGAGGAGGGTGCGGTCCTGGCGGAGGTAGACGAGGTCGAGCACGGTGACGGTGTTGGATCCGCCGTTGCTGATGTAGGCGTACTCCCGGTAGCCTTCGGGGACGTCTGGGAAGCCGTCGCGGCGGCACGCGGAAAGAAGCGCCAGCGGGAGGAGGGAGAGGGAGAGGACGAGAGATCGGACGCGGTCGGACGGGAGTGACACCATCTTGAGTTTAGCGGTGGGTGGATTGGCTCGCAAATGGGGGGTGGTGGTGTGGCGTCGCTAGGTAGGGGATGAGGCTCGTCCAGTTCAAGCGTATGGGCAGATCTGGCGATGGGCGGGTGGAATGTGCCGCGGGAAATTGTACGTACGCGCAGATAGAGGGGGGGTGGTGTAGCAAAGGGTGCGGGAGGTGTTTGGGATGAGTGTAGTTGTCTACGCAACTAAGAGCCTCCGGGCGGACGCGATGTTAGTCGGTAATTAGGTCATCCTTATAGTTGGGCCGATCGTCAGGTCATGAACGCGGCGACGCGCGGGCTTGTAGGTGGACACCTCCTTACGATAATCTCGGCCCGTGCTTGCTATCCGCCTTTGCTGTTCTATCGTTCTTGCGCTCACTCTTAATAGTTACAGTGGGGCGCAGGTCGCTTCCCCTCCGCGAAAGTCGAGCAACGAACCGAGCAGTCCGACGGTACCGCCGCTCAAGGATGTAGATCCAGAACTACTGCGGTTGGTGATCGACGATCAATGGGACAGAGGCAATGACATGTTTGGTAAAGGACAGGTGATTCTTCAGGCTACCCTGAACTGGAAGGCAGTCGGCGAATATGATGCGGTACGCCATCAGCGCGTCCGGGATCTGCTGACCGCAGGCAGACTGAAAACAACCAACGATTACAGCTTTGCCTCACTCATCTTCCAGCACTCGAGAGATCCCAGCGATTTGATGTTGGCCCACCTACTCAGTTCAACCGCAGTTGCGATGGGAGGATCGGATAAGTGGATGATGGCGGCTACTATGGACCGCTATCTTCAATCAATTAAACAACCACAAATTTTCGGAACACAGTTCCTCACGAAAGACGGACACACCTGGAGCATGGAGCCGTATAATCGCACGACCTTGACCGATGCTGAACGCGCTCTTTGGTGTGTTGTGCCACTCGCACAGCAACAAAACATCTTAGAGCAGTACCAGAAGGGAGTAGATGGAGCTTCTACTGGGATTGAAGGATGCAAGTAGTCTGCTAACTTCGAGGGTTCGATTTATTCGTGCATACTTCGAGTAACTTACTCTGACTCAAGCAAGGGGGATTAGGAACTTAGTAGGTGCCTACGTGGAGGAAGGCTCGTCCGGGGCTTAGCGCCAGTTCCGGGTGGGGTCGACGTCTGGGTCGGGGGTTTGTTGCTGTGGGCGTTGGGGTTCGGGGATGTGGCGGAGGTTGACGCGGATGCGGTACCAGACGTAGGCGGAGCCGCGCATGCGATCGAGCAGGATGTCTTCTTCGGCGAGGTGGGCGGCGGCTTCGGGGTGCGCGGCGCGCCAGCGGTCGAGGCCGGCTTCTGCGGCGGCTTTGTCGGGGGACTGGGCGACCGTGATGAGGGGGAATTTTGGGATTCGTTTTGTGGGGGCCTTGCGGGGAGGCTTCGGCGGTGGAGGTGCGGGTCCCTCGGACACGCTCAGGGCAGATTCTTCGGCTTCGCTCGTCGATGCGGATGGTGCACCCGGGGGTGCCGCTGGTGGGGGTTGGGCGAGGGCTTGGGAGCGTTTGCGGAAGCGTTGGGCGCCGAAGCCTTCTTTGAGTTGGTGATCGAAGGATTTGTCGGGGGCAGATTTCGCCGGGCTGTCTTCGGATGGGGTGTGGGTGGACTTCGCGGAGGTGCGGGCTTTGGAGGGCTGGACGCGCTTCCCTTCCCCTTCGGCTTTGCTGAAGTGTGGGGGCCAGGGGGCGTCGGCGAGACCGGAGGCCTGGTCGCGGGCGGCGAGGTCGAGGAGTTGGTCGAGCGATCCGGGGGCCGTGTCCATCGCGGCGTGCGGGTCGCCTATGGCGGCGAAGCGGGCGGGCATGGTGAGGACGGTGAAGTCGGCGGGGTTGCAATCGGCGACTTCGTTCCAGTGGAGGGGCGCGGAGACGCGGGCGTCGGGGAGCGGACGGACGGAGTAGGCGGAGCAGGTGGTGCGGTCTTTGGCGTTCTGGTTGTAGTCGAGGAAGACGCCGTGGCGTTCCTCTTTCCACCATTTGGAGGTGGCGAGGGTGGGGACGCGTTTTTCGACGGCGCGGGAGAGGGCGAGCGCGGCCTGGCGGACCTCGGTGAAGGTCCATCGGGGGTGGATGCGGACGTTGATGTGGATGCCGCGGGAGCCGGAGGTTTTGGGCCATCCTTGGAGGCCGACCTCGGCGAGAAGGGTCTGGACTTCGAGGGCGACGCGGCGGACGTCGTCCCACTGGATGCCGGGGCCGGGGTCGAGATCGACGCGGAGTTCGTCGGGGTGGTCGAGGTCGGCGGAGCGGACGGGGTGCGGGTGGAGCTCGATGCAGCCGAGGTTGACGACCCAAGCGAGACCGGCGGCGTCGTCGAGGACGACCTCTTCGGCGGTGCGGCCGGAGGGAAAGGAGAGGGTGACGGTCTGGAGCCAGGGCGGGCGGGATTTCGGGTCCGGCGCGCGTTTCTGGTAGAAGGGTTCGCCGTGGGCGCCGTCGACGAAGCGCTTGAGGACGAAGGGACGGTCTCGGATTCCGGCGACGGCTCCGGGAGCGACGGAGAGGTAGTAGCGGACGAGGTCGAGCTTGGTGAGTTGGACTTCGCGCGAGAAGTAGAGTTTGCCGGGGTGCGTGACGCGGACTTCGCGGCCGTCGATCTCGAGCACGTCGACGTCTTCGGCTTTTTTCACGAGATCAGGCTAGCACTTTGCCGGGGGCGCCGGGTCGCAGCGGCTTCCATTGGGGACGCTAAGATACGGGTGTATGGCGTCTGTGGGCACACTTAGGGCGATTCGCCTCCTTCATCACTACTCGGGCGTGTTTTTTGCGCCGGCGATCCTGTTTTTCGCGATCACCGGGGGTTTGCAGATGTTTGGCCTGCATGAGAGCAGCCGGGGCAGCACCTATGTACCGCCGGTCCTGCTCGTGCATCTGGCTCAGCTGCACAAGAAGGGCACGATTTTTCTTCCGCAGCGCCGGCCGGAGCCTCCTGCTGTTGCGAAAGCGAAGGACTCCGTTCAGAGGGAGGCGCCGAAGGTTCCAGTCGAGGGGCCGTCGGGAGCCGTACACAATTCTTTGCCGATGAAGGTGTTCTTCGGGTTGACTGCACTGGGTTTGGTGGTTTCGACGTGTACGGGTCTGTGGATGGCGTGGAAGTACACGCGGAGCAGAGCCAAGGTTGCGGCAGTTTTCTTTGCCGGCGTGGTGATCCCGGTGCTGTTGCTGGTAGTGTAGTGGCCGGCCAGGAGCTGCGGTGTGATGTTGGTGGTGTGGGTCTCTGCGCTCTGGTTGGGATGACAGGTGGTGCTTGGGCAAGAGCGGTTCGCGCGTAGGTCGCGCGAATACACCACCCTTCACTACCGTGAGGCCGTCGCGGAGGATGGGGCACCCGGGTTGGTGGCGTCATGATTTGGTTTGCGGAGCTCTGGTCTGAGGTTGTGGCTGCCCGGGCAGGAGTCCAACCTGCGACCTTCGCGTTAGGAGTAGAAACTCCGAGCCATGCACAGCGTAGCACAACTTTGCACAGCGCGATCAATCCCAAATGTTTACAGTGGTTTAGGTATACTGGACTTGGCTGTGAGACGCACAGGCTCGCACACGTTTCCTGGGCTGGTATCTCACAAGTATCTCACTGTCCGTTTACCGGCCACACTTCGCACATTCTGTTCGAGGGTCGCAGGTCAAGAAGGAGCAGACGGATGCCAAGAAAAGCCACACCCGTCGAAGGCGTTTTCGAGCGTGAAGAGGGTTCCGGGATCTGGTACGCCAGATTCAAGATCAACGGCAAGCTGGTCCGGAAGTCCTTCGGGCGTAACCGGGCTGCGGCTATCAATCACGTCGAGAAAGCGAGGACGCTCCGGCGGTCCGGCGAGGGCATCGTTACCGACACCCCAAAGCGTGCCGTCCTGACGATTCCCGAACTTGAAACGCTTGGCGGCAGCGTGACCGTCAACGACTTGTGCGACGACTATCTCAGGCACGTTCAAGGCCGGCCCGATCTGTTCAAGGACCAGCGCAATCCTCCGCAGCGGCTCGACCTCATTCGCGGAGCCTTCGGCAGCCGGCCCGCGGCGAGTGTGCGCCCTTGGGAGATTGAAGACTGGTTGAGCAGCGTCAAGCGGCGGAGCACGCGCGGTGACGGGCGGTTTACGCTTGCCCCTTTGAAGCCCGGTACTCTGAACCGGCTCAAGGCGCATCTTTCGGCCATCTATCAGCACGGCAAACTTCGTGACAAGGTACAGGTCAACCCGGCGCGGGATGTCAAGCAGTGGCGGATGAAAAACGGCGTCATTCGTTGGCTGAAGCCGGAAGAGGAGGAGCGGCTCCGCGCCGCGCTCCTGAGCCATATCGAGACGAAGGCTCACCTTGCCCAGTATCAAGAGCCGCTTGTACGGCATCGTCTCTGCGAACTGGACGTAGCTCTGGGAACGGGGATGCGGAAGGGGGAACAGTACGGACTCAAGTGGAGCGACATCGATTTCGACCAGCGAACCATCACTCTGCGTGACACCAAGAACGGCGAGAGCCGCCTCATTTACATGATCGACGATGTGACGGCCGCCCTCCGGCTGTTGCGGCAATTCGGCTTTATTCGGAGGGCGGGGCGGAACGACCCCGCTCCGACCCACGCTGTGTTCGCCATCGGCGATAACAAGAAGTGGTGGGCACAAGCGCTGAAGGATGCCAAGATCGAGAACTTCAGGTGGCATGATCTTCGGCATACGTTCTGCTCACGGCTGGCCCACCGGGGCGTGGGTCTGAAAGTGATTCAAGAAGCCGCCGGACACCAGACGATTGCGATGGCGGCCAGATACGCCCACATGGATCAGACGAGTCTACGGTCCGCGCTGGCGGTGCTGAACAGGCCGACAGCCGATTAGTTTATCGGTTTGGGTTGGGGGAATAGGACCCGGTGCTACCGGCGCGCTCGTCCGAAGGTCGTTATGACCGCCCGGCCAAGCGCTCCTCCAACTCATCGTTCAAGCGATAGCGGCGCGCCTTCCTCGACGGGTCGGCCACTATAAGGAAACCGTCCGTGACCCAACGCTGGCACAGGGCGGCTGCCTGTCGTTGCTGAAAGCCGAAGAGTTCGGCAATGTCTTTGGCTGTGACTTCACGTGACTGCTCGAAGAGCGTGAGCGCCTTTCTCTGCTTGGCGTCCAGCGTCCTGAGAAGTTGAGACCGGTCCGCCGCGCCCGTCTGTGATTCCCTCTTCGCTTGTGAGTGAACCTTCTCAAACGAGGTGGCCATGCCCTCAATGAAGTATGCGATCCAACCCGTGATGTCGGCCTCGGCTCGACCCAGGTGATAGTTGTGGGACGGTCCCACGGTCAGGGCTTCGTAGTAGGCTTTGAGGTCTCGCGCGTAATACTCCTCCAGCGCATACAGACCCTTGAGGCCATAGCCCCCGAGATGCAGGATAAGGGTGGTCAGCAACCGTGCCGTGCGCCCGTTACCGTCGTAGTAAGGGTGGATGGTGGCGTATTGATAATGCGCGACCGCTGCTTTCAATGGAACCGGCAGATCGTCCGTTGCTCCATCTTTTCTGTTGATCCATCGCACCATCTGGGTCATCAGCTCAGGAACGAACTTGGCATCCGGCGGCATATAGACGATGCCGCCGGTCCGGCTGTCTCGGATGACGTTTTGTTCGGCGCGGTATGGCGTTGGCTTGGCGCGAGTCTTGCCTCCAGCCATGACGAGGGCGTGCAAGCTCTGGATGCTCTTCTCCGTGAGGCCGGACTTGTCCCCGGCGAGACGCTCCACTTCGTCAAGGGCCGCGTAGTATCCCCGGACTTCTTGCTGATCGCGCTCACGTCCGGGGAAGTGTTGATCTTCGGCGATGACCTGGGCAACTTGCTCTTGAGTAAGGAGATTGCCCTCGATCATCGTCGAGTAGTGTGTCGAGTACAGCCTAGCTGTTTCCCGAAGGTTCGCCAGTACGCGGGGTGTAATCGGCAACGCCTCGATCGCGTGCTTCACCGCCTTGATCCGCATCAACCCGCGAGCGATGGCCGCCGTGATGGTGAAGACGGGCTGAAACACCTGGTCTCTTGCTGCCATGCTCACCTAAGTGCGGATAATTCGTCTTTATGCTGTCTTTATTGTACCTATAAACGGATGATAAAGCTCGAACGAACAACGTCCGAACCGAGCTTTGCTGGAGTTCACACCCGTGCGACCGGACGGACCGGTCGCACGAAGGTTGCGGTAAGGAGTGGGGTGCTGGCGATGTTGTCTGGCTGGGATTGTGCCTGTGCGACGAGCTTGGTGCGAGTGCCCTTCAAGAGGGACTTGGCGAAGTGAAACTGCTGGCCCTAGGAGAGGAGTTGTAGCGGAAGGCGGGCTGATGGGCGTGGCAAGGGCATCCGTGAGGTTGACGATACGGACGGGAACGGTTTCGGCCTCGGCAAGCTGAGCGGCCCGGTAGCGTCTAGCTCCGAAAACGATCTCGAAGCTCTGCAAGGTAAGCGGGCGAACCAGCAAGGGAGAGAGCACCCCCGTGTGCGGATGCTTTCGGCAAGTTCCTTGAGGGCAGCATCCTCGAAGAGCCGGCGGGGGTTAGTTCTGGATTCGGTAAGGACGTTCAGCGGGAGGTTGCGATATTCGGTGGCGGTCTGCGTGTTCATGATGGCTCTCCTTGAGCGGTTTAGGCGTGGCAATGGCGTAGGAGCGGACGGCGTGAGGCCGCCCGCTCGTGTGTGGTGGAGTTAGCTGGCTTGCGCTAGTTCCGCTGGTTCGGCGATGGTTTGAGCTGGTGCTTCCAGTGCGGAGAGGATGACGGCTGAGGTCTTCTGGATCACCTCAAGGCTCTCCGCGAGTAGAGCCGCGTTGCCGTGGTAGAGATGGATGTAGTCGGCTGACGCGTGACCGGCGTTAAGGCCGATGGTTTGGGATACAACAAAGGCGATGGCTTCGGCCTCGGTCTCGCGTGGTGGCGGTGCGCCGTTCGGCCTTGTGCAGCATTTCGTGTGCGAGTTCGTGGATAAGGGTGCTGAACTCCTCGGCGCGGGTCTGGCCGGGAAGCAGGACGATCTTGCCTCCGTAGCTCACTCCCAATGCGGGCGCGATGCTCTCCTTGAACTCAAGGGCAATCTCCTGGGCAAAGATGAAGTCGAGCAGACGCTCGTGGTATTCGCCTACTTCGCCTGCCACTTCGGAAGAGAGTTCGGGGAGAGGTGCGCCCTCGGTCATGGCGGCATCAAAAACGTAGACGGAACGAAAGCCTACAAGGGTGGGGCGGTTCTGCTTGGTGATGTCCTTCTCCACCTCGGTGTCTTTCTTCCTGCGGATGTCGAACAATGGGGCAAGGATGCGGATGCCTTTCGATCCCTTCTTCACTCGCCGATTGAGCTGGTTCCATGCGTACATCCCGGCTACGCGGGTTGCGGTGGGGCATTGTCTGGCGATTTCAAGGATGTTGCCGAAGCTGTAGTTGTGGAAACGTCCCATCGCGGTGAGGTAGGCGCTGAGGCCTTCGGAGTGTCCGGCCTCCAGTTGCTCGATAAGCATCTTGACGTTGGCCGCAATGACTTCCTTGCTGGTCTGCGGCTTCTGGGAAGGGGTGGGGAGAGTGGCGAGGTCGGTGCTGTTCGCGGTGGCGTTGGTGCTGGTGGACTTCGGCATGGGGTGTTTCCTCCGTTTGTAATCGCTTTGGCAGTGGCTGTTCTCACAGACACGCCTTGGCCCTGGCCCACGCCAGCGGAGGCGGCAAGTGCAAGGTGTGGGAAACGTGGCCGCTTGCGGCAAGCCGAAGGCCGGAGGAAGCGAATACCTGGAGCTGCACGGAGCGTTTTCCATCACCTTGCGCGCGCCAGAGGCAGGAGCCTCTCAGCAAGCCTGGTTCCCTTGCCTGGCGCGGAGCGCATGAAGATGCTTCTGCCGTTGCGGTTGTTCTTGCGGTTGCTTGTTTCAGGGCCGGCGTTGCGGGCAGGAACAGGCCCGCAGAGATGGGTGGCGGAGGACGCGTACCTGCGTCCGCAGACAGGGAAGATACTTCTTCCCCAACACTTGTTCGGATTGGTGGTTAGCAGACTTGTTTGCCGTTTTCGACTACACGAAAAGACCCACCCAACGCCTCAGAGTGCTCTTGCCCACAACGCACTTTGTACGCCTCCGATGTACGGAGCTTCTGATAGTTTCGACTTCCATTTGGTTTCTCAGATGAGATAGATCATGTCGTCTTCTTGCTTCACGATGGCCCAATCCTAGGGCGACGGGTCGTAAAACGGTGCTGAGAAGCATCCGCATCGCGGCCAACTCGGTGATGACGGCAAGCTGCTCTCCGTTCGGCCGTGCTGCCGACATGAGGACTTCTCTCGCCCACTCGCTGAAAGCCTTTCCAGCGGACTTCGTGGCCCGGTCCAGTTCGTCTTGCTCGTCCGGCGTGAGCTTCGTACTGGCGACGACGCTCCGCCCCGCCCGGCCTTTGGAGCGGCGTAGGCGGTGAGCAATTCCAAAGTTTGCCGGAACCTGTAAGGTTTCCATTTCCTCTCCTCAATGACGGTTGACAATGGTAGACCGGCATAACTCGCCGGATCGGCGATCGCACATCAACTTGCTTGTTTACAGCGGGTTGACAACGGTAGACCGAATCGCCTCTCGCACGACCCTAAGAGGGTGGAGTGTCAATATCTATCCGGTGCGTAGCGCCGTCTCCAAATCAGCACCGATCTCAACGCGGGCAAATGTCTTTACTTGACCGCCGCTGTGCTCGGCTTCGCTTCGACAGGATGCTTTGCAGCCTTCGTCGCGGTGACTACTGGCCGCTTCATTCGCAGCGCAATAGTCGGCTTCGCGCCGGTGCTTTCATCGCCGAACTTCTGAAACGCTTTGTCCTTGTCGAACACATAGCTGAGTGCGGCTTCGACCACATCGTCCCCGCTTCCCTTGGTGAAGGCGGCGTACTGGTCGATCTGTTTGGCGGTGGCGTCTTCAAGCGTGACGATAGAGGTGGCTTTCTTGCTGGCGGTGATCTCAAGCAAAGGCATGGTGTCGTGGCTCCGTGTAGTCGGTGTAGTGTGGCAGAAGAGAAATGATCTCCGGTGATAGAGCATGATGGAGGTCGTAAACGGGTTGATAGAGGAATATCTTTTGCGCGCGGTCGTAGCCGCGAACGGCAATCACCGCGCTTACGCGCCTGCCTTCGACAAAGCGTTGCACCTGGATCACGATCTGCACTGATTCGGCAATCTCAGCCGCGATGTCATCGCGCGTCGCCTGTTGGTGGGCACGCATGGCAAGCTCCCCGAAACGGCGCAGTGCCTTGACCGCCGTGCTGGCGTGGATCGTGGCCATGGAACCCGCGTGGCCCGTGTTGAACGAATCGAGCAGCGTGCGCGCTTCCTCGCCGCGCACTTCGCCAAGGATGATGCGGTCGGGTCTCCACCGCAACGCGGAACGCAGCAACGTATCGAAGCTCACGGGACTCGCGTAGGTATCGGTCTGGCATTCGGTGACGAGAATGTTCGGCTTCGCTATCCGCAGCTCGGAGGTGTCTTCGATGATGACAAGACGTTCGTGCTCCGGGATGAAGTGGGCAAGCGCGTTGAGCAGCGTTGTCTTGCCGCTGCCCGTGCCGCCGCTGATAAGCATCGTGCGACCGGCTTCGATCTGCAAGCGGAGGTACGCCGCGAGCTCGCCCGTCAACGCGCCGCGCTCGATGAGGTCGGTCATCGTGTAGCGCACCGTTGCCAAAATCGGTAGGATGGCAGCACCCATCAAGGAACGTAGATATGTCTCTAGTTAAGATGGAAGTGTTAGCCCACACAAGTGCTCATGGGGACCAAAACCTCCGCGAACATTTGTTCCAAGTCTCTCGCCGGTCGGGTAAGCTCGCTACCAAATTGGGACTGACGGCTGCCGGAGCGTTGATCGGCTTATTGCATGATCTTGGCAAGGGTAGCGCTGTGTTTCAAGAGTATCTTCGGAGCTTTACGAAAGGTTCCAGGATAGAGCCGCAGGACGAATTGCGTGGCAAAATCGACCATTCGACCGCCGGAGCACAGTGGCTCGTGCAGCATATGCAGGATGGCAGCCGCCTGGACTGTCCAGCCGAAATCGTAGCCTCGCTGCTTGCCTTGTGCATCGTCTCGCACCACTCGGGGCTAATCGACTGTGTGTTGCAGGAAGGTGGCGATGGTCTCGCCAGAAGACTTGGCAAGCCACTTGAGAAGACCTACCTGAACGAGGCGGTCGCTACAGTCGATGACGACGTTCTTGCCGAAGCAACACGGCTGTTAAACAGTGCCGAGTTGGTCACCGAGCTACTCGGCAAACTTCGTTCGATCCTCAAAGGCAAGGCTGCCGATGGACGTGCTTGTGGCGACGGCAATGTACAAGTGGGCATCTTGGTGCGTTTGCTTTTTAGCTGCCTGATCGACGCGGACCGCACCGATACCGCCGACTTTGAAAATCAACGCGCCGCGAGCTTTCGGCAAGACGGTTTATACGAGAGCTGGCCCGTTCTGATCGAAAGGCTGCACACCGCCACCGCCCAGCTTTCAGCAAGAGGGCGAGGTGAACCGGATACGCCAGCAGATCTCTGAGCAGTGCTTCGCGGCAGCGTCGCGTCCGCCCGGAGTCTATACCCTGACCGTACCTACCGGGGGAGGAAAGACGCTGTCGGCCCTGCGCTTTGCCATGGAACACGCGCGTAGGCATGGACAGGACCGCGTGATCTTTGTAAGTCCCTATATATCCATCGTCGATCAGAACGCCGCCGTGGTACGCAAAGCGTTGGAACCCGCCGAGGCGGAGTTTGCTAGCGTTGTGCTGGAACACCACTCGAATCTAGCGGAGGAGCAGAACAGCAAAGGCGAGAGCTGGCGCCGTAAGGTGTTGGCGGAAAACTGGGACGCTCCCGTCGTCTTCACCACGATGGTCCAGGTGCTGGAGGCGCTCTTCGGAGCCGGAACCCGTTCAGTACGCCGGCTGCATACCCTGGCGAACGCAGTCCTGGTATTCGACGAGGTCCAGACGCTTCCAGTGAAGCTGGTACACCTATTCAACAACGCCATCAACCTGCTCACAGGTCATTGCGGCAGCACGATCCTGCTGTGCACGGCAACGCAACCGCTGCTCGACAAGGTTTCCGAAAAGCGGGGTGCGGCGCTGCTTGCCATGCCGCACGAATTGATCGCCGATGTGAACGCCACCTTCCGCAGCCTGCGGCGCTACACCGTAAGCGATTGGAGTCAGCAGCCTGGCGGCTGGACTCGCGAGCAGGTTGCGGAACTCGCCAGTAAGGAGGCACGGCGTCTTGGAAGTTGCCTTGTAGTGATGAACACCAAGGCGGATGCCGTTGAGATCTTTAAAGAGTGCAAGGCGTTGCTGGGCAGTGAGGCGGACGTCGCGCACCTAAGCACTAATATGTGCCCCGCGCATCGCGTCTTAGTCCTAAACGAAGTCAAACGTCAGCTTCTCGATTCGTCGCGAATAGACCACCCCACGATCTGCGTGAGTACCCAATTGATCGAGGCTGGGGTGGACATCGACTTTGCGGCCGTCGTTCGTGACCTTGCAGGCCTGGATTCGATTGCGCAGGCGGCGGGCCGATGCAACCGCAACGGCTTGCGGGAGCAGCCCGGCCAGGTGTACATCGTCAAGCTGCCCGATCCGCCCAGCGCATTGGAGCAGATTCTGAAAGGCCGTCTCGTTGCGGAGCGCATCCTGGGAAATTGGCGGCGAGATCATCCGTCGGAACCCTTTCCGCTCGACGATCCGGCGTCCATGACGGAGTACTTCAGGCATTCTTTCTTTCAGCAGGAGAAGGAGATGGTGTATCCCTTGAGGCCGGGTAAAATAATTACGCGCGAAAGCACTATGCTCGATCTGCTGGGTGGTAACAAGGGGAGCGTGCATGAAAGCGGTGTGACGGGAAAACCGATCACGCGGCCTGTGCTGAACCAAAGCTTCAAGACGGCGAACGAGGCCTTTGCGCTGATGGACGAGACGAGAGGCATCGTGGTTCCCTACGGCAACGAGGGCACCGGGATGATCGCGGAGCTCGCCTCGACGTACGATCTTGCGTTGGAGTGGCGACTGCTGCGCAAGGCGCAGCGCTACACCATCTCGGTTTACCCTCAACTTTTCGTCAAGTTGGCGAGTCTGGAGGCGATCTATGAGCTGGAATCGCAGGGCCGGGCTTCCGGCGTGTTCTGCCTGCGGCCGGAGTTCTACGACGAGGTTGCCGGGTTGCGGATGCAGGCCGGTTTTATGGATGAGCTGATTTCCTGAGCAAGGCGGTTTGTACTTGTAGTACATTTCATCCAAACAGCAGAACTGGCAAATCTTGGAGAGTTGTGTTGCCGGATCGTTGGAAAGCGCCGAGAAATCAGATTGAGTTTCGTGTCTGGGGACGGTACGCCCTCTTTACCGAGCTGCTGACCCGGGTAGGCGGCGAGAAGTGCTCCTACCACCTGCCGACCTATGAAGCCCTCAAAGGCGTCTGTAAGTCCATCTACTGGAAGCCCACCTTGATCTGGTATGTGGACCAGGTTAGTCTGATGCGTCGCATCCGCACGCAAACGCGCGGCATGAAGCCGCTGAACTATGTTTCCGGCGGCAACACGCTTGCCATCTACACCTACCTGACCGGGGATGCGCGTTCGGCAGTTTCGATGGACGTGACCGATGGCCCCGGCGTGGAATATCAGGTGCGCGCGCATTTCGAATGGAACTACCATCGGCCTGAACTCGAAGGCGACCGGAACGAAGGAAAGCACTTCAGCATAGCCCGGCGCAGCCTCGAACTCGGCGGCCGCCAGGACATCTGGCTGGGAACACGCGACTGCCAAGGGTACGTGGCGTCTTGCGCGTGCGGCTCGGGCGCGGGCGACTACGATCACGACGGCAGCGTGGACTACGCTCTGATGTTCCACAGCTTCGACTACCCGGACGAGACGGGCGCGGGGCGTCTGGCCACCAACTTCTGGCGGCCTAAACTGGTCAATGGGGTCCTAACGTTTCCCAGGCCCGACGACCACTCGGGCGCGATCGTTCGAAAGGACATCCGCCCCATGACCGTCAAACCATTCGGCGTTGGCAGCACAGTCCAGCCGGTCATCGTGGAGCATGAGACGCTGGAGCAGGCAAGCGGCCCCTTGTCCAGCGAGGCCCAGGCATGAGCTGGCTACAGCGGTTGACCGAGACCTACGACGCTTGCTTCGGAATGGAACAATTTTCGGCGGAATCGCTTGCACTTACCCCAATCGATCACGTCGAACAGCAGGCCCACATCGAGATGGTTCTTGACGCAAATGGTCAGTTTCTGAGAGCAGCGGTAGTGCCGAAGGAGAGCACGCTCATTCCTGCCACGGAGCGCTCGGCTGGCCGCACCTCCGGGGCGGTGGCCCATCCGCTTTGCGACAAACTGCGCTATGTAGCCGCTGACTTTGGATCACCCAACCACGCGCAGTACGTCGACCAGTTAAGGCTATGGACTGACCACGCAAGCAATCCCTACCTCGAGGCGTTGCTGCGGTATGTTGAGCGGGCAAACATAGTCGCCGATCTCGTGCAAGCGGGAGTCCTCGTCCGGGGCAGTGATGGCGAGCTTGAAAGCAGATGGACGGGAGGCCTTTCGCCACTGGCGAAGTTGCTTAACCGCAGATCCCAAGACAAAGCGGCGGGACCAAGGTAACGCTTTGATTCGGTGGCGGATCGAGATCGACGGCGACCTTGAAAGCGCGGTCTGGAAAAATGCCCGCCTACAGAAGCAATGGGCTGAGTTCAATGCAACCATGGCCCGCCGCAAAGGGCTTGTGCCTTGCAACGGGGACAGTTGTATCTCTCGCCGCAAGCCATCCGAAGCGGTTGCGGCACGGCGGAGATGGAGCCAAGCTGATCTCCGCGAACGACATCGCGGGCTATACCTTTCGTGGGCGCTTTGCCGAAGCCGGGGAAGCATACGGCCTGGGTACCGCCGCCACCCAGAAGGCCCACAACGCACTGCGGTGGTTAATCGCGAGGCAAGGTGCCAAGCATGGTGACCAGGTGGTCGTTTGCTGGTCGACCGATTTGCGTCCCACTCCGTCGATGTTCGCCACCACGGCCCAGCTCTTCGGCTACGCAGACGTGGAAGAGTCAGCGCCGGATGAGACCTACGAAGGCGACGCCGGACAAGCGTTCGCTCTCCGGCTGAGGGCCAAAGTTGGTGGCTACCGCGCGTATCTGGACGACCGCGCGGATGTCGTCGTGATGGCGCTCGATTCCGCGACGCCGGGCCGGATGGCCATTCTGTACTACCGCGAACTGAAGGGTTCCGAGTTTCTCGACCGCATCGAGCGGTGGCACACCCTGCTCGCATGGCGTCAAAACTTCGGAAAGGACAACCGCTTCATCGGCGCACCTGCTCCTAGGGACATTGCGGAAGCCGCTTACGGACGACGCGTGGACGACAAGCTGCGCAAAGCCACAGTCGAGCGCCTTTTGCCTTGCATCGTCGATGGGCGTCCCTTGCCCCGCGACCTGGAACGCGCTACGGTGGCAAGGGCGGTAAACCGCGTTGCGATGGAGCGGTGGGAGTTCGAGCGCGTCTTGGGCATCGCTTGTTCGCTCGTCCGCGCGACACACTTTCAGGAGTATCCCACCATGAGTCTGGATGAAAAACGTACCTCCCGCGATTATCTCTACGGTCGGTTGCTCGCCGTGGCGGATAACATCGAGGAGCTTGCGCTCCGCGTCGCTCACGAAGAGAGAGAGACACCAATGCCGCCCGACTCATGCAGCGGTTCGCCGATCATCCCTACGCTACTTGGCGCACACTGGAAGTCCAGTTGCTACCCTACATTGCAAGGCTGCGCGGTTCGCGGGCCGGTGCGCTGGCGATCCGCCAGAAGCTGCTGGATACCATTGTGGATTCCTTCCCGTCGCCACCCGGCGAAGCAAGCAGCTTTACCGACAATCGCCGCCTCAGCGGAGAGTTCCTGCTCGGCTTCCACAGCCAACGGCAAGCTCTGCGCCCAAAGAAAAACGAGCCGGCATCGGCTGAAGTATCGTCTGAGCCATCCGAAGGAGAAGACCAGTGAGCAGCTTTTCCAGCAAGATCGACTTTGCCGTGATCCTTCGCGTGCACCACGCCAACCCGAACGGCGATCCGCTCAACGGCAACCGTCCACGCACCGACTACAACGGATACGGAGAGATCACCGACGTCTGCCTGAAGCGCAAGATGCGCGACCGGCTTGCCGAAATCCAGCAGGACGGCGCGCCGAAGTACACCATCTTCGTTCAGTCCGACGACCGCAAGACGGATGACGCCACCAGTCTGAGCGACCGTGCCAATAAAGCTTTGAAAGATGCTTTCGGCGGCTCAACCATGGCGCGGAGGGCTTGCGAAATCTGGCTTGACGTCCGGACCTTCGGGCAGCTCTTCGCCATGAAAGCCAAAAAGACGAAGGGCAAAGGCGGCGAAGATGTCGCAAGCGGAGACGCTGGCGTCTCCATTCCTATCCGCGGCCCGGTCACCGTCCAGTCCGCCTTCAGCGTTGAGCCGGTCGACGTCACCAGTACGCAGATCACCAAGAGTGTCTCCGGCGAGGGCGACGGCACCAAACGGGGCGCGGACACCATGGGCATGAAGCATCGCGTCGACAAAGCCGTCTACGTCTTCTTCGGCAGCATGAACCCGCAGCTGGCCGAGCGCACCGGCTTCAGCGACAACGACGCCGAGGCGATCAAGTCGGTGCTGCCGCGCCTGTTTGAAAACGACGCCTCTTCCGCCCGCCCCGAGGGAAGCATGGCGGTGCTCAAGGTGCTGTGGTGGAAGCACAGCAGTAAGGCCGGCCAGTATTCCTCTGCGCGCGTCCACGGCACCGTGGCCGTCAACGCGGACGGAAGCTACACCCTGAAATCGCTTGATGGTCTAAGCCCCGAGGAGATCGACGGCTTCTAAACGCCAATCTTCATGAGGTGACCGTGGTGTTGCAAACCGGCCAAGACGACGAAGACGGTCTGCCCCTCAGTGGGCTACAGCATCTGGCGTTCTGTCCGAGACAGTGGGCGCTGATCCATCTGGAGCAGGCGTGGGCTGAAAACCGGCTCACGGCGGAGGGCCGTCTTCTACACGAACGCGCCGATCTGCCGGGGCATGTGCGCCGTCACCAGGTACGCACCGTCCGCGGGCTAACGCTCCTCAGCCGCCGCCTGCGCCTGACAGGTCGCGCAGACGTGGTTGAGTTCCGGCCGGAGCCTTACCCGGTTGAATACAAGCGCGGCAAGCGCAAGCCCACCGACTGCGATCTGGTGCAGCTCTGTGCACAGGCGCTCTGCCTGGAGGAGATGCTGTCCGTCACCGTCCCTCACGGGGCAATCTTCTATGGCGAACCACGCCGTCGTCTCGACGTGGAGTTCTCCCCCGCTCTTCGTGTCCGCACCGAGGAACTCGCCACCACCATGCACCGGCTGTACGAGGCGCATGAGACCCCGCCCGCGCTGGCTCCCCGCGCGGGGAGCGTGGATTGAAACGGTTCTCGCCAGTTAGCATGTGCGTGTGATCTTCGTCGCTCCCCGCGCGGGGAGCGTGGATTGAAACAACGGCGGTCAGCAAAACTGGAACTCGCTCACCGAGTCGCTCCCCGCGCGGGGAGCGTGGATTGAAACCCCTCATACCCTGCGGGGGGGCTTCGGACGCGACGTCGCTCCCCGCGCGGGGAGCGTGGATTGAAACATGGATCAAGACTGGAACCTGATTGCATGGCAGCGGTCGCTCCCCGCGCGGGGAGCGTGGATTGAAACGACGCGGTGATCGTAACGAACGTTGGCCGCATAGACGGTCGCTCCCCGCGCGGGGAGCGTGGATTGAAACCGTATGCCTCGATCAAAAGCTCTTCTGGCCGCTGTCGCTCCCCGCGCGGGGAGCGTGGATTGAAACCACGAGTAGAAGGCGATCGCAAGCGGAGGCACGGGGTCGCTCCCCGCGCGGGGAGCGTGGATTGAAACGGTGCCGGTGTGCCGGAGGCTATCTGCTTATTGTGTCGCTCCCCGCGCGGGGAGCGTGGATTGAAACGCTTCGGCCACCAAAATACTCCCCGGTTCCGCGCGGTCGCTCCCCGCGCGGGGAGCGTGGATTGAAACTTGACGGCCATCCCCGTAGCAGCCGGGGCGCACAGTCGCTCCCCGCGCGGGGAGCGTGGATTGATTGTGACGCTAGCAGGACTTACGGGAATGTTCTATTGACGTCCGAAGTGACGAAAATAGAGTATGCAGAGTATCCCAAAAGTATCTCACCTGAAGAGAGCAGTAAATGTCGCGAATGGTTGATCTGTCTAAGTCTCGTATTTACCTAGATTTAGTGGTGGCCCGGGCAGGAGTCCAACCTGCGACCTTCGCGTTAGGAGTGCGCTGCTCTATGCAACTGAGCTACCGGGCCGCCTCTTGGGTAGTGTACTGGTAAACTTGGGCAGGAAACGATATGCCCTGGATTGAACGCAGACGTGCGGTGACGGTGGATGTGGGTGGGGTTCGGGTGGGTTCGGACGCACCGGTGGTGGTGCAGTCGATGACGAACACCGACACCGCGGATGTGGAGTCGACGGTGCAGCAGGTGGCGGCTTTGGCGCGCGCGGGTTCCGAGATGGTGCGCATTACGGTGAACAACGATGCGGCGGCGAAGGCGGTGCCGTACATCGTGGACGGGATTGCGGCGAAGGGTTGGACGACGCCGATTATCGGGGACTTCCACTACAACGGGCACCTGCTGTTGCGGAAGTATCCGGAGTGTGCGCGGGCGCTGGCGAAGTACCGGATCAACCCGGGGAATGTGTCGATCGGGCGTAAGGACGACGACAACTTCAGGACGATGGTGGAGTGTGCGGTCGACAATGGGAAGCCGGTGCGGATCGGCGTGAACTGGGGGTCGCTCGATCAGGCGCTGTTGACGAAGATGATGGATGAGAACTCGCGGGCGGCTCAGCCAATGGAGGCTCGCGACGTGATGATGGAGGCGATGGTGGTGTCGGCGCTCGACAACGCCGCGGCGGCGGAGCGGTATGGTCTCAGGCGGGACCAGATTGTGCTGAGCGCGAAGGTGTCGGGCGTGCGCGATCTGATCGATGTGTACGCCGAGCTGGCGCGGCGGTGCGACTATGCCCTGCATCTTGGGCTGACCGAGGCTGGGATGGGGATGAAGGGTGTGGTGGCTTCAACGGCGGGGTTGAGTCCGCTGCTGCTGCGGGGGATTGGGGATACGATTCGGGTGAGCCTGACGCCGACGCCGGGAGGGGACCGGTCGGAGGAGGTGCGGTGTGGGCAGCAGATCCTGCAGTCGCTGGGGATCCGGAGCTTTATGCCGCAGGTGACGAGTTGTCCGGGGTGCGGTCGGACGACTTCGACGTACTTTCAGGAGCTGGCGGAGCGGATTCAGAACTACCTGGTGGAGCAGATGCCGGAGTGGAAGCGGCAATATGCGGGTGTGGAGGAGCTGAAGCTGGCGGTGATGGGATGCATTGTGAATGGTCCGGGCGAGTCGAAGCATGCCAATATCGGGATCTCGCTGCCGGGGACGTTTGAGGAGCCGAAGGCTCCGGTGTATGTGGATGGGAAGCTGTTTACGACCTTGAAGGGCGACCACATTGTGGAGGAGTTCCAGGTGATCTTGGACGAGTATGTGGAGCGGCGATACGGGCAGATGGTGGGCGTTTAGAGCAAGTTACCTGTTGCTGTGGAGCGGAAATGTTCGTGCAGAGCCGTTTTCCTTGGGAGAAACGGCGTCGATCCCTGTGGCTCCCTATACACCGACAGGGAATTTGCTCTAGGGGCTGGTTTCGGGGCTGAGGGGAAGGAGCTTGGGGGCTCGGGGGAACATGGGGCCGGCGTTCCGGCGGAGGTCGCGGAGGGGGTAGAAGGTGCCGCGCCAGAGGACTCCGCGCTGCCGGAGGGTGATGACGAGGGAGCGCAGGAGCGAGTAGGCGAAGAGGGTGGCGCTCACGGGGAAGAGAGCGGCGTTCCAGGCGGAGATGCCGTTCGATCGGCCGAAGAGGCGGTAGAGGGTGGCGATGCTGCCGACCGCGACGAGGGCTGGCGTGCGGGTGGGGCGGTGGAAGAGGGCGAGGGCTGGGCCGACGCAGACGACCAGGAGCCAGGCGCAGGAGAAGACGAGGAAGACGATGCGGAAGCGGAAGACGGCGAAGAGGTTTTTGGTCATGACGTTGACGACGCCGAGAGCTCCTGGCGCCCAATGGATGCGGACCATGTCGGGGGCGAAGGCGACGCGCTGACGGAGGCCGGAGAGCTTGACGCGGCGAGCGAGGGTGAGGTCTTCGAGGATCTCCATGGGGATGGCGTCGAAGCCGCCGAGTCGGTGGAAGGCCGTGGAGCGGATGAGGTTGAAGGCGCCGACGCCGACCGCGTCGCGGGTGCGGGGGTCGGCGACGCGCCAGGGACGGGTGGCCCAGAGGGCGAGAAGGGGGAGGAAGCTGAGGAGCATCCCTTCGCCGCGGGTGCGGGTGATGGGTGTGGGGAGGGTGACGAAGTGGTCGGCGCGCTCGGACTCGGCGAGGGCGAGCGATCGGCGGATCGCGTCGGGGGCGAAGAGGACGTCGGCGTCGGTGAAGAGGAGCCAGTCAGGGTTGCCGGCGTGCCGGACGGCGGTCGTCATGGCGTGGGGCTTGCCGAGCCAGCCTGGGGGGAGGTGATGGATGTGGAGGGCGGTGAGCTGGGTCGGGTTGGCGGCGGCGAGCGTGTCGAGGATCTCGCCGGTGCGGTCGGTGGAGCGGTCGTCGACGGCGACGATGTGGAGGTTGGGGTAGTTCTGCCGGAGCAGCGAGGTGAGGCAGGCGCCGACCGCGGCCTCTTCGTTGCAGGCGGGGACGATGACGGTGAGCGAGGGATTGCCAGTGGGCGAGCGGTCGTGCTCGGGTAGGTTGAGGTTGGGGACTTTGGGGAGGCCGCGCGCGGCGGAGACGGCCTTCCAGGCCCAGGCGGCGGCGACGATCCAGGATGTGATCTGGGCCGTGATCTGGGCCGTGATCTGGGCCGCGGTCTGGGCCGTGGTCTGGGCCGTGGTCTGGAGGGCGGTTTGGAGGCTGGGGCGAAGTGGCACGGTGTTTGGAGATGTCCTCGGAGATGTCCTGGGGCGGTTCGGTTCAGGCGGTGGCTGGCTCGCCGGGGGTGAGGATACCAAAGCTGGGGCGAGGCGGGTTGAGGTCTGCTCCCTGCCCTGTACCCCCACCCCCCCCACCATGGGGGGGTTGCCTTGGCGTAAGTGGTTTGTTATGTTCTGGTTGCGATGGGTAGGTGTCTGTATCTTATTGAAAATAAGACCTTTGCGTCCAAAATAGCCAGAATCAACAACTTACAGCCGTTTTTGAGTTGGCCTGGTCTGTTTGGACTCTGGATTGCAGCTTTTGCTTCCTCGGGTTTGGGCCGTCAGCTGTTAGCTGCCGGTTCTCAGTTCGCTCCTGGCGCTCGCGTTGTTCGGTTCTGCTTTCTCCATTCCTCATCTTTGATTGTAGGGTTTGAGGAGGGGTGGCTGCGCCATGTTGCTGGTCCATGTAGGTTGTTCATTCCACGGTGGTTGCAGGAGGTCGTGGATGGGGTGGGGCTTGACGGACGCGGAGGGCTTCAGCGGCGGGAGCTTTTGGTGAAGCCGTCCGGGAGTTTGAACAGGTTGGGATCGGGATCTTTTCGGTGTACATCCTGTAGCTCGTAGCTGCTCTTGCCGAAGCGTGGATCGTCGTTTGTGCTCCTGACCAGAACCATCAAGTCATCGGAGTACCAGCGCTCGTTGCTGATGTGGATATCGCGGTCGTTGCCGACGGCATGGGCTGGAATCGTCATGGTGACACGGGTGCCTTTGCAGGGGAGGCCGTTGATGGTCTGGAGGCCAAGTTGCTCGGTGTCGACGTGGGTTACGGGTTCGGAGCCGTAGGGAATCTGGCCCCATTTGACGGTTTCGACGGGACCTGTGACACCGGGCGTGTCGATATGATTGCTGTTGCCGTAGGCAGCGATGGTGATGGAGTTTTTGCCAACGCCGGCGGAGTACTGGTCGTAGGTTTTTTCTTTGAGGTGAAGGGTATAGGTGGCGTCGACGGTGGGGTCGAAGAGGACGACGACTCTGGAGCCCTCGACGCGCATGCGGCCTTGAGCGTCGCGGAAGAAATGGCTGGTGTCGGAGTGATCGACGTGCGTTCCATCGGAGAGGATCTGCTCGGAGTGGCGGAGTTCGGTGGCGGAGAAGGGTTTGTGGAGGATGGGGCCGGCCTGGCCTGGGGGCGTGTTGACGTGCACGGTGATGGCGCTCCAATCGGGAGAACCGACCCAGGCGGGCTGCTGGACCTCGACGGAGGTGAGGGATACCTGAGCGAGCAGCGGGGACGCGATTACGGCTAGCGTTGCAAAGAAGAAGAGGCGCATGTCAGTCCATTCTTGTGTTGGAGAAGCTGGTGGGTTGAGCGACCAAGCGGAGGGCGAGGATGCGACCATCCTCGCCGAGGAGAACATCTGCCGGAGTGCTTGAGGCTGGGTCTTCGCCGTGGATTTGGAAGCCGGCGGAGAGCAGGATTGGAAGGGGAACGACCGTGCGAATGATTGCAGTGCGTTCGTACGGGGCGGGTGGGATGACGTAGGGCATGGGGGTGAAGGCTTCGCTGCCGGACTGGGGGGACTGTGCGGGCTGGACTGCGGGGGGTTGGCGCGGCGTGATCCAGAGGGCAAGGAGGAAGACGGTGAGAGCGAGGCAAGCGCTTGCGGTGAACCAACGCCACGTGTTCCCGGCGGTATGCTGCGTGGGGATGGGAGCGTTGAGGGCCGCGAGGACGTGCTGTTCCACGCTCTGAGAGGGGCCGATGTCGGAGTTATCAGAGCGCAGCTGAGCGATGGCGTCGTGGAGCACTGTTGCTTGGGCGAAGAGCTTCCGGCAGGGACCGCACCGTGAGAGGTGTTGCATTAACTCCGGAGCTGATCTCGCGGGGTGGGAGATGGACTCGATCTGCCGGCGGGCATGCTTACAGTGCATGACGATCTCCTGGTTTCGGTGAGGGTTTGTGTAAGGGTTTGCTAGGGGGGTTCAGATTTTTGGCGAGCAGGGCGCGGCCACGATGGAGGCGGGAGCGAATGGCGCCGACGGAACAGCCGAGAACTCGCGCGGCCTGGGCGTAGTCGATCTCCTGGAGGTCGCACAGGACGAGGACCTCACGATAGCGGATTGGGTAAGCGGGCGATGGCTTCCCGGAGACGGACGGCAGCGAGGGCGGATTCGGGGTGCAGAGGTGATCGGCGTGAGAGGCTGATGCTGTGGAGGAGATGAAGGGCGTCTTCCAGAGGAGCCCACTTGCTTTGCGCGCGCTGCCGGCGCCGGAAGAATTTGCGGGCGACGCCACCGAGGAAGGCGGGGAGAGTGCCTCGGGCTGGATCGAAGGCTTCGGGATGATGGATAAGCCAGACGAAGACGTCCTGGGTGAGTTCGTCGGCTGTGTCGGCGTTCGCTGCCATGTAGAAGGCGAAGTGGAAGACGGCGCGGGCGTGACGTCGATAGAGGGTAGCGAAGGCATCGTGGTCGCCGTTCTGGAAGTCGGTGAGAAGGCTCTGGTCCTCGAGCAGATCCTGATCTGCGGGGGTCTGGCCGGATTGCTTTGCCAGGAGGAGCGAGTTCGGGATTTCGAGAGCCAATCTCACAGGTGCCTGCGGGTGGGCCAGAGTTTGTGCGGATGTTTATCTGGCTTCTACCGGTATTGCCGTGGGCTTCGGGATCTGTCTCAAAGTATTTTCGGCGGCGGAGGCTAGGCGGGTTGGAGGGCGGAGGTGATGAGGCGGCCGACTTCGGCGAGGATGGCGCCGCGTCTCCCTTCGGGGCCGGGGCATTGGGTGAGGTAGGCGGTGACGAGGATGGGTGGGCGGTTGGGGGGCCAGAGGACGGCGATGTCGTTGGAGGTGGTTTCGCCGTTGCTGCCGGTTTTGTCGGCGGCGCGCCAGCCGGGGGGGAGGTTGGCGCGGAGGCGGGTTTCGCCGTATTTGTTTTCGATCATCCAGGCGGTGAGCTGGGCCTGGGAGGCGGGGGCAAGGACTGGACCTGTAGCTGGGCCTGGAACTGGACCTATTACTGGGCCTGGGCCGAGGACGATTTTTTGCATGTCAGCGAGCATGGCGGCGGGGGAGGTGGTGTCGCGGGGGTCGCCGGGGGTGGACTCGTTGAGGGCGGTTTCGGTGCGGTCGAGGCGGGTGACGGGGTCTTGGAGGGAGCGGGCGAAGCGGGTGATGGAGGACGGTCCGCCGAGCGCGAGGAGGAGGACGTTGGTGGCGGTGTTGTCGCTTTCGGTGAGGATGGCGTGGAGGAGGTCGCGGACGGACATCTGGCCGCCGGCGTGAGGTTCGGTGAGGGGGGAGTGGGAGACGAGGGGTTTGGCGGGGATGGGGAGGGTGCGGTCGAGGGGGTGGGCGGGGTCTTGATTCGGGTCTCGGTCGGCCTGCTGGAGGATGGCGGCGGCGAGGAGGAGTTTGACGGTGGAGCACATGGGGAAGCGGTCGTCGGGGCGGTGGCCGGCGGTTTCGCCGGTTTGGGTGTCGAGGACGGCGACGCCGAGGCGGGCCTGGTTTTGGGCTTCGAGGTGGGCGAAGGCGGAGGGGAGGGAGTGGAGACGGCCGGAGGTTGGAGGGGCGGCGCGGAGGGCGCGGGCGGCGGCGGCGAGGGTGGCGGCGGCGAGGAGGTTTCGGCGGGTGAGCATGTGGTTTTGTTTTTAGCAGAGAGGGCGGGGGGACGGGAGAGGGCAGCAGCGGGTCTCTCGGCTCTGGGGGATGCGGCGCGGTTGGGAGGCGAGGGCAGTGGGGTGCACTTTGGTCACGAGGATCGGGGTTGGCGCAGCACTAACGTGCAATCTTCTGCAGTCTCGGAGGGAACGTTTCTTCCTGATTTTCTTATTTGCCAAAGTCCCGAGTCCGGCTAGACTCGCAGCACGGTAACTGCCTTTATTTATCGAAGAGTAACGGGACGCTGTTCAGGCGGTGTCTCGGACGTGTTGTTTTGGGTGGAGATATCAAGCTGTGGCCAGGGGAGACGCGAGATGAAGATGCGGGAGATGTGTGCGGCGGTTGTGTCGGGGCGAGGGAGCTCCGGTCGGGTTTTCGGGGCGATTTTGTTGTTGTCGACGTGCGGTGCGGGGATGGCGCAGATGTCGGCCTCGGCGCAGCGGGAGATGGCGGAGGTTTATGCGTTGAAGCAGTCGCTTTCGCCGGCGGAGCGGAAGTTGTCGACGAATTTGTTGTTGCTGTCGCGGGCGGCTGGGGGGAAGAAGCTTGGAGCTTTGAGCCGGTTTGCCGATCCTGGGATTCGGGATGCGAAGGGTCAGTTGCTGGTGGAGGTTCAGGGCCGGATGACGCCGGCCTTGATGACGTCGCGGTCGATGCGCGGTGTGGATCTGGTGGATGGGACGGTGCCGGCGGAGGCGTTTCGGACGGGGCATGTGCGGGCGCGGGTGAGTGCCGGGGAGTTGCTGGATCTGGCGAGCCAGGCGGATGTGAGTTATGTGCGGGAGGCGACCGGGGCGCATACCAACGTGGGATCGCTGACGACGCAGGGGTATGTGTCGGAGGGGGCGAACCGTGTGGTGGCGAGCGGTGTGACGGGCGCTGGTGTGCGTGTGGGTGTGTTGTCGGACAGCGCGACGCCGGCGCGGGTGGCGGCGTTGATTCGGACGGGCGACCTGCCGGCGGATGTGGTGGTGTTGCCAGGGCAGGCGGGGGCGGGCGAAGACGAAGGCACGGCGATGATGGAGATCATCCACGACATGGCGCCGGGGGCGAAGCTGTTTTTTGCGACGGCGTTTTCCGGCGAGTCGGAGTTTGCGGCCAACATCCGGACGCTGCGGTCGGTGTATCACTGCGACATTATTGTGGACGATGTGAGTTATTTCGATGAGCCGGTGTTTCAGGACGGTGTGATCGCGCAGGCGGTGAACGATGTGACGGCGGATGGGGCGTTGTATTTTTCGGCGGCGGCGAACTCGGGGAATTTGAGTTCGGGGACATCGGGGACGTGGGAGGGGGACTTTCTGAACGGAGGTTTGACGACGGGTCCGGTGAACGGGATTGAGGGTGGGCCGGTGCCGTTGCACAACTTTGGGACGGCGGGCTCGCCGCAGCTGTACGACGTGTTGACGAGTCCGGCGAGCAGCGGGGTGTGGCTGCACTGGTCCGATCCGCTGGGTGGGTCGCGCAACGATTATGACCTATTTATCTTTGACCCGACGGGGACGAGGATCAAGGGATTCAGCATTGACGCTCAGGATGGGACGGTGGATCCGCTGGAGTATGTGTATCCGAGTTCGACCTGCGGGACGGCGACGCCGACGGGGTACTGTCCGGCGGTGGGCGACCAGGTGGTGATTGCGCGGTACAGCGGGGCGACGCGTGCTTTGCATTTGGATACGGAGCGGGCGACGCTTTCGATTGCGACGTCGGGGGCGACGTTTGGGCACAATGCGGCGGCGAGCACGTTTTCGATGGCGGCGGTGTTCTGGGACAGCGCCCGGACGGGAGTGAAACCGTTTGTGGGCGGAGCGTCGAATCCGGTGGAGACGTTCAGTTCGGATGGTCCGCGAAAGATCTTTTACAACCCGAACGGGACGGCGATTACGCCGGGCAATGTGTTGTTCAGGACGAATGGAGGCGTGACTCTGGTGAAGCCGGATGCGGCGGCGGCGGACGGCGTGACGACGAAGACGCCGGGCTTTAGCCCATTTTATGGGACGTCGGCGGCGGCTCCGCATGCGGCGGGGATTGCGGCTCTGGTGAAGTCGGCGAACCCGGCGCTGACGAATGTGCAGATCCGGCAGATGTTGACGGGGACGGCGCTGGACAACATGGCGGCTGGGGTGGATCGGGATAGCGGGTACGGGATCCTGGCGGCGGTGCCTGCGGTCGCGGCGGCGCAGCGATGAGATAGAGGCGGATTTTGGGGTGCGGGGCCGAAAGTGTTGGAGCGGGTCGGCCCCGTTTTGATGGGATGAAGGACTATCGATCGATGCGGGGAGATGACGCGATGAAATTTGGGCTAGGTTTGGTGATGGCGGCGGGGCTGTTTGGGGGTTTGTCGGCGGTGTCCGGGGCGACGGCTGGGGCGACGACGATCTCGAATTTCACGGGCGTGATTACGGCCAACAATCCGGTGGAGCTGGGGCGGCCGTTTCGGGGCGGCGTGCCGCAGGACTGGAGCGGGTCGGAGACGTATGGGGGCGTGAACCAGACGACGCTGGCGAATCTTTACTCGTACCGGACGTACCGGTTTGCGGCGTCGTTGTTTGCGGGAGCGCCGTTTGTGGAGATTGGATTCTTCGATGAGTTCAACGGCGGGAATCTGTTTGCGGTGGCGTATGCGGGCAGCTACCTGCCGAATGCCCGGGGAGCGAACTGGCTGGGGGATGAGGGGATCGGGAGCAACTACATCGCCAACAACGCGAACACCTTTCAGGTGGTTCTGCCGACGGGGTCGGACCTTGTTCTGCTGGTGACGACGACGGGATTGAATCGGTTGGGCCTGGGGCAGCCGTTCGATGTGACGATCGACGCGTTTGCGGATACGTTGTACGACGATCCGGCGCCGACGGCGGTTCCGGAGCCGGGGACCTGGGTGATGCTGGGGACGGGTTTGGTGGGGATGGCTGGGATGGTGCGGCGGCGGGTTTGGATGGGGTAGGTTTGCGGGGCGAGGTTGCGGGCGGGCACTGCCTTGGCGGAAGTCGTACCTCAGCGGCTCAAGCCGGCATGGCAAACAAAGCGTTACGGGCACGGCTGAAGCCGTGCCCGTAACGCAAAACGGAGTCTCTCAAGAGGCTCCTAAAGCCGGCAGAGGGTGTCGAGAAGGGACAGGAGCAGGAACAACCGCGGATTGCCTTCGGGAATGACAACAAAGGAAAAGTCGTCTAAGGAAGGTCTGATTTATTCCTGTTTTTCCCGGGCTTCTTGCTTTACGTTGGAGGCA
>CAXSGC010000018.1:0-82460 GCA_964236945.1 uncultured Acidobacteriaceae bacterium | reverse complement strand
CCTCCGGCGAAGGTAAGTCTCGATAGACTACTCCACCACACGCTGGGACTAAACACTCTCACACCAGGCGGAAAAGCCCGTCCGCTACCAAAACCTCACCCAGCCGGAGTTCGCTGCCGCCTTGACGAGCTTCGGCCTGCCCGCGTCCTTCGCGGAAATCCTGGCCGACGCGGACGCAGGCGCCTCGAAAGGTGAGCTGGACAGCGCCTCGGCGGACCTGCGCACCTTGATCGGACGGTCTCCAGTCACCATGCCCGAGGCAGTATCGACAGCGCTCACGTCGACGCGTTGATCGATCAGGCGTACAGGGGTGTGCCTCCCGGAAGACGTGACGATTTCGGTCAAAGCCTTATATCGTTATAAGCGGGCGCGAACGGACGATTCTGAATATCGACCGTTGCCAGAAAAATCCGTCTCAACCCCTCACGTTCCGACACGATCTGCCGATAAAGAGAGTAGACAACACGCTATGACCACAAAGCTGGATGACGCCGTGAAACAGGACTCCGCCGCCGAGGTCGCGGAGTGGATCGAAGCCTTTGACGATGTCGTGGCCGCCGACTGGGAACAGGGCGCCGCCGTCGTCGAAGCTCTCCGGCAGCGCGCGCGCGAAGCCGGCGTGCCCGTCGGCGGCGAGGTGACCACCCCCTACCTCAACACGATCCCAAAGCACGACGAAGTCGAATACCCCGGCGATCGAGATCTCGAACAACGCGTCGAAGCCCTCATCCGCTGGAACGCCATGGCCATGGTGCACGGCCAAAACAAAAAGGACGCGGGCATCGGCGGTCACATCGCCACCTACTCCTCGCTCGCGACCCTGCTCGAAGTAGGCTTCAACCACTTCTTCCGCGCCAAGTATCCAGGCACCGACGGCCAGCCGGACCAGCCCGGAGACTTCATCTACTTCCAGGGCCACGCCTCGCCGGGAGTCTACGCGCGCGCCTTCCTCGAAGGTCGCTTCGATGAGCAGCGCCTCGGCAACTTCCGGCACGAACTCCGCGGCCAACCGGCGCTTTCCAGCTACCCGCACCCCTGGCTCATGCCGGACTTCTGGCGCTTCCCCACCGTCTCGATGGGCATCGGTCCCCTCAATGCCATCTACCAGGCCCGCTTCATGCGGTACCTTGAAAATCGCGGCCTCATCCCGGTCACCGACCGCAAAGTATGGGCGTTTGTCGGCGACGGCGAGACCGACGAAGTCGACACGCTCGGCGCCATCTCGCTCGGCAGCCGCGAAAAACTCGACAACCTCATCTTCGTCGTCAACTGCAACCTCCAGCGGCTGGACGGTCCCGTCCGCGGCAACAAGCGCATCATCGATGAGCTCGAAGGCATGTTCCGCGGCGCGGGTTGGAACGTCCTCAAGGTCATCTGGGGATCGGACTGGGACGAACTCTTCGCGCGCGACCACCAGGGCCTCCTCCTCAAGCGCATGGAAGAGTGCGTCGACGGCGACTTTCAGGCCTTCAAAGCCAAGGGCGGCGCCTACCTCCGCCGCGAGTTCTTCGGCAAATATCCGGAGCTCCTCGATCTGGTCAAGGACTACACCGACGAGCAGCTCGGCCGACTCCATCGCGGCGGCCACGATCCTAAAAAGATCTTCAACGCGTACCAGCGAGCGCTCGACCACAAGGGCGGACCTACCGTCATCCTGGCAAAAACCGTCAAAGGCTACGGCCTGGGATCGACCGAGGCGCGCAACGCCAGCCACCAGGAAAAAAAGTTGACCGACGACGCAGTCATCGCGTTTGTCGAGCGCTTCGACATCGATCTACCCGAAGGCGCCGCCAAAAACGGAGCGTTCTACCGGCCCGCGGATGACGCGCCCGAGATCGAGTACCTGCAGGCCCGCCGACGGGAGCTGGGCGGCTACATCCCCGAGCGCAAAGTGCCGCCCATCGCCTTCAAGGCGCCCGAACTCAGCACGTTGGCAGAATGGACCGGCGGCTCCAAAGGTCGTGCCGTCTCGACCACGATGGGCTTCGTCAGCCTCCTCCGCAGCCTCATGAAAGACGCCGAAATCGGCAAGCTCATCGTCCCGATCGTCCCCGACGAAGGCCGCACCTTCGGCCTCGAATCCGCGATCCGACAGGTCGGCATCTACGCCCCCGAGGGTCAGAAATACAACCCTCACGACGCCGACATGCTGCTCTACTACCGTGAAGATCGCGACGGCCAAATCCTCGAAGAAGGGATCACCGAAGCGGGCTCCATGGCCTCGTTCACCGCCGCCGGAACCGCCTACGCCAACTTCCGCGTACCCACCGTCCCCTTCTACATGTACTACTCCATGTTCGGCTTTCAGCGCGTCGGCGACATGGTCTGGGCCTTCGCCGACTCGCGCGGCAAGGGCTTCCTCATGGGCGGAACCGCCGGCCGCACCACCATGCTTGGCGAGGGCCTGCAGCACCAGGACGGCCACTCGATCGTGCTCGCCAGCACCGTTCCCACCTGCCTCACCTACGACCCGGCCTACGTCTACGAGTTCGCCGTCGTCGTCCAGGACGGCCTCCGCCGCATGTACGAACGCGCCGAAGACGTCTTCTACTACATCACCATGTACAACGAGGACTACCCCATGCCCCCCATGCCGGAGGGCGCCGCCGAAGGCATCCTGCGCGGCATCTACCAGCTCCGTCCGGCACCGAACGGCGAGCCCGCCCTCGATCTCTTCGGCAGCGGCCCCATCCTCAACGAGGTCCTGCGCGCCCAGACCCTGCTCGCCGACCGATATCAGGTCCACGCCAACGTCTGGAGCGTCACCAGCTACAACGAGCTGCGACGCGATGCCCTCACCGCCGAGCGCTGGAACCGCCTCCATCCCGCCGAGCCCGCACGCACACCGTACGTGCTCTCGGCCCTGGGCACAACCGGCAGCAGCCGCCCCATCGTCGCAGCCACCGACTACATGAAATCCGTCCCGGATCAGCTCGCGCCCTGGCTCGGCTCCCGTCTGGTTTCGCTCGGCACCGACGGCTTCGGTCGATCCGACAACCGCGAGCACCTCCGCCGCCACTTCGAGGTAAGCGCCGAGGCCATCGCCGGCGCTGCCCTCTCGAAGCTCGCCCGCGACGGCGCCATGGACCCCGCAGAAGCCCAACAGGCCCTGGCCGATCTCGGCCTCGACATCGAGGCGCCTGATCCGGCCCACACCTGATCGGAACCGGCTCCCACACCCGGTGGACCTGTCACCCCGGACAGCCCACCAGACTTCACAGCAAGAGGTGACACGTTTTGGCGGTTGAAGTTGAAGAAGAACCGGCTGCAGCTCCGGAAAACCCGGGCGAGAACCCCCTCGTCCCCCACGCCACGCTGCGATCGATCTACCTCGGCATGCGCGACGGTCGCCTGCTCGAACGCGAGCTCGCCCGCGCAAAGCGCCTCCCGCGCCACTCCCAAACCGCGCAAAGCGAGCTCGCCTGCCGCGCCAGCACACTTCTCGCTCTCGAACCGGGCGACCTGATCTGTGCGCCCGCACCCACTCCAACCATGCAGATCCTGCTCGGCGCAGCTCCCGCCGCCATCCCGAATCCCGCCACCATCGTCGCCCACCCACAGAAACGAACACCCGACGCGTCAACCACCCGCCCATCCCCACACTGGCTCCCCGTCGAGGTCGGCACCGATCGCCTTCGCCTCGCTGCCGGCGCCGCGATGGCCCTCAAGGCGCAAGCCGACGGCCGCGCTCTGCTGGTCTATCTCCGCCCCGGCGAGGCCCGTGCCGCCGCCTGGCGCGACGTTCTGCAACTCGCCGCGCGCGCATCCCTGCCGATGCTCTTCGTCGCCCTCCCAGAGACCCCCGACGCGAAGCCCTCCGGCCTCAGCCTCACCTCGGAGAAGCTCGGCGTCCCCGGCATCGCGGTCGACGCCTACGACTGCGTCGCCATCTACCGCGTCGCCAGCGAGGCACTCCTCCGTGCCCGCACCGGCGGCGGCCCGGTCCTGCTCGAAGCGCTCACGGTCATCCCCGGTGCCCCCCACCAACGCACCAAAGACCCCATCACGCTCCTCGAAAAGTCGCTGCTAGCACGCAAAGTCGTCACCGGAGCGTGGCTGCGCGACACCGAAGCGACCTTCCTGAAGCACCTCGCACATCCCGCCCCAGCCGCAAGTCCGCCCCGAAAGCAGCCAGGAGCCGGCAACGCTCCGGCGTAAGTCCAAGCCAAACCCCCTCCAACACACCACCCGGTCCCCACCACAGCTCCCGTCGCCGGTTCACACTCGGCCCCCGGTTTACACTGATAAAGAGGCGGGCGTTCCCGCTCTGAGGTGCAGGTGCGGAAGCAATCTCTTGGTTTAGCTGTGGGTCTGGCAATGCTGGCAACCCGATTTCTCGCCGCGCAGGACCCCGGCACCCCACCTCTTTCCCCCACCCAGACCTCCCCCACGCCGGGAGCCGTACCCCCGCCCATACCCGATCCCACCCAGACCGTCCCCTCCCGACCCGCATACGACCCGAAAATCTCCAACCCCCAGAACACTCCCCTCCCCTCCACCCCCGCCCCCGAACAAACACCTCCGCCCGTCATCGCTCCCGTCGTCCCCACGCCACAACAGCCCTACGCCGCCTACGCCCCCTACGGCCCCCTCGACGAGGACATGCCGAAAGACACCTACGGCTCCACCTACATCCCGGTCGACAGCTGGATCTACCCCGCCATGACGCGCCTCTACTCCCTCGGCTATGCCGACACCATGTTCCTCGGCATGCGCCCGTGGACACGCCGAAGCGTCCTCCACATGCTCGAAGACTCCGAGGACGCCATCCTTCGCGACCGTTCAACCGAGGCCGAAGAGATCCTCGCCACCGTCCGCCACGAGCTGCGCGACGAAGTTCCCGGCGGAGCCACGCCGCGCCCCAACGTCTTCGGTCTCTACTCCGCCTATACCCGGCTGATGGGTGTCGGCGGTCCCACGCTCCGCGACAGCTATCACCTCGGAACCACCGTCTCCAACGATTACGGGCGACCATACGCCAGCGGTTTCAACAACATCACCGGATTTGAAACGGTCAACGAGGTGGGCCGGTTTTCACTCCACATCCGCGGCGAATACCAGCACGCCCCGTCGCGCACGGACTACACCAACTACGTCGGCCAAGCCGTCAATGCCTTCGACGCCCTCCCTTACATCGGCCGGACCTCCGTCCTTCCTGTCGGAACCGCGCCCGCCCAAAACCCCTTCCGCGTCGTCGAAGCCGCGCTCTCCTTCCACCTGCTCGGACACGAAATCTCCGGCGGCAAAACCGATGCCTGGCTCGGACCGGCGCAGGGCGGAGCCATGCCCTGGTCCAACAACGCCGAAAATATCTACTCCTTTCGCATCAATCGCGTCGAACCGATGACCATCCCTTACGTCTCCAAAGTCCTCGGAACCCTGCGCTACGACTTCTTCTACGGCGACCTGAAAGGCCACCTCTTCCCGCGCAACCCGTACGTGCACTCCGAAATGTTCTCCTTCCGGCCCACAGGCAACTTCGAGTTCGGCTTCCAGCGAACCGTCATCTTCGGCGGTGAAGGCCACGAACCCGTTACCCTCCACACCTTTTTCCGCAGCTTCTTCTCCATCAACGACACCACAGCCGACGAGAAAAGTTCGGCCCGCGACCCCGGAGCCCGCTTCAGCGCCTTCAACTTCTCCTATCGCCTCCCGTTTCTCCGCCGGTATGCCACCCTCTACGCCGACTCAATCACCCACGATGACGTCACCCCGATCTCGGCGCCGCGCCGTGCCGCCTACCGCACCGGACTCTATCTCTCCCACATCCCAGGAGCACCCAGGCTGGACCTCCGCGCCGAAGCCGTCACCACCGACCCCGGCGTGCGCCGCAGCATCTACGGATCGTTCAACTACTACGAAATCATCCAGAAGCAGGGCTATACCAACAGCGGCTACATCATGGGCGACTGGATCGGCCGCGAAGCCAAGGGGGGCCAGGCCTGGCTCACCTACCACCTCAGCGGCAACGAGTGGGTCCAGCTCGAGTACCTCAACAAAAAGAACGCGAAAGACTTCGTCGGCGGAACCACCCAGAACCAGATCAAACTCAGTGTCGTCAAACGCATCCGGCCACAGGTCGAGTTCAACGGCTGGCTGCAGTACGAACGTTGGAAAGCGCCCATCTACAAAGTCGGCTCCAACAGCGACACCGTCGGCGCCGTGCAGCTGACATGGTACCCAAAGCTCCACACCTCCCCCGAGCTACCGTAAGCGACCCGCAGTTGGGTGCCCCCGCGGCAGCTTCACCGTCGTGAAGGGTGGTCTGAACTGAGAACCGAACACTGACGATTGGCCAGACAGACCGGGTCCCATCCCCCGCGACAGCATCACCGTCGTGCAGGGTGGTGGTCATCAGAACTGAGAATCGAACACTGACAACTGGTCAGAAAGACCCTCTCCGACATTAGCGTCGTGCAGGGTGGTCTGTCGTCTGAACTGAGAACCGAATACTGACAACTGGCCAGAAAGACCGGAATGCCGCTCCTATCCAGAGTTCCCCCCCCCGAAGAAGTCTCAGTCGAACCCAGAGCCGCTCAATCTCTGCGCAAAGGTGGCGTAGTTACCCCTTGAATTCAGTATGCTTAAAGGTACGGAGCAAAGGCGACCGCTTTCCCGGTTCGTCCTCTCAGCTACAGCCCTTTGGCGATGCAAGCCTGAAAGTAGCTGAGAGACTTTTCGAGGCCCTCACGCAGCTTGATCTTCGGCTCCCATCCCAGAAGCGTCCGAGCCTTGGTAATATCCGGACGACGCCGCGTCGGATCGTCCTGCGGCAGCGGTCGGAATGTGATCTCCGACTTCGACCCAGTCACCGCGAGAACCTCGCGAGCGCATTCCAGAATCGTGAACTCGTCCGGGTTGCCAATGTTCACCGGCGTATGTTCGGCCGACTTCGACAGCCGAAAAATGCCATCGATCAGGTCGGACACATAGCAGAACGATCGTGTCTGGGAACCATCGCCGTAGATCGTCAGGGCCTCGCCGCGAAGCGCCTGCAACACCAGGTTCGAGATCACTCTGCCGTCGTTCGGCTGCAGGCGCGGACCGTACGTGTTGAAGATCCGCACCAGATGCGTATCGACGTTGTAGTAGCGGTGATACGCCGTAACCGCCGCCTCCGAGAAGCGCTTTGCCTCGTCGTAGACCGATCGCGGACCGATCGGGTTCACGTTGCCCCAGTACGTCTCGACCTGCGGATGGACCTCCGGATCGCCGTAGCACTCCGACGTCGAAGCGTGGAGATATCCGGCGTTGTACGTGCGAGCAAGGTCCAGCGTGTTGATGGTCCCGGCCGATCCGACCAGAAGCGTCTCCACCCCCAGCCGGCTGTAGTCCACCGGGCTCGCCGGCGAGGCGAAGTTGAAGACGTAGCTCAGCGGCCCGACATCGAACGGCTTGGTGATGTCCTGCTCGACAAATCGAAATCGCGCATCACCGCTCAGGTGATCGAGATTGGTCGTGTTCCCGGTCGAAAGATCATCGACACCAACGACCGAATGCCCCTCCGCGAGAAGCCGATCGCACAGGTGCGATCCGAGAAATCCGGCCGCGCCGGTGACAAGAATGGGATCGGACGGCATGGTTTGCTCCTGTGCCCGCGACTTCCGGGCGTGTCCGTGATGCTCTAAAGATGCCGGATCCTTGCTCGATCGCGAGGTTCGCCGACGCTGTTGTGACCCGAGCGACCCGAGTGCCCTTGCGCTCCCTAGACGTGCAAGGAGACGGCCGCCGTCGCGTCCCGCACCGGGTGTGAAGTCGGCCGGCCAACGCTGAGATAGGTAAATCCACTGTCCGCCATCACCTGCGGATCGTAAAGATTGCGCCCATCGATCACTATCGGGTACCGCAAGGTCTGGTTCATCCGATGGAGGTCCAAAGCAGCGAACTCGGCCCAGTCGGTCAGGATCAGCAGAGCATCTGCGTCATCGGCCGCCGCGTAAGCATCCTTGGCATAGGTGAGATTGCGGCTCGCAGGCAGCACCTCCTGCGTGCGATCCATCGCCGCCGGGTCGAATGCAACCACCGAGCAGCCCTCTGCAAGAAACATCCGGATCAGTTCGATTGCGGGCGACTCGCGAATGTCGTCCGTCTCGCCCTTGAAGGCGAGGCCGAGCACAGCCAGACGCTTGCCGCGCAACGTCCAGAGCGCCGATCGAACCTTCGAGAGAAAGCGCTTTTTTTGCTGGATATTGATCCGTTCGACCTCGCTCAGGAGGTTGAAGTCGATGCCAAGGCCATCGGCGACCGATCGAAAGGCAGCAACATCCTTTGGAAAACAGGACCCACCGTAGCCGATTCCGGGTCGCAGGAACTTGGGCCCAATGCGGCTGTCGAGGCCGATGCCGCGCGCAACCTGCTCCACGTTGGCGTCGGTAGCTTCACAAAGATTCGAAACCGCGTTGATAAACGAAATCTTGAGCGCAAGGAAGGCGTTCGAGGCGTGCTTGATGATCTCCGCGCTTTTGGTGGAAGTGTTCAAGAGCGGCGGTGGAGCGTCATCCGAGCACATGCCCGGAATGAAGTTCGGACGCTTGTAGTAATCGCCAGAGGTAATTGGGGCGTAGATCTCGGCCAGCACCTTGGCCGCGCGCTCGCTGTTTGCGCCGACGACGATGCGATCGGGGTGAAGGAAGTCGGCCACAGCCGTTCCTTCCCGCAAAAACTCAGGGTTCGATACAACGTCGAAGAGGTCCCGAGCGACGCCATTGCGCTCAATCGCACGACGAATCCACTCATTCGTGTAGACCGGAACCGTGCTCTTTTCGACGATCACCTTGTAGGAAGTAATCGATCGGGCAATCTCGTGCGCCACGGCCTCGACATAGGAAAGATCGGCGTCGCCGGTCTCGGACTGCGGCGTCCCAACTGCGATAAAGATCGCCTCGCACTCTCGCGTGGCTTCTGCGAGATCGGTCATAAAACGGACCTTGGTGTTGCGATAGCGCTCCAGAAGTTCTGGAAGATAGTTCTCGTGAATCAGCGTGTCTCCGCCTTGCAGGGCAGAGACTTTGCGCTCGTCGTTATCGACGCAGATTACGTCGTGGCCCATCTCGGCGAAGCAGACGGCGGCCACCAGACCGACGTACCCGGACCCGACGACGGCTATTTGTATGTTCTTGCTCATGGCGTAGTTGGCGATCTCCTCCATCGAGCATAGACGAGTTTTATCAATTTGAAACCACACCAAAGTGTAACCAAGATAGTGGGAAAGGCGCGTCAGTTGCTCGCTTCCGCGGCCTCGGTCGTTTAGACTAAAGTCAATGGCTTCAGAGAAAGTCCCGCTACGGCCTCGCGCGGGCGCTTCGGATTTGGAGGCCACTGGAATCAATGCGGCCGCCTCCGACACGACCCTGTCCGAGGCTCTGATTACGCTCAGGAAACGTCGCTGGGTGCTGATCATCGCCGCTATCCTGGGTCTCGCCTACGGCATCTACAAGGCCGTCTCGCAGCCCAAGTTGTACGAAGCGTACGGCCGCATCGAGGTCCGTGCAGGCTCCTCAAACGAGTACCGCGTCAATGCGGCAACCGGCCTTGCAAGCGATTCCATCAATAAAATGCTCACCGAGATCGCCATCCTCACCAGCGATTCGCTGATGCTGGCCGTGGCGAAACAGATGGATCTCGCCAATAACCCCGAATTCTGGGAGGACAAGGTCCAACGCCCGCATCTCCAGATCGAGGACCCCCTGGTCCGGCAGAGCACCATCCGCCATCTTCAGGGCAGCCTCTCTGTCCAGCTGGTATCGAAGACCGACATCATTCGCATCGGTTACAGCGGCCTTTACCCCAAACTCGCCACCGAGATCGTCAATACCGTCATCTCCGTATTCATCCAGCGCAGCTTTCAGACCCGCTACGACTCCACCCGACGCGTCTCGAACTGGCTTCAAGGGCAGCTCGATGACCTCAAGCAGCAGGTCGAAAGCTCGCAGGAACAGGTGATGGATCTCCAGCGCCGGCTAGGTGTTCTGGGCTTTGATCCGAATCACAACCAGATCTCGAACTCCCTTGAAGACCTGTCCCGCGCGCAAGGCCAGGCCAAGCTGGCGAGGATCGTCGCCGAGGCACGCTATCGCGTTCTGTCCGGCATGGATCCGGACACGATGGAAGGCTCGATCGAGACCACGCCCGGAACCGCGCCCAGCGAACTGAACCAGCTTCGCGGGCAGGTGGCGGTCGCCAAGGCCAGCTTTGCGCAGTTGGAGTCGACGCTGGGACCAAACCATCCCCAATCGAAGGCCGCGAAGGCGCAGATCGACGAACTCGACCGCGAGATCACAGCGGAGCAGAACAGGCTTCTGATCCAGGCCAAGCAGAACTACGTGGTCGCGCGCGCCAATGAGGACCAGACCACGGCGGCGCTTGAATCACAGAAGTCCGACGCCTACAAGCTGCGCGACGATCTCGTCGAGTACACTCTCCGGCAGCGTGAGTTCGAGTCCAACCGCACCCTCTATGAGGGTCTTTTGCAACGGCTCCGGACCGCCGGTGTGCAGGCCGGCCTTGAGTCTCTCGAGATCGACATCGTCGATCAGGCGCTGCTCCCCGCCAGCCCCCTCCTCCGGTCCCAGTCCAGCATCATTCTCACCACCCTGGTCTTCAGCCTGCTCGGCGGTGTGGTCGTTGCCTTTCTCCTTGAGAGCCTTGACACCGGCCTGCGCTCGGTCGCCGAGATCGAGTCCATCACCGAACTCCCGTCGTTGGCCATCATCCCGCGGTCCCGCCGCACATCGGCCGAGCAGGCCGCGCATCTCACGACAGCGCAGCGCAATATTAACGTTCTGACCCAACCTAAATCGCAGTTCACCGAGTCCTTTCGTTCGCTGCGAACCTCGCTTCTGCTCTCAACCACCGATCATCCACCGAAGTACATCCTCTTTACCAGCGCAACGCCGTCCGAGGGCAAAACCACAGCCTCGACCAATCTCGCCTGTGTGCTCGCGCAGGGTGATTCGAAGGTACTGATCATCGACGCCGACCTGCGCCGTCCCAACGTCCACCACCGCTTCGGTCTCACCGGAAAGACCGGCCTCACCACGATCCTCACCGGCGCGACCAGGCTCGAGGACACCGTGCAGGTCGTGCCTGAAGTACCCAATCTGTCCGTTCTGCCCAGCGGTCCCGTGCCTCCTTTCCCGACCGAGATCCTCAGTTCGGAAGCCATGCAGAAGCTGCTCGTGCGCTGCGGCGAGTTGTACGACTACGTTGTCATCGACTCACCTCCGATCCTCTCCGTCACCGACGGCGTCATCCTCGCGCGAAACGCCGACACTGTCGTTCTGGTCGTACGCCATGGCAAATCGAGCCGTCACGTCGTCCGTCGCGCGCGCGATCTTCTTGTCCGGTCGGGCGCACCCATCACCGGCGTGGTCCTGAATGCGGTCGATCTAAGTTCACCCGAGTACTACGGCTACTACGGCTACTCGGGCTACGGCTACTCGAGCGAGGATGCCGGCAGCTGGGCGCCGCAGTCCAAAGGGAAAGACGACGCAAGCGAAATTGGAGGGACGAAGTGAGATCCCAGCGCCGCCAGCACCCATCTCCGGAGGCCGGACACGTTGCCGCCCGTCCCCGGCCGGCATGCACAGTTCTGAATCGCGCTTTATTCTCTTGTGCCACGCTGCTTTTTGTTTTGTTCTCACCCGCCCTGATCCACGCACAATTCAGCGGCCCGGCCCTCGGCGCCAACTCGCCCGTCAATCTTCCCCAGAGGATCACCACAGATCCTTCGATCCTCTATCCTCCGGCACGCGAGATCATTCTCGGCCGTGGCGATCAGATCGTCGTTCATCTCTTCGGCACGGCGGACTTCTCTCCGCCGACGCGCATCAGCCTTGACGGCTCGGTGCAAGTCCCGCTGCTTGGCATCGTTCCCGTCGCGGGCCTCACTCTACACCAGGCCCAGCGCCTGATCGCCGATGATCTGATCGCCGCCGGCATGTACCGCGATCCACAGGTCAACATCCAACTCACGGACTCACCGAACCAGATCATCACCGTGGTCGGTGAAGTACACGGAGTCGTCCCCGTCATGGGCTCGAAGCGACTCTACGACGTCATCGCCGCCTCGGGTGGCCTGCCCGCTACGGCCAGCCACATCATCACCATCAACCGTCCGGGCATCGACGAGCCGATCGTTGTCGATCTTGGAGCGGACCCCGCCCGAAGCGCGCAGTCCAACGTACCCGTGTTTGCCGGGGACACCGTCATCGTCGCCCGCGTCGGTGTCGTCTATGTGCTCGGCGCCTTTCAGACGCAGGGAGCTATCCCGATCCAGCAGAACGCTCCCCTGACGCTGATGCAGGTCGCTGCCCTGGGTGGCGGTCCCGGTTTTCAGGGAAAACTGAGCGACCTTCGGCTTATCCGGACAATCGGTGTCGAGCGCAGGGTTGTCCACGTCGACCTCGATAAAGTCATCAAAGGCCAGGCCCCTGACCCCGTGCTTCAGGCCGACGACATCGTCTTCCTCCCCACCAGCTCCTTCAAAGCCGCCATCAAGGTGGGCGGCATCGGTACGCTGCTCGGTGTTATCTCGCTGTTGATTTTTTCTATCCGCCAGTGAGCTACTCTGGTGCTGGCAACGGATCTGATATTGGTGCAAAGCGGCTCACCGCCTCGGGATCGCTTGCGCCGTGGGCAAATCGATGAAGAACAAGGTCCGGCTCGCCTATCTGGTGAGCCACCCGATCCAGTACCAGGCACCTCTCTTGCGGCGCATCGCCCAGGAGCCGGAGATCGACCTTACCGTATTCTTCGGGTCGGATTTCTCCGTGCGCGGGTACCAGGACGAGGGCTTCGGCGTGGACGTGAAATGGGACATTCCGCTCCTCGATGGATACCGGCACGAGTTCCTGCCCGCGCTTCGCGACAACGGCACCGCCGGTGTAGCCGCCCCGCTCAATCTCGGCATCGTCCAACGCCTGCGCGGCGGCGAGATGTCAGGCGCAGCCTTCGATGCCCTCTGGGTGCACGGCTACTCCACCATCAACAGCATGCATGCCATGATCGCGGCCAAAGCATTGGGCATCCCGGTCCTCCTCCGAGCGGAATCCTGGCTGGGCGACAGGCCGCGCCGCGGTCCAAAGCTGCTCGCCAAGAAAGCCTTCTTCGCGGGACTGGCGGAGCTCGTCGATGCCGTCCTTCCAATCGGAACGCATAACTCTATCTATTGGAAGCACTACCTGGGCGACGCCGTTCCGCAGTTCCTGATGCCCTACGCCGTCGACAACACCTTTTTTCAGCAGAGATCGCAGGGAGCCGGCGAGCGGCGAGCCGACCTCCAACAGGAGCTGGGACTGGAAGCCGGCCGGCCCGTGATTCTGTTCGCCTCCAAGCTGCAAACACGCAAGCGTTGTGAGGACCTCCTTCTAGCCTACGCAGATCTTGTAAGCGGGACCGGTTCGGATGCCAATCTCCAGCATCCCTACCTCCTGATCGTCGGCAACGGAGAGGAGCGCGCCCGCCTTGAAGCACTCGCGACTGAGCGAGCACTCGCGGGGGTTCGCTTCTGCGGCTTCAAGAACCAATCGGAGCTGCCGCGCTTCTTCGACCTGGCCAGCGTCTTTGTCCTGCCCTCGCGACACGAACCCTGGGGCCTCATCGTCAACGAAGTCATGAACGCCGGGCGAGCAGTCATCGTCTCGGACGAGGTCGGCTGCCAGCCGGACCTCATCACAGACGGTGTCGAAGGCGCGGTCTTCCCCGCGGGAAACATCAAAGCGCTTGAGGGCGCGCTCAGCCGGGTGCTCCAGTCCCCTGAAGTTTGGACCAGCATGGGCCGCTGTGCTCTCCGGCGCATCCAAAGCTGGAGTTTCGAGGAAGACGTCCAGGCGCTACGCCGCGCCTTGGCCGCAATCACCGGAAGCGGTCACCCATGAGTACCAAAGTCGCAGACATCGAAGAGACTCCGCCTGCTATGCTCGGGGACGGCAACACAGACCCGCTCATGCGCATCCTCCACATCATCGGGACGATCAGCCCCGAGGCCGGTGGACCCACAGAGTCTGTCCGTGTGCTCCTCAGCTACGGTCCCATCGGCTACACCGGTGAGGTGGTCACGCTCGATGACCCCGATGCCCCGTTCCTCAAAGATTTCGACTTCCCCATCCACGCGCTCGGGCCCACCCACACGGTGTATGGTTACAACCCGAAGCTGCTCCACTGGCTGCGGGCCAATCGTCATCGTTTCGATGGTGTCGTCGTCAACGGCCTGTGGCAGTACTGCGGGTACGCCGCCTGGCGAGCTCTTCGCGGACATGTGCCCTACGTGGTCTTCACGCACGGCATGCTGGACCCCTATTTCAAGCGCACGTTTCCGGCGAAACACCTCAAAAAGTGGCTTTACTGGCTGCTGCTGGAGTTTTGGATCTTGCGCGGCGCCTACCGCGTGCTCTTCACCTCGAGAGCGGAGGAGCGCCTCGCCAAACAGAGCTTCTGGCTGCACCGATGGAACGGCCTCGTCGTTCCCTACGGTGCAAGCGGTCCACCCGAAGAAGATCCCGCTTTCCTGAAGGAAGCATTCTTCAAGCACGTGCCGGCAGCCCGAGGACAGAGATTCCTGCTCTATCTCGGGCGTATTCATCGCAAAAAAGGCTGCGATATGCTGATCGACGCCTTCAGCAAAGCCGCGCGGACCGACCCCGATCTTCTGCTCGTCATGGCCGGACCGGACCAGCAAGGATGGACCTCCGACCTCCAGGCAGAGGCCCAGCGGCACGGCATCGCCGATCGGGTGCTCTGGCCCGGGATGCTGAAGGGCAACGTCAAGTGGGGCGCCTTCTTGGCCGCCGAGGCGTTTATCCTTCCCTCACACCAGGAAAACTTCGGCATCGCCGTCGCCGAAGCTCTCGCCTGTTCGCTCCCGGTTCTACTCGCCGACAAGGTCAACATCGCGGAAGAGATCGCAGAAGACGGTGCCGCCCTGATGGAGCCTGACACCCCCGCTGGAACGCTCCGGCTCCTCGATCGTTGGATCGCGCTCTCCCCGTCAGACCGCCTCAGGATGCGCGGACGCGCACTCAGCTGTTACCGCCGCCGCTACGACATGCGTGAAAATGCGAAGACGATCATCCGGCTATTCGAGAATGCCTCCCAGCATCGAAGACAGCACGCCTTCGAGGCCACGCTCAGCCGACACTAGAAGCTTTGCGCGAGGAACCTCTCAGAGATAAAGATGCCTAAAGAGGTCTTCTACAACGCGGCGGAGCACATCTCGGAACAAGCCGCAGCCGACCCGTACCTCCGGCCGGCCTTCTCGCGGCGCGAACGGTCTCGCCGGCTCCTCTGGAACCTGTGCTGGGCGGTCCTGTATCGCACCTCGCCCCGGCCTTTGCACAGCTGGCGAAGCGCTCTTCTGCGCCTGTTCGGCGCGACTCTCGGTCCCAACTGCCACTTTTACCCACGATCGCGCGTGTGGGCGCCGTGGAACCTCGTCTGTGCCGACAGTGTGGGCGTCGCCGACGGTGCGGAAATTTATAATCCGGCGCCCGTCCGCTTCGGTTCCCACGCGATCGTCTCGCAGGACAGCTACATCTGCGGGGCCACGCACGACTACGACGACCCCCGCTTCCCCCTCCTCGCGTACCGCATGGAGGTCGGCGCATACGCCTGGATCTGCGCGCGCGCCTCCGTTGCCCCGGGCATCCACGTGGGCGAGGGTGCCGTGCTCGGGCTGGGTTCGGTGGCCACCCGGTCCCTGGAACCCTGGGGCGTCTACGCCGGAAGTCCGGCAGTCAGGGTGAAAGAAAGGCGCATCACACCGACACTCCCTGATCCAGTCACGCACGGATAAAGCAGGAAATTCGACAGCGTTTGGAAACAGCCCCTTGCTCTCCAGGCGCAGTTGCCGTGATGATGGTCGTCTAAGGTTGCGATGTGGAGCGAGCGCGGCGCCACGGGACGGTTCAGGACAATATGGCGACGGAACCTCGAAGTCGGAGCGAGAGTGAATCTCGGAGCAGCATGGAGGCCGCGAGCCTGGCGCAGGAGAACCTGGCGTCCACCGAAACTGGCGCGCCCACGCAACGGCCCAGTTTGAAGCTGCTGGCCGAGTACCTGGACCTGAGTCCGTCGACAATCTCCTATGTACTCAATGAGGTGCCGAACCGGTCGATCCCTGCGACGACGCGGGAACGGGTACGGGCAGCAGCACGAAAGTTCAACTACCACCCAAGCATGATCGCTCGGAAGCTGCAGGGACAGAGGATCAAAACAGTTGGAATCCTCTTGCCGGAGCTGGGCGAGGGATACCACTCGCAGGTGATCAGCGGTGCCGGCGAGTTGCTGATGCGCGAGGGATACTTCTACTTCACGGTGCACCATCGGCACAGAGCCGACCTGCTTCGAGCATACCCGGAGCTGCTGCAATCGCGAGGCGTGGAAGGGATTCTGGCGATCGACACGCATCTGAATGCGGAGAGTCATCTGCCAACGGTGCTTGTGGGGGGGCACACGGAGCTGCCCGGGGTCTCGAACATTGTGCTCGACAGCGGTCTGGGGGCTGAGCTGGCGTTGGGGCATCTCCACGCGCTGGGGCACCGCGAGATCGTTTATATGCGCGGGCAGCCCTTCTCGACCGACACCGTCGCGCGCTGGGCGGCGACCATTGACGTCGCGCGCCGACTGGGCCTGGAGATGAGGGAGGAGCTCGTGATCCGTCTGGAGCAGGACTCGCACTCGCCGGAGATCGGATACCCGGGGATCAAGCGGATTCTGGGCGAGGGACGCCGCTTTACTGCGGTAGTGTGCTTCAACGATGTCTCCGCGATGGGGGTAATCCGGGCGCTCCATGATGGTGGCCTGCGTGTGCCGGACGATGTATCGGTGATTGGGTACGACGATATTCAGTCGGCCTCGTACCATGTGCCAAGCATCACGACGATCCGGCAGCCGCTGCAGAAGATGGGGTGCATCTCCGCAGAGCTCCTGCTACGGAAGCTGGCGGGCAAGGAGACGGAGGCTTTGGTCGAAGTGGAGCCGGAGCTGATTTTGCGGGAGTCGACGAGCCGGGTGCGCGTGGGTCGGGCGAAGGCGAGTGCATAGAGCGGTTCTCCTGCAGGTGTATACCGAAACGAAAGGTTCCAAGGCCGTTTTTCCCACCCATACTCTATCCGGCTCACAGGAACAGGAGAACAGGCTATTTGCGGCTGAGGTTTGCGCTTGGCGTGTAGGTGACGGGCGTGAGCGCGCCGCCTTGTTTCAGGGTGTAGAAGCGGTCCGCAGCCACGTGATCGAAATGTTGGGCGGTGCCGTCGGACCAGAGTACCTCGATACGGTCGATGGTAGAGGCGCGGCCAAGGCCGAAGTGCAGGCGGAGGTCGCTTTGCGATAGGTAGCTGCCACCGCTGCGCACCTCTCCGAGCTGGCTCTGGGTGCCGGTGGTGACACGGACGCAGGTGTTGAGTGCGAGACGATTGACCGACGTGCCTGCGAGCGCCAGACTGATCCAGTGATTTGCGGGGTCGGGCCGAGCTTCGAGGATCATGGGGCCGCCGACAAGGTTTTCGACGACGATGTCAAGGCGTCCCGTGTTGAAGAGATCGCCGACGGCGAGGCCGCGGCTAACCTGCCGCACTTTGATAGCGTCGCCGGAGCTCTGGCTGACGTCTTCAAAGGTGCCGTCCTGGCGGTTCCGGAAGACGAGCTTCGGCTCTTTATAGCTGACACCAGCACCGATCTGATCCACCTGCGGGTAGACATGACCGTTGACGAGGATGAGGTCCTGCCAGCCGGAGTTATTGAGATCGAGGAAGGCGTCTCCCCAACCGACGTAGGGGACCGATGCGCGGGCGATCCCGGCGGCGTGAGAGGTGTCGGTGAAGCTAAGCTTACCGTCGTTGCGGTAGAGCGTGGCGTACTCGTCGGAGAAGTGGGAGACGAAGAGGGAGAAGCGGCCTTCGTTGCGCGGGTCGCCGAGAGCGACGCCCATGTTAGCCTGCTCGGTACCATCTTCGGAGACGGCGACACCGGCGTCGTAGGCGACTTCCTTGAAGTGGCCGTTGCCTAAATTGTCGTAAAGAAAATTCGGTTCCCCGTCGTTGGCGACGAAGAGGTCGAGCTTGCCATCGCCGTCGAAGTCGGACCAGACGGCGCCGAGACCGAAGAAGTGCTGGGGGTCATCCACGCCGGCCTGTTTCGCGACGTCGGTGAAGGTGCCGTTGCCATTGTTGTGATAGAGCGAGTCGGAGGAGCCTTTGAGGCCGCGTGGGCCACACTGGACGGCAATCTGTTTGTACAGACAGGTTTGTTTCGAGCCGAAGGTGGGCAGATCGTGGGTATCGAAATCGACGTAGTGCGGAACGAAGAGGTCGACAAAACCGTCCGCGTCGTAGTCACCGAAGACCACGCCTGTGGCCCAGCCGTGGTCGCGATCGAGACCTGTCGGCTTTGTGACGTCGGTGAAGGTGCCGTCACCGTTGTTGCGGTACAGAACGACAGCGCCAAAGCAGGAGATGGCGAGGTCGGGGCGATTGTCGTTGTTGTAATCTCCGACAGCGACACCCATCGCCCAGCACGGTGTAGCGACTCCGGCGCGGTCGGAGACATCGGTAAAGGTGCCGTCGTGGTTGTTACGGAAGAGGGCGGAGCGGGCCGACTTGCCGCTCAGCGCCATCGAGACAGAAGGCGCGTTGGTGAAATAAATATCGAGCCAACCGTCGCCGTCATAGTCGAGGAGAGCCACGCCGCCGCTCATGGATTCGACAATGTACTTCTGCTCGGGGCTGGAGAGGTGCTCGAAGCGGATGCCGGTCTGCGCGGTGATGTCGACGAGCTGGGGGACAGGGCTCGCCAGCGGGGGTTTAGCCTGGCCGAAGACCAGGCAGGGGAGCGCGAGCAGGAAGACGATGGGGAGGCGGCAAGAGGAGAGAGGCATCGCTACTTTGGACTCGCCTCGGCGCTGGTTTCGGTGTGGTCGGGCGACTGCCGGCGCATTTCCTTGTAGACGAGGCGCATGCGATCTTTGATCTGTTTGAGGTGCTGGTAGGCGTCGAGCTCGCGTTTGGCATCCGCGGTACGGCCGAGCTTGCGGTAAGCGGCGCTGAGGCGGAAGTGCGCCAAGGTGTTGGTCGGATCGGCAGCGATGACCTGTTCAAGAATCGGGACGGCGGCCGCGAAGTCTCCGCGTTCGGTGTCGGTGTGGGCGAGGCCAATCTGCGCCTCCGCGAGGTGCGGATCGAGGCCGAGTGCTTGCCGGTAGAAGGCGGCCGCGGCGGGCAGATCACCGCGGGCGGTGGCGATGTCGCCGAGGGCGGCGGCGGAGTGGGCGTCATGTGGATTGTGCTCGAGGGCAAGCTTGTACTCGCCTTCAGCGGCGGCGCGGAGCCTGGGTTCGTCGGACTCGGCGAGGGCTTCGGCGTATTCGTAGTGGATGCCGGGCAGGTCGGGATCGAGTTCGGCGGCTTTTTTGAAATTCGCGACCGTGGCAGGAAGGTCGCGGTTACGCTCGAGCTCGTGGGCCATCGCCTGGTGCATCTGCGCCGAGTCGGGAGCCGCCAGCGAAAGGGAGAGGAGCGCATCGCCGGCCTGGTCGGTCGCGATGCGGTATGCAGCGTAGAGCACCCGCGGGTCAGTCGGAGCGACCTGACGGAGAAGGGTGAGGACGGCAGACGCTCTGTCTAGGTCCTGGCTGGCGACGTCCAGCTCGACCAGGGCCAACCCGGCCTGGATGCGGATGGGGGGTTCGGCTAGCTCCGGGACGGCGGTCTCGAGGTTGGCGCGGGCTTCGGCGGAGTGGCCCAGGTACTTCTCGGAGAGCCCGAGGAGTGCCCGGATTTTGGGGAGGTTGGCTTGCTGGGTGACGGCCTGTTGGAGGTAAGGCTCGGCGCCGACATAGTCGCGGCGAAAGAAGAGCAAAACGCCGAGGTTCGCCTGGGCGTCCAGGTTGGAAGGGTCGGCGGCTAGGACGGCTAGGAACTCCGGGATCGCCAGGTCGGGTTTCTTTTCGGCGAGGAGCTGGTGGGCTCGCTGCGAGTGAATCTGGGCGTTGGCTGGAGCCTGGGAGATGAGCGCCGAGGGCGTCGCGAGGCCGGAAAGAACCGCGCAGAGGAAGAGGCGTCGCAGGCAGAGCGTTGGAGTGCTGATGCGGTGTTGCATTATTTTGATCTTAAAGGAAAAACGGGATAGCGATGATCTGCCATCCCGTCGGGGTAGAGGGTTAGAAGGTAAGGCGGCCACTCACCTGCATGGTGCGGGCTGGACTGGTGATGCTGGTGATCGTAGAGGTGCCGGTTGTGACTCCGTTGCCTGTTCCACTGGTAGACAGATATTGTCCAGGCAGGCCGAAGCTGGGGTGGTTGAAGGCGTTATTAGCATCTCCCCGAACCTGAACGTGGACTCTTTCAGTGATCGTAAATATCTTGCCGAGGGAGAGGTTAACGCGACTGAAGGGAGGCCCAGTTAGTTGATTTCGTCTCTCATTTCCGAAAGTGTAAGGCGCAGGCAGTGCGAAAGCAGCTTCGTTGAACCACTGATTAACACTGCGATGCGCTAACTGGGGGTTGCCAACCACGTTCGGGAACAAGGAGTAATTGCTCGCGGCCTGGGAGTTCGCCAAGTCAGAGCCGCCGACTAATGCTGTAAACGGCTGGCCGCTCTGAATGACGATGGTGCTGGAGAGTTTCCAACCACCAATCGCTTCGCCGAGGACACCGTTATTGTTCAAGAAACGAGCCCCTTTGCCGAACGGCAGGATGTAGATTACGTTGCCTTTGAAGGCGTTTCGTATATCGAAATTCGAATTGCCGTAATTCGCTTTCGGGTTGTAGGCGTTCTGGTAGGCTTGGCTACCCTGATGGCTTCCCCATCCAGCTGAGTCCAGATCATCCAGGAAGTGGGACCAAGTGTAATTGAAGTTGAAACTAAGGCCCTGCGTGAAGCGTTTTTCGATCTGAGCCTGGAGAGAGTTGTAGTTAGAAATTGCATTCTCGTGTGGCACTGTTCCTGATGTTGAAAGATGACCGAACAACGGATACGGGCGATTCTGCTGGTCATTCGGCCCCAATTTATTTTCGGGTACCTGGTTCACATCAACGGGGAAAGGCAGATCGTGGCCGTGGCTCGCCACATAAGCAAGGGAGGCAACCAAGTTCGTCCCAAGCTGACGTTGACCCTGGATGTTCCACTGGTAAGAGCCACCTACGGGCTGATGGTATGCGACAAAGTTCTGATCCGAACCGTTATACGCGGCGGGATCGGTGGACGCGCCGATGTACGGAAGGTTTGCGCCGGTTCCCGAAAGGATGACTACCGGGTAACGACCGCCGCTCGTATCGGAGACGCTACCCTTGAAGCCGAAGGCGCCCCCCATAGCGTTTCCGTTGTAAGTGTCGTTGCTCCAGTTATAGGCATACAATCCAAATCCGCCACGCAGAATTGTGTTGTTGTCGAGCTGGTAAGAGAAGCCTACGCGGGGCAGAAACGTATTGTAGACAGGCTTTTGGAGCGTGGTGCGGCCATTGGCGTGCGTGACCCCGTACCACATCGCTCCCGGAGTGGGCGTAGCCATGGCCGGGTTGACGATGTTGGGGTCAAACGAAGCATCGTTGCCTTTAACCTCACTCCATCCAGTCTGAATCTGGTAGCGCAGACCGAGATTAAGGGTGAGGTTAGAACGAACCTTGAAGTCGTCCTGAATGAAGAGCTGCGGAAGCTTCATCCGGCCACCGTACTCCGGTGTATTCCGTGCGTTCCAGCTGTTTGTCTGACCAAGCAGAAAGTCCGCATAGGCGAGACCGGAGGTACCGTCGCCGGGGTGGAGCTGGGTGTAGTCACCGGTGTATCCGAGGTTAGCCGCCTCGAGGTTACCCCAAGCCGTTGAGTTGTTCTGATACATGAGGAACTCGCCACCAAAGTGCAGGATGTGTTTTCCAGCGACGAAGGTGACTACATCGGAGGGGTCGTAAGCGTGCTCCTTGTATACCGAGTTGCTTTGAGAATTCAGGACACCACTGTACGGGCCGATGTTAACACTGGGAAAGTTGTCGGCTTTTGCAAACTGGAAACCCAACTTTGCGGGGTAACCTAGGCCAAGGGTAAGCGGGACAAAGTAGTTGAGCTGATTGGTGTAGCCAATTCGGGCCTCGTTTGAGAGCCGAGGACTCACTGTCCAGACTTCTGTGATTTGGGCGTTGTTTCGGCTCACGTCGCCGCTCTGGCAGTTCAAGGGGCAGAGACCGGCGCCAAAGCTCTGGCCCGGGTTATCGCCCTCGGTATCAGAGATCGTTATGCGGTGTTTCGAATTGAGGTTGTAGTCCAAGCGTCCAAAGTAACGCGTGAACGGATTCGATGAGGGCGAGGTATAGGAGTAGTTATTCACAACAAGCCCGTTCGGGAGAGTCTTTCCGGTTGCGTTCGTTGCAGGGTAGTAGGACGAGATTGCCTTAGCTACCGGATCGATCCGGCTCGCTGGGATCTTGTTGCCATTTCCGTATTCCGCCGCAAACGAGGTGCGGATATAGCAGGGGCATGTGGCTTTAGTGCCGTCGGCGTAGGTGTACTGATTGTTTATAGTGTTCGGCTGCACCAGCGTGATGGTTGCTGGATCGTAAATTGTCGGCTGTCCGGTAAAATCACCACTGATAACGGCCGGAGTGGGGATTGTATAGGACCCGGTAGACGCGCCCCCGTGCTGGATGATGCGGTCATAGTCGAAGAAGAAGAAGAGCTTGTCTTTGATGATCGGACCGCCGATGGATCCGCCGAAGTTGTGATAACGCAAATGTGCGCGCGTAGGCGTCTGCCCAGAGAAAGCGTAGTTATCAGCGTTCATCGCGTCGTTCTGAAAGTACTCGTAGGCCGATCCGTGAAAGCCGTTGGTGCCACCCTTGCTGATCTGGTTGTAGAGGATGCCGCCGACGCCGTACTGGGCGGAAAAGGCGGACGTGCTGATCTGAACCTCCTGCAAAGTCTCCTGGATGTTGATGTCGGAGTTGGCGCTAGCGGGGAGGGTAGTCTCGGCGCCGTCGGCGAGCACAGTACTAAAGGGGAGGTTACCGTTGACGGCTAGCATGGTGCCATTGGAGGTTCCGCTTCCGGCAACGCCTTGGTTTCCTGCTGGAAGGCCGGCTGAGCCCGCGAGAAGGATATTGAAGCTGGACCAGTCCTGGCCAACCTGGGGCAGTTCGTTGAGGGTCTGGGCGGTGAGGGTGGTGGACTGTTCGCCGCTTTCGGTGCGTAGGAGCGGCACGTCGGTCGTGACGACGACGGACTCGTTGACAGAGCCAACCGTGAGGGTTGCGTTGATCGTGGTCTGACCGACGGGGATGGTGACCGAGGTGCGGATGAACTGTTCGAAGCCGGACTTCGTAAAGCTGAGCTTGTAGTTGCCGGCGACGATCGCTGAAGTATCGTAAACGCCCGACGCGTTGGTGACGATGTCGCGGGATACTCCCGTATCAATATTTAGGACGGAAACGGTGGCGCCGGGGACGATGGCCCCGGTGCTGTCGGTGACGGTGCCGTTGATATCACCGGAGTTGGTGCTTTGTGCGAGGAGCAGGCTCGCGGGGGATAAGGAAAGAACAAGGGCAGCGACAGCCCGTATTGGCCACTTCAACATCATGATGCCTCCGAAATTATTGCTCTGTGCTTGCCTGAAAGGTCGTGGAAGGGGCTTCCGGCAAGGACAAACGTTTGTCTAAGTTGTCTTCTGACTGCGGCACGATTCAACAGGAATTGAGCAACCCTTGTCAAGGGTGTCTTTCGAGCAGGGCTGCAGGTTGGGGTATGCGAGGTTCCCCCCATTGTCCAAATTACATATCTTCCGGTGTTTATTGCGGGTTTTGGCAGAACATCTACTCCATGACCGAACGGTACTAAGGTTCATCATCGGCGGAACGGAGCCGGGCGCGTATACCACTTCTTGGGAGGTGCCGATAAAGTAAATAGATTCAACAAAGGTATGCCTAAAGGTGCTCTGGTGCCCGGAGGGGGACTTGAACCCCCACGACCGTTTAGGGTCTGCGGATTTTAAGTCCGCTGTGTCTTCCGATTTCACCATCCGGGCTGGAAATCCTGGGCGGCTCCCTGACAAAGAGTACCGCAGCGGGCTTGCCGGGTGGGTCAGTAGCCGGACACGTTGCAAGTTGCAGCAGTCTAGTGAGGGTTGTTGAGGGCACGGTAGAGCTCGCGATTGCGAAGAATGGCCTGAACGTACTCGCGGGTTTCGGTGTAGGGGATGGACTCGACGAACTCGGGGACGTCCTTGTATTCGCCGTTGGACATCCATTGGCGGACGGGGACGTCGCCGGCGTTGTAGGCGGCGAGGGCGTATTCGGGGCGTCCGTTGAAGCGGTCGAGGACCTCGCGGAGATTGGCCGTGCCGAGCTGAATGTTGAGAGCGGGATTGAGGAGCTGGTTGGCGTTGAAGCCTTTGATCCCTTGCTTTTTTGCCATGGACTTGCCAACGGACGGAAGGAGCTGCATGAGGCCGTAGGCGTTGGCGCGGCTAACGACGGAGGGATTGAACTCCGACTCCTGCCGGATGAGGGAGGCAACGAGGTTGGGGTCGAGGCCGTTGCGCGAGGAGTTCGAGACGATGTCCGTCCACCAGGGCGACGGAAACAGGAGACGCCAGTACACCGTAGGAACCTGGTCGAAGGGGATGGAGAAGAAGGAGATGCCGGAACGTTTAATGGACTGGAGGGCCCGCGTTTGTTCGCCGAAGGAGGAGTATATCTCGGCCTGTGCCAGGACGCCCCACTGCGGGCTGGTCGGGCTGGCCTGGATCTCGGGAGCGATGTACTCGTTGAGCGCGGCGTTGGCGAGAAGGCGTGCCTTGATGAGGTGCGGCTCATTTTCGGGAAGGGTGGCGATAAGCTCCGGGATGACGGGTTTTCGGACCGAGCTAAGAACAGGGGAGGGCGGGATTTCGGGCTGGTTGGAGAGGACGGCGAGGCGTTCCCGGGCGAGCGCACCGTAGTAGAAGTTGACGTAGTTGGCGGAAAGCGACCGGTAATAGTTGACCGCCTGGGGGAGGTTCTTTTCTTCTTCCTCGAAGATGCGGGCGCGCCAGTATAGAGCGCTGGGGGCTTCGATCCCCGCTGGATAGCGCTCGATCTGCTCGTCCATCATCTGGGCGGCGACGTCATAGTGGCGCAAGCGGTAGTTCATCCAGGCAGCGCGCCAATGGGCAGAGGGTGCGTAGGTGGATTCCGGGAAGAGCTTGACCAGGAGCTGGTAGTGGTAGGTGGTTTGCGTGGGATCGTGCTTCAGCAGGTACATGTTCCCGCCGGAGTACAGCGCCTCTTCAAGCCAGCGGCTGTGCGGGAAACGCTGAACCATCTGCGCGATAATGGCGTCATGCTCGGAGCGGTTGTCCTCGGAGCGAGAAAGCTCGGCGAGCATATAAAGCTTGATCGCTGCAGAGTCGTCGGAGGTGTCAGGGAGGTGCTCGACCTGGCGGCGGCTGATGTGTTTGAGCTTGAGGTCGCAGACGGCGGCGTGGATCTTGAGCACATCACGGTCGGATTGCGAGAGGCCGGCGTCATTGGCTTCGATAGCGTGGTACTCCGCTCCGGCTTCGGCGAAGCGTTTCGCGTTGAAGATCTGATCGGCGTGGGATTTGCGGTCGGCGGCGGAGAGAGGCGAGCCGATGTTCTGCAGTTGCTGCCGGGCCTGGCCGGCTTCCGGAGAGAAGGGGAGGGCGAGATAGAGAGCGCGAAAGGTCTGGGCAGCGTGGGTGTTGTCGCTGGTTCCAGCGTAGGCTCGGCCGAGGGCGTAGCGAAAGTCGGCGTGCGCGGCTTCGGGCGTGTCGACGAGGGCCGTGAGGATGCGTAGCGCGCCGGCAGCGTCAGCCTGCTGCAGGTGAGCATTGGCGAGGGCGACCGGGGCGCTTACAGCAAAGATGCTGTCCGGGTGATGCTGGGCGAAGTGCTCGAGCAGGGGGTAGGCGTCGGCGCCATGTCCTGGCTGAACGTCGGCCTGTGCTCCGAGGTAGTCGGCGTAGTCCGAGAGGGCGTCGCCGGTGGTGGCTGCGGTGTGGAAGGCGCTTGCGGCATCGGCATAGCGTCGGTCGAGCGAGTAGCTGTGGCCGATCGCGAGCCAGGCGGCGCTGGCGGCTTCGCCGGGGTGCGTTCGGGCAAAGCTCTGCACGCCGGCGTAGGCGTCCGGGGAACGGGTAACGGCGAGCTGTTGCGCCATGGGCCGGAGGTCGGCAGAGGCGGTAAAGGCGCGGGTAAGGCGGATGCTCTCAGGGGAAGGGCGAAGATTCGCGATGTGACGGCTGGACGGAGCGGCGGATCGAGCCGCGGGCTTGGCCGTGCGCTTGCCGCGCCGCCCTTTGGGGGCCAAGGTTTGCGTGCTCCGGGCGCGGGCAGGTCCGTGAGTTTTGGAGTTGGTGGACTTTGCCGCGGAGATGTGAGCCGGCCGAGGCTTGTCACCGAACCGCGATGCAGCGTAGATGCACGAAGGACGGACAAACCAGAAGAGAGCAGCCGGCAAGAGCAGTAGCAGAGCCCGTGACAGCACGAGAAAGGCTGACTTCGGCAGTCGAATCGAAGATCTCGAGCGGTGTGCGGATGCATGCGACATGGCCACACTAACCACTTTATCTGCCGTTGGGAGCTGGGCGCGATAGCCGTTCCGGTGGAATCTTGGCAGGTACGTTGATGGGCGGTAGGCGTGGAGTGTGGTTTTGCCCCTGTCGTGAGAGCGATTAGTATGGTTGAAGTGTCCTGATCGTGCTCCACAGCTTTGCCTGAGAACAGGCTGTGAGTGGCGAGAGGACGCACCGTTTCGCTTATGGCCGCCATCCAAACCCCAGTGCCGGAGGAGGTTCACCCTGACGTTGCGCTCGTTGCGCGCGCAAAGGAAGGGGACACCGCAGCGTTCGAACAGCTGGTACGGCAGTACGAGCGGCAGATCTTTCGAGTGGCACAGCACATCACCCAAAATCGCGAAGACGCCGAGGACATCACGCAGGACGCGTTCTTGAAAGCGTACGAGAAGCTGGATCAGTTCCAGGGCAATTCGAAGTTTTCGACCTGGCTGGTGAGGATCGCTGTCAACGAGAGCCTGATGCGGCTGCGCAAGCGGAAGACGAGCAAGACGGTGCCGATGGATCAGGACGTGCAGACCGAAGAGGGCTCGATTCCGCGGGATTTCGCCGAGTGGCGGCCCAATCCGGAGCAGATCTTTGGGCAGTCGGAGTTGAGCGATATTCTTCGACGGACGATCCAGGGCTTGCCACCAGGATTCAGGACCGTGTTTACTTTGCGCGACATCGAGAACCTGTCGACGGAAGAGACGGCTCAGGCGCTGGGGTTGAGTGTGCCGGCCGTCAAGTCGCGGCTTCTGCGGGCGCGATTGCAGTTGCGGGAACGTCTCAGCCGGTACTTTCGGCAGGGGAAAACGGAGGGGCAGACGGCATGACCTGCACGGACTTTCTAAGTCAATTGACGGACTACTTCGATGGTCAGATCAAGCCTGAACTCCTCGAGGAGGTGCGGGCCCACACAGCATCGTGCTCCCATTGTGAGGTGGTGTTGAACACGACGCGGCAGACGATCGAGGTGTACCGGGACAACGAGCTGTACGAGCTGTCGACCGAGTTCCAGGAGCGCTTGCATGTGGCGATCATGACGCGGTGCCGGATTAAGCGCTAAACGTCCCGTCGTCGTAGTGGCAAGCGGAAGAGCGAAATAGTTCGTCCGGCAGGCGCATGAAGCGGACCTGTAAAACCAAGCGCAGGACAGCCAGTTCCTGCCGTGCTCGTCTGTCCATCGGGACGGTTCTGCCAGCTGCGGTGAATTGACCATATCAATATAGCTTGAGTGTGCGCGAGCATGAGCCTGCGGCTCTTTCGCTCCCGTACTCGTCCTAGTCTTCAGGCCGCTCGACCAAGCCCCAACCTCGAGGAAACCATGTGGATCGTAAGGCTGGCGCTTCGTCGCCCGTACACGTTTGTAGTGGTATCGATTCTGCTGTTTCTGTTGGGCGCGGGATCGGCCGCGGTGGCGCCAAAGGATATCTTTCCATACATCGACATCCCCGTGGTCACGATTGTGTGGACCTACGCTGGCCTGACGCCGAATGAGATGGAAGGCCGAGTCGTTACCGTGTGTGAGCGTGCGCTGACGACGACCGTCAACGACATTGAGCACTCCGAGTCAGAGTCGTACCAGGGCATTTCCGTGATCCGGGTGTACTTTCAGCCGACGGTCAAGGTGGAGCTGGCGCTGTCACAGATCACGGCAATAGTGCAGACCATTCTGCGGACGCTACCGCCGGGAACGTTCCCTCCGGCGATTCTGAAGTATGACGCTTCCAGCGTTCCGATTGTGCAGCTGGCGCTGAGTGGAGAAGGGCTTAGCGAAGAAGATCTATACGACCTGGGGTTGAGCTTCGTCAGGCCACGGCTGGCAACGGTGCAAGGAGCCTCGGTTCCATTGCCGTACGGGGGCAAGGTGCGGCAGATCATGGTCGATACTGACCCGAACCTCTTGTTCGCGAAGCACCTTTCAGCGACGGATGTATCGACCGCGATCAACCAGCAAAACCTGATTTTGCCGGCGGGCACGGCGCGCATGGGCGACCGGGAGTTTGTAGTGCGGATGAACAGCAGTCCGGCACAGATTTCGGCGTTGAATGATCTCCCAATCCGGGCGGCGAATGGAGCGATCGTCTACATCAAGGACGTGGCGCAGGTTCGTGAGGGGTATGCCGTCCAGACGAACATTGTGCGGCAGGACGGAAGGCGGTCGGCGCTCTTGACGGTGCTGAAAAACGGCAAAACATCGACGCTGGACATCGTGAAGCAGACGATTGCGGCGCTGCCGAGAGTGAAGGCGGGACTGCCGCCCAGCCTGAAGATAACGCCGTTGTTTGATCAGTCCATCTTCGTGCGCGAATCCATATTTGAGGTGGTGCGCGAAGCGACGATTGCGGCTCTTCTGACCGGTCTAATGATCTTGCTGTTTCTCGGCAGCTGGCGGAGCACTCTGATCGTATGTACGTCGATTCCTTTGTCGATTGCGACGTCGCTCGCGATTATGACGGCGCTGGGCCAGACGATCAACGTGATGACCTTGGGCGGCTTGGCCCTGGCAGTCGGCATTCTGGTAGACGACGCGACGGTCGAGATCGAAAACACGCACCGAAACATGGCGGAGAAGAAACCCTTGGTGCGGGCCATTCTGGATAGCGCGCAACAGGTCGCGGCGCCGGCGTTTGTGTCCACCCTGTCGATCTGCATCGTCTTTGTGCCGGTGGTGCTCTTGACCGGAGCGGCGAAGTATCTGTTTACGCCGCTGGCGATGGCGGTGGCGTTTGCGATGATGGCTTCGTACCTTCTTTCCCGAACGCTGGTGCCGACGATGATGCACTTTCTTCTACCGGCGGAGCTCCCGTTGTACCAGGACGAGACCGCGGCAGAGCAGGAGACAAAGACCAACTGGATCTGGCGGTGGCACCGGCGGTTTGATCACCAGTTTGAACGAATGCGGCTGCGCTACAAGCACGTCCTGGCTTGGTGTCTGGACCATCCGACCTTGACCCTGGGAATGTTTGGCGTCTTTGTGTTGCTCTCCCTTCCACTGGTGTTTCTTATCGGGCAGGACTTCTTTCCGTATGTGGATTCGGGGCAGATGCGTCTTCATGTGAGTCCGCCGGAGGGTCTGCGCCTGGAAGATTCAGAGCAGTACTTTGCGGCAGTAGAACGCGAGATCCGGCAGGTAATTCCTCCCGAGCAGACCCAGCTGATCCTGGACAATATCGGCCTGCCAAACGGTGGGATCAATCTCGCGTTTTCCAACAGCTCAACCATCTCGAACTCAGACGGAGAGATCCTGATTGCGTTGAAGCCGGGCAAGCGCGATACGCAGAAGTACATGCGTCTTCTCCGGGCGGACCTCCACGAAAAGTTCCCGGACGCGACGTTCTTCTTTACGCCCGCGAATATCACCAACCAGATCCTGGACTTCGGTCTGCCGGCGCCGATCGATCTGCAGGTGGTAGGGCGGGGCAAGGGAAACTATGCGATCGCCCAGGGTCTGATGAAGAAGATTGCCGCGATCCCGGGCGCCGTGGACGTCCACCTGCATCAACAGGTGACCTACCCGACCATGCAGGTGAATGTGGACCGGAGCCGAGCGCGGCAGATTGGGCTAACGCAGCAGGATGTGGCACAGAGCATGCTGATCTCGCTTACAGGCACCGGCCAGACCGCGCCGAACGAGTGGCTCAATCCGGTGAACGGCGTCAACTACCAGGTGGTAGTGCAGACGCCGATCTACCGGATCAACTCGCTCGCGGAGCTGGCGCGGACGCCGGTGACCTCCCCGACAGGCAACACCAGTCAGCTGCTGGGGAATCTGGTGAACTTTCGGCGAGACGCATCCCCGATCATCATCGATCACTACAACATCCAGCCGGTCTTCGATGTGTACGCGGATGTGGACCGGAGGGACTTGGGCGGGGTTTCGCGTGAGATCCACAAGATCATGGATGAGACCCGGAAGACCTTGCCTGTGGGGACTACGCTCGAACTGCGGGGCGAGGTAAAGACGATGAACGACTCGTTCCTGCGGCTGGGGATCGGCATCATCTTTGCTCTCGGTCTGGTGTATTTGCTGATGGCGGTCAATTTTCAGAGCTGGCTCGATCCCGTGATCATTCTGATGGCGATTCCCGGGGCGTTTTGCGGCATCGTCTGGATGCTGTTCGTGACGCAGACCACGTGGAGCGTGCCGTCACTGATGGGCGCCATTATGACGATCGGCGTGGCAACAGCGAACAGCATCTTGATGGTGGTGTTTGCCAATGACGAACGGATCGCCGGCAAGGACCGGTTGGAGGCGGCGCTGAACGCGGGCTTTACGCGACTGCGTCCTGTGCTGATGACGGCGCTCGCGATGATGATCGGTATGCTGCCGATGGCCTTGGCGCTGGGCGAAGGTGGAGAGCAGAATGCACCTCTGGGACGGGCCGTAATTGGCGGCCTTCTGCTGGCGACGATGAGCACGCTGTTTATTGTTCCCGTGATCTATTCGCTATTGAAGAAGTCCGCGCCCGCGGACTTTGATGAGGAAATTGACCGGGAGTATGGGATGCAGACGACACAGCCAGAGGAGCAGCACGCCTGATGCCGGATGATTGGAAGACGTTGAGGGATGGACGGGATGGCGCGGGCGTCGACGAGGCGGACCGGCGCCGGCTGGGAGACAGCTTTGCCGACCCCAACTCGCTTGACGACGCAAAGATCGGCCGATCGTTTGAGGAGGCGAACGCGAGTGGCAAGCACAAGCATCGTGGTCGCCCGGAGCAGCGGAAAAAGCCGGTGAACTGGCGGGTTCTGTCCTTGTTTGTGCTTGTCGTGGTGCTTGTCTTTCTCGTGGCCTTCTTTGCCGGGTATCTGCCGAGACATCGTCGCGACAAGGAGAATCGGGAGAAGGCAGACGCCGAGCGGAACGCGTTGCCGGTGGTGCAAGTGAGCCAGGTGCGGCGCGCGGAAAGTGGAGCGACCTTGGTGGTTCCGGGAACGACGACGCCCCTGACGGAGGCGTTTGTATACGCACGGGCGGGTGGGTATCTGAAGCGGCGGCTCGTCGATATGGGCGATCATGTTCGCCAGGGACAGTTGCTGGCGGTGATCGATGCGCCGGATCTCGATCAGCAGGTGGATCAGGCGCGCGAACAGGTGCGACAGGCCGAGGCGCAGAGGGCGCAGCAGGAGACGCAGTTGGCTCTGGCGCGGATCACGGTGGAGCGGTACCGGGTTCTGGTGACCAAGGGTGTGATCGCGCGGCAGGAAGGCGATCAGCGGGAAGCAGATTTCCGCGCGGCACAGGCGAATGTGGCAGCGGCAGACCGGAATGTCGAGGCCCTTCGCGCGAACCTCGGGCGGGTAGTCGCGCTCCAGGGCTATGAGCGGGTGACGGCGCCGTTTGATGGGGTGGTGACGGCGCGTAATGTCGATGTGGGATCGCTGATTTCGGCGCAGGGATCGGGTGGGACCGGGCCAACCGCGTCCATCGGGCAGAGTGTCGGCAGCGGGAGCGGGGCGTCGAACACCGGCGGAGCGACCGGGAATGGACCGACCGTGGCGACGCCGAGTACGGGTGGCGGCGCCGGCGGACCATTGTTCAGCATCGCGCAGGTTGGACGGTTGCGGGTCCTGGTCTCGGTGCCGGAGGGATACGCGGGTCGGGTCAAAGTAGGACAGAGTGCAGTGCTGCACTTTCAGGAGTTTCCACGCGCGGAGTTTCATGGGACCGTGACGCGAACTTCGGCGTCGATCGACCAGAACACACGGACGCCGTTGACCGAGCTCCAGGTGGACAATCGTGACGGCCGGCTCTTGACCGGGATGTACGCTGTGGTGACGTTTAGCGGTCTGGGCGGGCAGCCACCGCTGACCATCTCGGGCGATGCGATCGCGGTGCGGGAGGACCGGAACGTGGTGGCTGTCGTCGAGAACGGGATGGTCCATATCCAACCTGTGGAGGTGGGCCGCGATCTCGGGCCGACAGTCGAAATTGTAGGCGGTTTGCGGGAGGGCGAGCTGATCGCAGCGACGTTTACCGACGATGTCCGTGAGGGCGCGCGGGTACAGACGCGGGTAGCCGAGAGCACGGCTTCGGCGAGCGGCGGGGCAGCGGGGCGACAGAGCGCGCCTCCGGGCGGGTCCACGCAGTATGCGAATCCCACCATTACGGATGCGAACATGGCGGGGCAGGCGAGCAAGCAGAGTGGCGGGAAAGCGGGGGGCGCTTCTGGCGCTGGTGGCGGGAGCGCAGGACAAAAACCGAACGGGGGTGGTGGTGGAGGGGGTGGGAAGCCATGAGAGAGTGCGTGGAGGGATGCGCGCTCCCCGGGGTAGTCGGCAGGCTGGGACGTCTGATTGGGCCTGGGGTGCGCGCCGGTGTTGTGGTGATGATAGGAATGTCCCCTGTGCTGGCGAAGGCTGAGGCAGCAGCGTCGCCAGTACCGGGGGCCGGGCAAGCGGGGCTGGGTACAGCGGGAGCTGTGGCAGGACCCGGGGTAAATCAGCTGCCGGGCGCTCCCGAGGTGGCGCCCATCGCGCCGCTCGCGGCTCCCATCGCGCGGCCTGACACGCACCTGGCCGAGGAAAACGCTCCGGCGCCAGTGCGCTCTGCGCCAACGGGGCTCCTGCCGCATTTCCATGGGATCTTTGGGCCATATCGATCGCCCAGGGTTCCGCCGCTCTTTCCCGGCAACGGCGCGCGGCTGCGGGCACTGGTCCGCGACGGAAAGCTGTACCTCACGCTTCATGACTCCATTGCGCTGGCGATCGAGAACAATCTGGACGTCGAGGTCGAGCGCGACAACCTCTTGCTTGCCGATACGGATGTGCTGCGGGCGAGGGGCGGAGGCCTGTTGCGTGGAATCGATTACACGGTTCAAGAGCCACCCGCTGGGGTTGGCGGACCGGGGAGTCCTCTCCTGAACACAGCCACGACCAACACGAACCCTACAACACCTGCGGTGACCGATCTGACAGCGCTGAACTCGACATCGCAAGCGACGACCAACCTTGCGGCGAACACGACAGGGTTCAGCTATGCGTTAGGGCCGGCGGTGCCGCTGTTTGATCCCAACCTGATCCTGACGGCAGGGTACCTCCGGCGATCGAACACGGTCTCCCTGGTGTCGACCACGGACACCGGCGGGGCAGGCGGCAACGGAAGCGGAACCACGACCACCCCGGGATCCCTGAATTTCGTCGCGACAAATCTGGCGTATCTGCAGGGGTTTAGCACGGGTGCGCAGCTGACCGCGACAGCGAACAATGATTCGCAGGTGATCTACGCGACCCGGTCGGAACTCGACCCCTTTTATGCGCCGAGCACGTCGGTGACGCTCACGCAGCCGCTGCTCAGGGGACGCGGGCGGGCGGTCAATCTTCGGTACTTACGGATCGCGAATCTGAACAGGAAGGTGTCGCGGCTCTTGTTTGAGCAGCAGGTGCTGGAGACGATCTATGGGGTTTCGCGGCTGTACTTCGACCTGGTGAGCCTCGGCGAGAATGTGGCCGTGAAGCAGGAGGCGCTGCGGGCCGCCGAAAAGCTGCGTCAGGATGACGCGGACCAGGTAGTCCAGGGAACGTTGGCGCCGATCGAGCTGACACGGGCGGCGGCGCTGGTGACCAGCAGCCGGTTCGACCTGCTGCAGGCACAAGGGCTGTACCGCCAGGAAGAGATCATCCTCCGTAATCAGATCCTGCGAACGGGAGCGCCATCGTTTACGGTCTCGTTTACCGAAATTGTGCCGACGGACCGGATTGTCGTGCCGGACGCGCCTGCGCCATTGCCAGCGACAGAGTTGATTGAGCAGGGCTTGCGCCGACGGCCGGATCTGGCGCAGTCGGAGCTGCAGTTGCAAGCCAACGAGGTGAGTCTCAAGGCTTCGCGCAACCAGGTGCTGCCACAGCTGAACGTGTACGGCAACGTGGAGACGCGCGGGAGCTCGGAAGTGGGGTACGACGCTCTGGGATCGCCCGGGACGGGGCTGCCCACGATCCCCAGCAATCTGGCACTGGGCGGCTTGCGGACCTCGACGATCTATCAGGGTGGCGTACAGCTGACGTTTCCAATCCGGAACCGGATTGCGGCTTCGGCTGCGGCGCGCGATGCGGTGCAGCTGCGTCAGGCACGGGCGCGGTCGGAGCGGCTGTGCAACCAGGCGCGCGAGGAGATCGAGAACGCGATTGTGTCGGTGGAGACGGCCGATGCGGCGTACCGGGCGGCTTCGCAGAGCCGCGATTATCAGGCACAGCTTCTGCAGTCGGAACGGGACCGGCTGGAGGTAGGCCAGTCGACGAATCTGCTCGTCATCCAGAACGAGACGTACCTCGCGCAGGCGCAGTCGACCGAGATTGCGGCGCGAAGCAACTGGAAGAAGGCACAGATCGAGCTGGGACGATCGCTGGGAACCCTGCTTGAGGAGAATCACGTTGAACTGGATGAAGCAATCGGTGGGACGCTGACGCGCTGATTATGTGCGGCTCACCGCTGAGTAAACTGTGAGGGTGAACTTACCTTTTCAGCCACCGTTGTTGCCCATGCTTGCCAAGCGCGTCGCGGAGTTGCCGGAGGGCGACGCCTGGATCTTTGAGCCGAAGTGGGATGGGTTTCGGGCAATCGTCTTTCGCGACGGAGACGAGATTCTGCTCCAGAGCCGGGATGCGAAGCCGCTCAACCGGTACTTCCCGGAGTTGCTGCCCGTCTTGCGCGCGCATCTGCCCGACCGATGTGTGCTCGATGGCGAAGTGGTGATCGCGGACGGGGGCGGCTTGAACTTCGACGCCCTGCAGCTGCGGGTCCATCCGGCAGCGTCCCGAGTGCGGATGCTGGCGGAACAAACGCCCGCCGCGGTGGTGTTCTTCGATTTGTTATGTGTCGGGGATCGCGACCTTCGCGGCGTTGCGTTTGAGAGTCGTCGGACGGAGCTGGAGGCAGTGTTGAGGGCTGCAACCGGGCAGATCCATCTGACGCCCGCAACCCAGAATCGCGCGTTGGCGGAAGACTGGTTCCACCGGTTTGAAGGTGCGGGGCTGGACGGTGTGATGGCGAAGCAGCGTGCGGGGACGTATGAGCCTGACAAGCGCGTGATGCTGAAGGTGAAGCATGAGCGCGACTGCGACTGCGTGGTGGCGGGGTTTCGCTGGCACAAAGACGGCGAGGGAACGGCTGTCGGGTCTCTTCTGCTGGGCTTGTATGACGGCGCCGGAAACCTGCAGCACGTAGGGACATGCGCGAGCTTTACGATGCCGAGGCGGCGGGAGCTGGTGGAGTTTCTCGCGCCCTATCGGGAGCGGGCGAGCAACGGCCATCCGTGGGCAGCGTGGGGAGGACCGAATGGTGGGGGCAGCCGGATGCCGGGTGCGCAGAGCCGGTGGAGCTCAGGCAAGGATCTGTCGTGGGAGCTCTTGCGGCCGGAGCTTGTGGTCGAGGTTGCGTACGAACACATGCAGGGCGACCGGTTTCGCCATATGGCGCAATTTCGCCGGTGGCGCTCGGATAAGGCGCCGCGGGATTGCACATACGCGCAGCTGGAGGTGGTCGCTCCGCAGGAATTGACGGAGGTGTTTGGTGATGCACGATAAGGCGCGCAGCAGCATAGTTACATGACTTGCCTATCCACCCACCCTGAACGTGCTGGAAGGCCAGCAGCTTGCGCTACGATAGACCTAACGTGCCGCTCATTCGCCTCTCTACCCCCGGCGCGACCTACCCTATCCTGATCGGCGCAGGTCTGGTGGACGAGCTCTTCTCGCGCTTACGCCGGATTCTCCCGGGCCCGATCCCACGCATCTTTGTTGTGACGTCGCCCGAGATCTGGACGCTCTGGTCCGAACGCTTCCTCGGCTCCTTTCCCCCAGAGACGCAGCCGACCGTGCTCCATCTGCCCAGCGGCGAACGGCACAAGCGTCTGCGTACAGTGGAAGCGCTGGCCGAACAGATGGCAGGTGCCGGGGCCGATCGCGACAGCCTTCTGCTCGCCTTCGGCGGTGGCGTGGTGGGCGATGTTACCGGATTTCTCGCCGCCATCTACATGCGCGGCATCCCGTTCGTCCAGATCCCGACGACGCTTCTGGCGCAGGTCGATTCGTCCATCGGCGGCAAGACCGGCGTCAATCTCCGCTCCGGCAAAAATCTGATCGGCAGCTTCCACCACCCGCTTGCGGTGTTCACCGATATCGATCTGCTCGCGACGTTGCCTGCTCGGGAGCTGCGTTCAGGCCTCCAGGAGTCGGTCAAAGCGGGCGTAATCGCATCCCCGCGGTTGTTTGCAGACCTGGAGCGTCATCTGGATAAGATCGCCGCGCCGGAGTCGCTGGATCGCGAGGTGCTCACGCGGATTGTTGCAGCGAGTGTGCGCGTCAAGGCCGACGTGGTTGCGGCCGACGAGCGCGAAACGGGTCCACGGATGACGCTCAACTTCGGCCACACGCTCGGCCACGCCATCGAAGCGGCAACCGGGTACAAGCAGCTGCTGCATGGAGAAGCCGTGGGCTGGGGCATGATCGCCGCCGTTCAACTCGCGCTTGTTCGCGGCTCCCTCGCGCCCGCCGTTGCAGCCCGCATCGAGCAACTCATCTTTCGCCTCGGTCCCCTTCCCCGGTTCCGTGCGACGGCCGAGCAGCTAGTGGCGTTGACCGGCCGCGACAAGAAGAAACGATCGGGCAGTCTCGCGTTTGTGCTTCCGAAAAAGATCGGCGAGGTGGCGATCGTACGCGATGTCTCGGAAGCCGAACTGATGGAGGCTGCCCGTTCCATGCTCGCCCTCATGCGTCAGCAGCCCCGGGGGCAAGCAGAATGACACCCGCAACCAACGCCGGGGCTCGACCGGAGGGGACCACCTCGCCCGAAGCTGCCGCGGCCAACGTTCAGGAGATGTTCAATGAGATCGCCCCGACCTACGATCGGGCAAATCACCTGCTTTCAATGGGTCTCGACCGAAGCTGGTGGCGTCGAGCAGCGCAAGCGTTCGCACCCGTGCTGGCCCGACCGGACGCGCATGTGCTCGATCTCTGCTGCGGCACCGGCGACCTGACGGCTGCGCTCCTGGCGCATCGGCCGGTAGGCGACAACGTAGTTCCAGTCATCGGCGTCGATTTCGCGCCCGAAATGCTCGATCGCGCCCGTCTCAAGTACCCTCACGCGAATGCCAGCTTCCAAGTCGGCGACGCTCTGGCACTCGCCTTTCCTGACGGCTTCGCCGATCTGGTGACCTTCGCCTTTGGCTTCCGCAATCTTGCCAGCTATGCCGCCGGTCTCACGGAGATCCATCGCGTGCTCCGTCCGGGCGGCGAGTTCGGCATCCTCGAGTGCAACCAGCCCTCGGGCTTGGTGGGCGCCGGGTACTCGCTTTACTTCAAGAAAGTGTTGCCGCATCTCGGCGGTCTTATCTCCGGTAATCCATCGGCCTACCGCTATCTTCCTTCCTCGGTCGAGCGCTTTCCTCGACCGCCCGAGATGCTTCGCCTGATCGCGGATGCCGGCTTCACCGGGGGCTCGTGGACGGGTTACACCCTGGGCACAGCGGGTTTATACCGCGCGACTCGGTCCTAGCGCCGCTCAGAAGCCGCCGCTCCCAGCCGCCTCACGCTGTACCATCTCCTCTATGAGCACGACCGCGGCGGAACGCACGGGCGAAATGGTGCACGCCACCAAGCGCTCAGCTGCGCTGTTTTCGGTTCTCTCGGCGGCCGTCATCACCGCGTTAAAGCTCCTGTCCGGCGTGCTTACAGGCTCACTCGGCATGCTGTCCGAAGGCGCGCACTCCAGCATCGACCTCCTTGCCGCGATCATCACACTGTTCTCGATCGGCGTCGCCGACCAGCCCGCCGATGAGACACACAACTACGGGCACGGCAAAGTGGAGAGCCTGTCGGCCTTTGCTGAAACCGTGCTCATGCTGGGATCGTGCATCTGGATTGTGACCGAGGCCGTCCGTCGGCTGCTCTTTCACACCCATCTCGCCCTTCATCTCACCATCTGGCCGTTCCTGGTTCTCCTGCTTTCCATCGGGGTCGACTTTTCCCGATCGCGCGCACTCTTTCGCACGGCGCGCGAACACCGATCGCAAGCCCTGGAGGCGGACGCGGTCCACTTTTCGACCGACATCTGGTCGTCGCTCGCTGTGCTCCTCGGCCTTTTGGCCACGGTTGTCGGCGAGCATTGGCACGTGCCCGCGCTCGAATACGCCGACCCGATCGCCTCTTTGCTGGTCTCGGCCGTCATCCTTCGCGTCACCTACCGTCTTGCCCGACAGACGATTGATGCCCTCCTCGACGCCACGCCCGCGACTGACTCCGGCGAGCGCCAGCGCAACCGGCAGGAGCTGGTGCGCGACCTCGCAGCCATCAACGGTGTACTCTCGGTCGACCGTCTGCGCATCCGGCAGTCCGGCCCGCGCTACTTTGCCGACATCTCGCTAGCCATGCCGCGCAACGTCACCTTTCAAAGGTCGGAACAGATTACAAAACTCGCCACCGAGACCGTCCAACGCCACCTCCCGGATGCGGATGTCGTCGTTCACTCCGTGCCGACGGCGACCGTGCAGGAGAGCGTTCACGACCAGATTCGCGCGGTGGCGGCGCGGTCTAACCTCAACGTCCACGATGTCGCCGTGCAACAGCATGAGGCCGGACTCCACGCTGAGTTGCACCTCGAAGTCGACGAGCGGATGGCACTCCGGTCGGCGCACGATCTGGTCACGCGGCTGGAGGGCGAGATCCGCCGCGAGGTGCCTCAGATCGCAACAATTCTGACACACATCGAAAGTGAGCCGGCGACGATCGAACACCTCGCCTCGATCGAGCGCAACCGGCTTCTGGAACTTCGGCTCCGCCGCGTCGCTACGAACTTCCCCGAGATCATCGACATTCACGACATTCTCGTCACACGGATGCCGGGACCGCGCAGCGAAGGAAATCGCATTCAGGTCAACTGTCATTGCACGCTGCCCGACGATGTCCCGATGGCGGAGGTGCATGCCGTCATCACGGCTCTCGAGACGGCGTTCAAACTCGCCTCGCCGGAGGTGGGGCGCCTCCTGATCCATCCGGAGCCGGCTACCGATAATCGACGCTGAACCTTCCGCGTCGACATGGCTTCGAGCAAAGCAAAAGGCCCCGCTGGACGCGGGACCTTACTGAAACAAGGCGCAGAGACTAGAGCAAATTACCTGTAGGTGTATAGAGAGCCACAGGTATCAACGCCGTTTTCTCCCAAGGAAGACGGCTCTGCACGAACATTCCCGCTCCATGGCAACAGGGGATTTGCTCTAAACGCTGAAGCTCGACCCGCAGCCGCAGGTTGATTTCACAGCTGCATTCTCGAACTTGAAGCCCGCCGCTTCCAGCGTCTCAACGTAGTCGACAACACAGTTTTGAAGATACATGGCGGAGGTCGCGTCCACAAAAACTTTGAGGTCTTCGAAGCGAACGATCTTGTCCATCATGCCGCTCTGATTTTCAAAGCTCATCGAATACTGGAAGCCGGAGCAACCGCCGCCAACCACACCGATGCGAAGGCCGGCCGGAATCGGATCCTGCGTCGCCATAATCTCCTTGACCTTAACGATCGCCGCAGGTGTGAGCGTCACCGGCGTCGTGGATGCCGGCGCTCCGGTTACAACTTCAACGGAGGGAGTTGCTGTTGCCGTGGCCATTCTTGTGTCTCCAGTGTCCATCTCGGACAGATGTTGTCGTACTTAAGCTAGTGTATGCGCTGACCGGGGGTGGAGCAAGCTCTGGGCGCCTTCTCTGGTTCCCTCGCCTGCACCCATCCAGATGCATTGGCGGACCGCATCGATGCACACTCGAGACCCGGCCCAGGCAGTATGCTCGACAGAGCCAATATGAAGCTGCTTCTGTTCCTGGCAAACGCCTTTATCAACACCTTTGGAATCACCCAGCCTTCGCCGGAGCAAAGGAATCGTATGGCGGTCTTTATCGGCGTGCTTCTCCTTGGTGTGGTTATACTGGTCGGCCTGATCGGATTTGTGCTTCGCACGGCCTTTGGTCACTGACCTGTTGCGGTTGCTTCTGTCTTGCTTTGTCCCGAAACGGTCCAACGGGACAACTAAAACACACCAGCACAAAATGTGGTGTGCCGACGCCCACCTCCGAACGGTATGATGACGTCGGCTCAGGGTAGAGTGTCTCCGTTCACGGTCGGCTCTCGGTGCCTGGAGGTCTCCTACTATGTCGATTGAAACCTTGACCGCATCCATCCCGACGCTGCTTGCGATTTGGGCAGTCTTTACGGCCGGCTTTGTTGGCCTCATCACCTATCGTAGCCAGCTTGTGAGGTACGAGGATGATCAACTGTTCCTGGCCGAAACCAGTGCAACCGCGATCGCTGAACAGCGCCAAAGTGAAATCCTACGCAGAATTCAGAAGGTCGACCCGTTTCTGAAGATCTTGGGCGGAATCGCCGCCCTCCTGACTGCGATCATTATCTCCATCTGGGTCGCCGAGGCCTGGCAGACGCTGCGCTAGTTCTCCGTCTCCCGCTACTCCTTGCAACGCGCACAAGACAGCCCGTATGCACTCCGAATCCTTCAAATAAGCAAGTACAGGGACAACTTGCCCCATCCCCTTTCCATCTGACGTTGTGGTGCTAAATGGCCAATGATCGCCCTGCATCGAGCTACTAGTTCCTAGCTTTGGACGATGATCTTCTTCAGATAGCCTCGCGATTCAAACAGCGCGCGATCGCTTCGGCTCTGATCTTCGATCTCTGCACCACGAAAGGTCTTCCTGTATGGCACAACTTCGCACGTCCCTCTTTGCTTCGGCAGTACTTCTTGCTGCGTCCTTCATCAACGCCGGTGCAGGTCCACAAAGTCTCGCGCAGACGTCCACGACGCAGGCCGCTCCGGACAATTCGGCCGAGAACAAGCATCATTCCAAGACGGCCGACAGTCAGGACAACGCTGCCGCGGACCGGCACACGACCGCCGCCATCCGGAAGGCGATTATTGCCGACAAGAGTCTCTCTATCTATGCTCACAACGTCAAGATCATCACCACAAATGGCGCAGTGACGTTGAAAGGCCCGGTCAGGAGCGAGGAAGAGAAGCAGAAAGTCGCCTCCGACGCGGCTTCGGTCGTCTCCTCCGACAAAGTGACAAACCAACTCACCGTTAAGCAGTAGGTCCTGCATTTACACGCACTAACAGCACGTCCAGCAGCAATAGCATGCAGCAGAGGAGCAAATTTATGTCCAGCAAAAACACGGCAGTCTTCGGTATCTACTCCACCCCTGGCACGGCTGAGGCCGCGGTCGATCACCTTCTTTCGAAAGGTTTCGCAAACTCGGCTATATCGGTGTTGTTGCCGGATGACGAGAGCACACGAGCTTTCGCGCATGAAAAGAATACAAAGGCACCCGAAGGCACAACCACCGGAGCGACGACAGGCGGCGTGGTCGGCGGAACCCTCGGTCTGCTTGCCGGGATCGGCGCTCTGGCCATCCCAGGTGTAGGCCCACTGATCGCCGCGGGTCCGATCATGGCGACTCTGGCGGGCGTTGGCGTCGGCGGGGCGGTCGGCGGCGTCGTCGGAGCACTCGTCGGCATGGGCATCCCCGAGTACGAAGCCAAGCGCTATGAGGGCGCGGTTAAAAATGGTGGCACCCTCCTTTCGGTACACTGCGACACCTCCGACCAGATCAGTATTGCAAAGGCTGGCCTCAAGGAGACCGGCGCGCGAGACGTTGCCTCCACCAGCGAGGAAGGCTCGACGGACACCACCGGCGGACGCGGAACCTTTGGCAATATCGCAGACGGTGCCCCTCTCGTGAGCCGCGGATCCGACACCGACAGGTCCGACCTCAGCAGATCGACCTCCGGTCTGAACACAACAGTCACTGACCGCACGTTTACAGACGAACTCACACCCGGTCGCGAGGTAATCACCGGAACCACAACGACGCGAAAGTTCTAGAACTCTCCAGAACGTCGGACACATGGCCTGCTCCATTTACCTCGGAGCAGGCCATGCCATGTAGATCACACCCTGACTTGCCGTCGAGACAGCAGCAATCTCGAGACAACGCTGCAGTCGAGGTCTAAAGTTAGACCATGTCCCTTCCTTTGCGTCAGCTAGCCTTACCCTGTCTAGCCTTACCCTGCATTGTCACCCTGCTGTTTTCGGCTGCAACCAGCGCCCGTGCAGCCTCCAGCCTCTTTGGGCACTGGACGACTGCCGACGGCTCCACCATCGTTTCGCTTCCCTGCGGCGGCCAGGGCAATCAGGCGCTCTGCTTGCGGATCGAACGCTTGAGTCCATCGGCTCCAGGCACGATCGATGAAAAGAATCCCAATGCATCCTTGCGCCGCCGACCTCTTTGCGGTGTCGAAATTGGCAGCGGGTTCCACCTGGAAGGGGAGAGCCGAGCTACCGGTGGAACCGTCTATGACCCGCTCTCGGGCAACACCTACAAGGGCTCGATGGATGTCAATGGCGACACGCTAAAGCTCCGCGGATACCTTGGCATCTCTCTTTTTGGGCGTACGGAGATTTGGCACAGGGTAAGCGCACCCGTCGTGGGGTGTCGGCCGGCTTAGCGAATACGCTCCGGCAGCTAGTCTAGCGACCGAAGCTCTGCCGCGCGCTCGCAAGAGACTCAGGTGTGTCCACGTCGAGATCGCCGTCAGGGAGGTCGATCGCCGGTCTGTTTTGCAGCAGCGCCCTTGCGCCCTGATCGCCCTCAAGCAACAACAGAGTGGGGAAGAGGATGGCGGCGAAGTAGGCCGGCACCCCATGCCGGCAGCTGTAGCCTGACGCCACGGCCTCCTGGCCGCTTTCGGCCAGCGCCTTCAGATGGGAGCAACTCACCCCCGGCATGTCGCACGTCATGACCACGACGCCATCGACGCCGCCGAAGGTCCCGACGAGTTCCATCCCGCAGCGGATGGACGACGCCATGCCCTCGCTCCATCCCGAGTTGACGACGACCCAGGCGTCCTTGAGGTCGCACACCTCGACGATCCTCGCGGCGGAGGCGCCGAGCACGACGACTACCGGCGCCAGACCGGCCTCGGTCGCGGTCCGCACCGCGCGTCGGAGCAGCGGCTCGCCCGCGAGCTCGACCAGCTGCTTCGGATGTCCGAGGCGCGTGGAGGCGCCGGCCGCGAGGACGAGCGCAGCAACGCTGTTCGGGCTCACGCTCCACCGGTCTCTGCCAGGGCGCACTGCCGATCGAGGTATCGGGCGGGTCCCCCCTGTTCGAGGGACAGCCGGATCTCGGCGGGCGAGAGACGCCGGCTCCGACCAGCTTTCCGGCCCACGATGCAGGCCTGGATCTCGGCGATGGCGGCGAGGGCGATCGCTTCGGGGCCGTCGCCGCCCAAGTCGAGGCCAAGGGGTGCGTGGACCGCGGCGGAGCAGGCATCAATCGACCATCCGAGAGCCGCGGCGGCCTCACTGAGCAGGAGACTGCTGCGATGGCGCGCGCCGAGCAGGCCGAGATAGCGCGGCCGGAGCGGAAGGACGGCAGTCAACCACGCACGGTCCTGCTCGTAGCTGTGGGTCATCAGGACGACTGCGTCCGCTGGGCCGATCGCGAGACTCGCCCATTCGCGTGCGACAGGATCCGCAATCAGGACTTGCTCGGCCTCCGGGAAGCGGGCCTTGGTCGCGAGTTGCGCGCGGCCGTCGGCGACGGTGACGCGCCAACCCATCATGCCGGCCATGGTGACCAGCGGCCGGGCATCGTCGCCGGCGCCGAAGACGAAGAGACGTTGCGGCGATCGGAGGTCTTCGACGAAGCGGCCCGCGTTCTCGGCCCCAGCCTGGAGGGTGCGGGCGCAGCTGAGTTTTTGAGGGGGGAGGCCGGGGGTCGAGAACAGGACCTCTCCGTCAGGACTGAGGATGGCCCGGCGGAGCGGCCGGCCGTCACCGGGGAGCCATGTGACCACCCGCGCCTCCGTCCCCGTGAGCGAGGCCTGGAGGGCGTCGATCAGGGCATGGCACTCGGGTGTGGCGGCGGGCTCGAGGAGGAGGTCGACCACGCCACCGCAGCCGAGGCCGAAGGGGATCTCGGCCGTGTCGTCGAAGAGGGTGGAGTAGCGGTTGACGACGGCTCCGTCCCGGACCGCCCAGAGCGCCTTGCGGACGACCTCGGCCTCGAGGCAGCCGCCGCTGATGGTTCCGGCGTAGGCGCCGCCCGAGGTGAGGAGGAGGCGGGCCCCTGGGCGGCGGTAGGAGGAGCCCTCGGTGCGGACCAGGGTGACGAGCACCTCAGGCGTTCCGGGTCTCTTCCGGGCCGCGCACCCGGTCCAGAGGTCGACGATGCGCCTGCGCTCCAGCATGGTTCCATTCTCGCTCAACCTCGATCCTCCCGGCGCGATGGAGATGTCCCGAGTGGAATTCTGCTAAACTGGACCCCGTCGGGATCAGTCCTGGCAGCCCATCCCTAGGGCTGGACGCGGCGACTTGTTGCCGGTCCTTACCGCAGCGAAGTTAGAGTTCGGGGCGTAGCGCAGTCTGGTAGCGCACCTGGTTCGGGACCAGGGGGTCGGAGGTTCGAATCCTCTCGCCCCGACCATTTCCTAGCGGCGATGTTGGGGGTACCCCACCCCCCCCAACGAATGTGGGCAAAGTCTTCTATCGAAAGTACTTAGGCCTGGATCTCAAGCTGTCTGAGGGTGAAAACAAGGTCCGATTCAATCCCACGGCGTTGGGGCTCAGAGTTCAAGGGACGACTTCCCTGCCCTGCTGTCTATTGTAGAGCGCGGGACGGGGTAGATGCGCCACGGCGGGTGCTTTTCGGGCGGGGCCGTATACTCGCGCTGAGCCGCTGCCGCCGCCGCCCCTTATGCCGATTGCAAAACTGACCCTGGAGCTCGACATCCCGCACGCTCAGTCGCTCAAGGATCGCCGGCAGGTGGTGCGGTCGATCAAGGAGAAGCTCCGGTCGGGGTTCAATCTGTCGATCGCCGAGATGGACGAGGCGCCGGTGTGGAACCGGGCGACGCTGGGCATGGTGGCGATTTCGGGATCGACCAGCTACCTAACGGGGCAGATGGAGCAGATCGAAGATGCCTGCCGGAGGTACGCCAACATTCACGGCGCCGAGATCCTGGACTGCTTTGCCGAGATCTTGCCGGAGGAGTGAGGGTTGGTTGGGCGGCGGTGGAGCAGAGGCGCCGCGGCAGAAAAAGCGTACCTCAGCGGCTAAAGCCGTAGATGCGTGAGCAGGTTACGGCCTGAAGCCGTGCCCTTAAGCGAAACCAAGCGAAACCAAGCAAAACGAAGCGAGACGAAGCGAAACGAAACGAAACGAAACGAAGTGAAACTGAGCGAAACCAAGCGAAACGAAATTTTTCAGCATTTTTCAAAAAGCTCAGGCCTCCCTCGAAGCAGAGACGGCGCGAATACCACCCGGTTGGGTATATCTGGCGTCCTACTCCACGTCTGGATGCACTTCTGGCCAGCGGACGCGAGGTGGACGTTTGGTATTCTGGGCGCCTACCCACATCTCTCCGACAGGAAGCACAGCATGCCTGAACATCGTGCACGAACGCATCATCGCAACCGCGTAGCCAACACCTTCTCCGACGAGATCGGAGCCATGCTCGAAGGCGAGCTTTCGGACCCGCGTATCGCTCCGAGCTACGTGACCGACATCGTTTTAGCTCCAGGGGGCAAGTCTGCCCGGGTGTTTGTGGCGGTGCACGGCAGCGATGTGGAGGAGGCCGAGACGCTCGAAGCTTTGACCACGGCGCGGGCGTATATCCGGTCGATGCTGCGGGACCGGATGGGCGTGCGCCACATTCCGGACCTGACGTTTGCGATCGACCGGTCGGAGAAGATGACGGGACGGATGGATGAGTTGCTGGCGCGCATGCGCAAGCGCGAGAAGAAGACGGCGCCGGATGGGGCTTCCCTGGCGCCCGGCGCTGGGACAACCGGGGGTCCAGCGTCGGTGCCGGTGGGTCCAGCGTCGGTGCCGCGTCCGGCCCAGGCGGAAAAGTCGACGGCGTAAGGAAGGTCTCTGAAGCTGTTGCGGGCGCGAAGCGAGGGTGTGCTGCGGGGCAGGAGGGTGCCGCCGGTCCGGGGCGAGTTCGGGGACTCTGTTAGCCTTGTTTTCGCGCCATGGCGACGCATGACTAGACTTTTACGATGGTTCCCTCGCTCCGATCCTGATGGATTGGCCAACGACGCCGCCCCGGCAGAGGGGCTGGAGGCGCGGAGCTCCGGTGAGGAGATCGGCCGATTTCGGCGGACGCGCCGGATCGTGCGGAGGCTGCGCGACCCGGTCTGGCCGACGATGGAGGTCGTCCGCGAGATGCTCGTGCTTGTGGTGGTCACGGGATTTCTGCTCCTCTACGGCCTGGTTCCGATCTTTGGCGGCGACCGGCTGGGTCTGGTGGGCGCGGACGAGCCGAGGTACGCGCAGATTGCGCGCGAGATGCTGGCGGAGCACTCGGAGGTGTGCCGCCGCGAGAACGCCAAGGTCCTTCCGCGATCGCTGCGACCGGCGGATCTCGATGCGTCGCTGCGGTGCCTGGTGGGAGGGACGGTGACGCCGGTGCTCTACGGCCGTCCGTGGCTGGAAAAGCCGGCGCTGTACTACTGGCGGGCGATGGGGTTTTTCAAGGAATTCGGAGTTTCGGACTGGTCGGCGCGGCTGCCGGCGTCGACCGGGGCGGCGTTTCTGATCGTGCTGATCTACCTCCACATGCGGCGATTTCGACCGGGAGGGCAGCTGGATGCGGCGCTGATCACGGCGTCGTGCCTGGGGATTGTGAGCTTTGCGCGAGGCGCCTCGACCGACATGCAGCTGGCGGCGCCGTTCTGCATCGGGATGCTGGGGTGGTACGCCTGGTACGAGACGGGAAGGAAGTTCTGGCTGTTCGACCTGTACTTCTTTGGGGCGGCGGCGACCCTGGCGAAGGGGCCGATCGCGCCGTTTCTGGCGCTTTGCATCATCTTCCTGTTTGCGGCGCTGCGGCGGGAGTGGAGCCTTTTGCGACGGACGGTGTGGCTGCCCGGGGTGCTGCTGTATCTCGCGATGGTGCTGCCGTGGTACATCGCGGTGCAGCGGAGGAATCCGACGTTTTACCGGATGTTTTTCCTCGAGCACAACCTGGAGCGGTTTGCGACGAACCGGTACCAGCATCATCAGCCGTTCTGGTACTACTTTGTGGTTCTTTTGATCGCGTTGATGCCGTGGACGGTGTTGGCGTTTCGGGCTTTGGCGGATGCGATTGCGGTGTCGGTGGCGGAGTGGAAGGCGCGGCGCAAGCCGGGGCGATATCTGGGCCACGGTCGCGCGGGCGATGCGTTTCCGGAGTTTCTGGTGCTTTGGGCGCTGTTTCCGATCCTGTTTTTTTCGTTTTCGGGGTCCAAGCTGCCCGGGTACATCCTTCCGTCGCTGCCGCCGCTGACGATTCTGATTGGGGATTACCTGAACCGGGTGCGCGCGGTGGGTCTGCCGAACTGGCTCCTGCGGTCGCATGCGGGGGTGTGCGCGATTCTGGTGTTTGTGCTGGTCTTGGCGCCGCAGCACATGAAGTACGAGACCCTGGTGCCTTCGCCGGTGTGGCTCCTGATTGCGTTTGGGTCGGCGGTGGTGGTGGCGGGGGGAGTGTTCCTGATTGTGTGGCGGTGGGGGATCGGGGCGGTGCGGATGGCGACGCTGATCCCGGTTCTGGGGAGTCTGGTGTATCTGCTGGGGTTCTGGGGCAACGAGCTGGATGTGAATTATTCGGCGCGGCCGTTGGCGCGGGAGATCGCGCGCGAGGCTCCGGGGGTGCCGGTGGTGGCGACCGAGCGGATCAAGCGCGACATGGATTATGGATTGTCGTTTTATCGCAACCAGGCGATGGTGCACTACAGCACGGACGGGGTTCCGGCGGAGGAGCATGTGCTGGTGGTGCGGGTCGAGGATACGGGCGCGCTCGACCGTTGGCTGGCGGGACGGGTGTACCAGCCGCTGTTTTTGTTCGATACGCAGGGTCTGGCGGTGTACCGGGTGGAAGCCAGGCAGTAAGAACGGGGCAGGGATGCGGTAGGCTGAAATTCAGGGATGAATGTAGCTCAACAAGTCGAGGTTCTGGATCTGCGGCACTTTTCGGCCAAGCAGCTGCGGCCGCTGCTCGAAGCGGAGGCGCGGGTGTGGGAGGAGCGTCTGCGGTGGAACTATCGCAGCGCGACCGAGCTTCTGCTGGATTATCTGGATTCGCGGGTGTTGCCGGGGTTTGTGGCGACCGATCGCGGACGAATCTGCGGGTTTGCCTTTTGCGTGTATGAGGGGCAGAAGTCGGTGATCGGGGATGTGTACAGCGTGGGCGACGGAGGTCGGTCGGCCGACGACATCACGCGTCTGCTGTTGCGACATTTGCTGGAGCTGCTCGATCACTCGCCGACGGTGCGACGGGTGGAGTCGCAGCTGCTGCTGTATGAGGCGGGGACGCTGTCGGGGGTGTTTCGGGAGGCGGGGTTTCTGGTGTATCCGCGGCTGTTCCTGGAGTGTGAGCTGGAAGCGGGCTGGCCGGCAGGGGGGCCGAAGTCCGAGGATCTTCCGGCTGGGCTCGAGCTGGGGCGATGGGCGGGGTCGGACTATCAGGTAGCAGCGGAGCTGATCCACCGGTCGTACGCGGGGCATATCGATGCGTCGATCAACGATCAGTACCGGTCGCTGGCGGGGTCGCTGCGATTTTTACATAACATTGTGCGGTTTCCGGGGTGTGGCGTGTTTGAGGGGCAGCACTCGTGGGTGTTGCGGGAGTCGGCGACCGGGCGTCTGGGCGGTCTGGTGCTGTGTTCGCGGATCGCGGAGGACGTGGCGCATGTGACGCAGCTGTGTGTGGCTCCGGCGTTTCGCGGGCGGCGGCTGGGGGAGACGCTCTTGCGGCACTCGATGCAGCACCTCCGCCGAGCGGGGTACGCGGCGGTGACGCTGACGGTGACGGAGGAGAATCGGCGCGCGGTGGCGCTCTACGAGGATCTGGGATTTCGGACGCGGCACCGGTTCGACTCGATGTATCTCGAGAAGGATGCGGCGTTTCGGACTTGATCCAAGCACGCTCATTGAGGTACTCAGCCGAGGTCGCCTGATGCATGATCCGCAAGGCTTCTTCGAATCGAAGTGTCATGCCAGGCAGATCCAGACTTCCTGGCTTTGAGAGTATAAGCAAGCAATCATTCGATTCGGGGTCGGTCCATGAAGCCTATCGTCCAGAAGGTCTTGTTGATGTATGCGTCTCTTGTCAGCACAGCGTTGCTGGGTGTGGTGCTTATGGGCGCCAAGCAGTCTCGACCATCGGAATTCAACGAAATCAGGGTCCATCGCATCGATGTAGTCGAACCTGACGGAACGCTCCGGATGGTTATTTCGAACAAAGACCGTCTGCCCCCGGTGATCATCAAAGGACAGGAGCACCCGGAGATGGGTGAGCCTCGTCCGCAGGCGGGCATGATCTTTTATAACGACGAAGGAACTGAGAATGGCGGATTGATCTTTGGCGGCCGGAAGAATGAGAAGGGTGAGGTCGTAGACTCAGGCGGCAGTCTTTCATTCGACAAGTATGGCGCCGGCCAAATTGTTCAGCTTGCGGGCGTCGACGATAAGAACGATCAGTTTGCTGGTTTAAGAATCAACGACGGTAGACGTCGAGTTTGGATCGGCCGCGAGGACCCAGGAACGGCTAGCGTTTCTCTCGCCGGCGCGGACGGCAAGAGACGCATTTCGATACAGGTCACGGCGGACGGCACGGCTAGCCTGGCTTTCTACGACGCTCAAGGCCGCGTCATCCAAGAATTGGCCCCAAACACCAAGAAGTAAATTCCCAGGCGCCGTCTTCCAGGTAGACGTGGTCCTTTATTCGACGTAGGTAGGACTTAGGCGTCTTACTCGACGTGGTAGTTGGGGGCTTCGCGCGTGATGATGACGTCGTGGACGTGCGACTCGCGGAGGCCGGCGTTGGAGATGCGGATGAAGCGGGCGTTTTGCTGCAGCTCGGCGACGTTGGCGCAGCCGAGATAGCCCATGCCGGAGCGGAGGCCGCCGACGAGTTGGTAGAGCATGGCGTCGAGCGGACCGCGATGCGGGACGCGGCCTTCGATGCCTTCGGGGACGAATTTGGCGAGACGGTTCTGCGAGCTGCCTTCGCGGGCGGTGAGCGACGGTCGCTCGGAGCTGGCGCCTTCGATGAGGTCGTCGCGGCTCTGGAAGTAGCGTTCGCCGGAGCCCTGACTCATGGCCGATAGGCTGCCCATGCCTCGGTACGCTTTAAAAGACCGGCCCTGGAAGAGGATGGTTTCGCCGGGGCTCTCGTCGACGCCGGCGAGCAGCGATCCCATCATGACGACGGAGGCGCCGGCGGCGATGGCCTTGGTGATGTCGCCCGAGTACTTGATGCCGCCGTCGGCGATCAGCGGGATGTCGCGTTCGCGGCCGGCGCGGAAGGCTTCGGCGATGGCGGTGATCTGCGGCATGCCGGCGCCGGTGACCATGCGTGTGGTGCAGATGGAACCGGGGCCGATGCCGACCTTGATGGCGTCGGCGCCGGCGTCGATGAGGGCGAGCGCGCCCTCGTAGGTGGCGACGTTGCCGGCGAGCAGATCGATCTCGGGGAAGCGCTTTTTGACGGCACGGACGGCTTCAAGGACGCGTGAGGAGTGGCCGTGCGCGGAGTCGATGGCGAGGGCGTCGACGCGGGCGCGGACCAGCTCGGAGGCGCGCTCGAGAAAGTCGCCGGTGGCGCCGATGGCGGCGGCGACGCGGAGGCGGCCCTGGGAATCCTTGGAGGCGTGGGGGTATTTGAGCTTTTTCTGGATGTCCTTGACGGTGATGAGGCCCTTGAGTTCGTAGACTTCGTTGACGACGAGGAGCTTTTCGACGCGGTGCTGGTGGAGGATGTGCTCGGCCTCTTCGAGCGTGGTGCCGACGGGCACGGTGATGAGGTTTTCCTTGGTCATGACCGAGGAGATGGGGACGTCGGTCTCGGAGACGAAGCGGAGGTCGCGGTTGGTGAGGATGCCGACGAGTTTGCGGTCCTGGGTGACGGGGACGCCGGAGATTTTGTAGCGCCGCATGACGTCGAGGGCGGCGGAGATGGGTTCTTCGGGCGCGATGGTGACGGGGTCGACGATCATGCCGGATTCGGAGCGTTTGACCTTGTCGACCTCGCCGGCCTGCTGCTCGACCGTGAGGTTGCGATGGAGCACGCCGAGGCCGCCGCCCTGGGCCATGGCGATGGCGAGGCGCGACTCGGTGACGGTGTCCATGGCGGCCGAGATGAGCGGTGTGTTGAGGGTGATGTTGCGGGTGAGGCGGGTTTGGGTGGAGACCTGCGCGGGGACGACCTCGGAGAAGCTGGGGACGAGGAGAACGTCGTCGAAGGTGAGCGCCTCTGGGAGGGGATGGTTGAGCATAGGGTGGGTGGCTCCGGGCTTCGGGTGCAGCTAGGCAGGGGGGCTTTGTGGGGAGCCCGCGAGGTTTGCTGATCTCCGAAAGGGTTCTGGTGATTGTAGAGAGGCTGGTAGGGGAGGGCAAATGCGGCGCCTGCTTGACTTGACTTGTAGCTACGATCGATATACAATGTACTTAGCTGATCACAGGGTCAGCTGCAGACATCACACTGCTTCCCCTCTCCCAGGAACGATTTGTGCTGCCTCTAAACAAAGGAGGACACGCTATGAATTCGCTGCTGGAATAATTGAGAGGAAACAATGGAATTCGACTGGGACGAAAGCAACGTTGGGCATATTGCCCGGCATGGAGTGTTTCCACACGAAGTAGAAGAAGTGGTGATGAACAATCCTCTGGACTTCGGGCGCGTGCTGCGGAACGGGGAAGATCGGACTGTGCAGGTAGGGGTTACAGATGATGGACGCTTCTTGGCGGTGATCACGGCCGAAAGAGGCGACAAGATCCGGGTTGTTACTGCATACGACGCGAGGAGAGTGCAAATTGCTATCTACAGACAAAGATCTGCTGGAGACGCCTGAATTTAAGAACGAGGCAGAAGAGGCGGAGTGGTGGGACGCACGTCGGGACGTGACTTCGGAGGAGTTTGTTGCGGCGGCGGCCGCGGGCGAGCTCGGCGTGGGCACTGTGGCCGAGCGGCACGGAGCTCTGCGAACTACGACGATCCGGCTTGCACCGGAAGACATTGCTTTGGCGAAGGCTCAGGCGGCTCGCATTGGTATGCGGTATCAGACGTACCTGAAAGTGCTCCTTCATCGTGCTCTGCGTGCCGGAGATGAGCCCGTGAAGCCGATTCTTCAAGCCGCGGTTAGGGAGGCGATCACATCCGCAGACTAGCCTGATTTCGATGCCGGCAATGGCACTCTGTAGGGATTGGATGTATAATCTTGATAGACGAATTTGTCTTGCGGCGTGTGTACCCCCGTGTGTTGCCCGGGCGCTGACGAGAGAGAGGAGTGGGCTGATAGCCCACTTTTTATTTGGGCTTGGGTAATATTTGGGTCCGGGTATTTTGCCGGGCCTGAGCTGAATGGTTGGTGTCTGGATGGCGATCAATACGGAGCAGATTCGGGCGGTTGCGGAGCGGGTTGCCGTTTCTCACCACATGGACCTGGTGGACGTCGAGTTTCAGGGCAACGCCAAGTTCCGCGTTCTCCGGGTGTATGTCGAGAAAAATGCGGAGGAGCGGGCAAAGCTGGCGGCGATGAGCGAGGCGGGCGAGGTCGAGGACTTGCCGAAGGGCGTTCCGGCGGAGCTGCTGTCGGGCGTGACGCATGAGGATTGCGTGCAGTTTGCGAATGATTTTGGGACGGTGCTCGATGTGGAAGATCTGGTTCCGGGCGGCGAGTACACGTTGGAGGTGTCGTCGCCGGGGATCGAGCGGAAGCTTTCGGCGGCGCGGGATTACGAGCGGTTTCGCGGGAGCCTCCTGAAGCTGCAGACATTTACGCCGGTCGACGGCAACCGGCAGTGGAGAGGTCGTCTGGTCGGGTTTGAGGATGGCCGGTTGACGATCGACCTGGCGGCGCTGAAGCAGAAGGGCAAGGCCAAGAAGGCGGCGAAGGGCAAGGCGGAGGCGTCCGAGGCCGAGGCAGGGCAGACGGTCGAGATCGCGCTCGGCAATGTGGAGAAGGCGAATCTTCTGGCTGAGTTGTAGAGAGAAGACAGAAGAAACAGAAGAGACAGAGAAGACAGAGAAGACAGAGAAGACAGAAGAGACAGAAGAACAGAACGATAAAGCAGAGCGAACAGAAGAGCAGAGCAGAAGAAGGACTGAGAACGATGGCAAGTGTTTTGTACCAATCGATAGAGACGTTGAGCCGCGACAAGGGCATTGAGCCGGCGATTGTGATCGGTGCGGTCGAGGATGCGATTGCGCTGGCGACGCGCAAGTACTACAAGACCACCGAGAATATGCGGGCGGAGATGGACAAGGAGACGGGCGAGATTCGGGCGTATGTGTTCAAGACGGTGGTGGAGCGGCCGGAGGAGGTAGAGGACGACGTGAACCAGATCACGCTCGATCAGGCGCGCGAACTGGCGCCCGAGGTGGAGATTGGCGGCGAGCTGCGCTTCTATAAGGACACGTCTCCGCTGGGCCGGATCGCGGCGCAGATGGCCAAGCAGGTGATCTTTCAGAAGGTGCGTGAGGCCGAGCGCGACACGGTGTTCAACGAGTACAACCACCGCGCGGGCGAGGTGTTGACCGCGACGGTGAAGCGGCTGGAGCCGATGGATGTGATCTTCGACCTGGGCAAGGCGGAGGCGCGGATGCCGAAGCGCGAGCAGAGCCGGCTGGAGCAGTTTTCGGTGGGCGAGCGCGTGCGTGTGGTGTTGCTGCGGGTGGATCGTGCGGCGAAAGGTCCGCAGGTGATCGTGTCGCGGGCGGCGCCGACCCTGGTGTCGAACCTGTTTCAGAGCGAGGTTCCGGAGATCTACGACGGAACGGTGACCATCCGGGCGATTGCGCGCGAGGCGGGCGAGCGGACCAAAATCGCTGTCATGAGCCGCGACAAGGATGTCGATCCGGTGGGCGCGTGCGTTGGGATGAAGGGCATGCGGGTGCAGTCGATTATCCGCGAGCTGCGCGGCGAAAAGATCGACATTATCGAGTATTCGGAGGAGATTACGACGTTTGCCGAGAAGGCGTTGCAGCCGGCCAAGGTGAGCCGCGTCTCGATCACCGATCTTGCGGACAAGCAGATTGAAGTGATCGTCGACGATACGCAGCTGTCGCTTGCGATCGGGAAAAAGGGCCAGAATGTGCGGCTGGCGGCGAAGCTCTTGCAGTGGAAGATCGACATCAAGAGCGAGGAGGAGAAGCGCCAGGAGGTCGAGCAGCAGATGCAGTCGATGACGGGCGGACCGACGACGCCGATCGAGCAGGTGGTGGATCTGGGCGAACAGATCTTGGAGAAGCTGATCGCCGCGGGCATCACGACGGTGGAAGAGCTGGCCGACATGACGCCGGAGCAACTGGAAGAGGTTCCGGGCATCGGCGAAAAGACGGTCGAGAAGATTTCAAGCGCCGTGCGGCACTACTTCGGCCAGTATGAGGAGGGCGAGGACCGTCCGGCGGGGATCGCGGCGGCGGCAGCCGATGAGGTTCCGGTGGCGGGCGAGGGCATGGCGGAGACGCCGGCTGGAGACAAGGCAGGGGGCGAGGCCGGGGTCGACGAGACGAACGCCGCGCTTCCCGGGGGCGTCGCTACTTTCGCGGATACGTCAGCATCTGACGAAGAGACGGAGGTGAGTTCGATGGCAAAGACACCGGAAGAGATTCTGGCCGAGGACGCCGAGTTTGGCGAGGCGCAGGAGTTGAACGGCATCTCGACCGAGGAGATTGCGGATCAGGAAGAGCGGGAATCGATGAGCGACGCATTTAGCGACGCGGACCGGCGCGCGGAGCAGATTGAGCTTCGCAACGACACGATGGACACGCTGGTGGCTGAGTCGCAAGAGGTTTCCGACGAAGGAATCGACAACGATGGGCACGACCGTGGCTAGCCATGCCGCATAAAGAGTGCTTCCACGCCGAGTGCAGATGCTCGGATTTCAACAACTATTTGTACAATAGCAATTCCACCCGCAACGAGGCTGACATGAACAGCTAACGGCTTAGGGAAAGTGAAAAGGGACGGATGAGTAAAGTTCGCATCAACGATCTGGCACGGGAACTGGAAGTAAAGAGCAGGCCGATTCTGGACGCGCTCGAAGCGATCGGCGTGAGTGGAAAGACGCACTCGAGCTCGATCGAATCGGATCAGGCGGAGCGGGTCCGCGACTACCTGAAGAATGGCGGCAACGGTCGCTCGGGCGGCGGCCACACTGGGTCGCGACAACCGGTCGACAACCGTCCGAAGATCGATCTTTCGAAGGCTGCGAAGCCGGGCGACGCTCTCAAGGCGATTTTGGAGCGCAAGCAGGCGGAGGCGGCGATCCGTGTGGCGCCGCCGGCGGCGCGTCCAGGCATCGCTCCGACTCAGGCGCCAGCGTCTGCTCAAGCGGCGGTTTCGGCTCCACCTCAGGCTCCTCGGCCACAGGTCGCGCCCACGGTCACCTCGCTTCACTCCGCGGCTGCGCCTGCAACGAGCTCGGCGCCTGCACCGCGGCGCATTGTTCCTCTGCCGCGCCAGGGAGCGAACATTGTTGCGCCACCGCCGGCGATTGCAAGCAAGCCTCCTGTCGGACCTGTCGTCGGCCGAGCTCCGGCCGGAGCTCCCGGGCCCGCGGCCTTGCCGGAGCGTCCGGCGGTGGCGGCGGCCCCGCGTCCGCCGGCTGGGGCTCCGGTGACCTCCGCCCCCGCTCCAGCTTTGTCGGCCGCATCTGCTCCCGCCGCTCCTGCTCCGACCGCTCCTGCTCCGGCCGCTGCTATGCGCGACGCTGTTGCCTCGGCGGCGTCTCCGGCGAGGGTATCGCCGGCGGCTCCCTTGGCTGCAGCTCCGGCTGCTCCCGCCGCCGCAGCAGCCGCGCCGACGATCGCCCAAGCTTCTCCGGCGTCCACCGCTGCTGTCACGGGTCAGTCCCCTGCAGCCGCGACCGCGACCGCTCCGGTTGCCGAGTCGCCCGACTCCCCAGCATCTGCGACCTCTTCGGAGCCCGCGGCGGCGGCGGCTCCGACGGCTCCATCGGGACCGCCGCCGCGTCGCGTCATCATGCCGCAGACCGGCCCGCGACCGATCTACAGCGCACCAACGCCGGCGCCGGGAACACCGCAGCGGGGGCGCCCGATCTTTGAGCGTCCACGTCCAGGCGGACCTGGCGGATCTGGCGGACCATCGCAGGGAGGCGGCCAGGGACAGGGTTCAGGACAAGGCTTTGGCGCCCAGGGATCGGGCTTTGGGCAGCGTCCCGGATCTTCGATGGGGCCGGGAGCGCGGCGTCCGATGCATCCGACGCGCACGTTCCCGACCGGCCCAGGCGGTGCGCCGACGGGACCCGGTGGATCTCCAGGCAGACCGGGCTTTGCCCCGGGTGGAGCACGTCCCGGATTTGGCGCACGACCCGGCTTCGGTGCGCGTCCCGGTGGGCCGGGCGGAGCTCCGGGGATGCTTCCCGGTCCAGGCGAGTCTCCGGGCGGAGCTCCGCGACCGGCAGCGCGTCCCGGGCAGCGTCGCGGCGGACAGCGCTACGAGAAGACCAAAGAAGGCCCGATGAAGGGCTTTACGCCTCCGCCGCGGTATGGCGGGGCGCCGATGGCGCAACAACAGCCGTTGCCGATCACACGCACGATCACGGTGACCGAGGGAATCAGCGTCAAGGACCTGGCCGAGAAGCTGGATGTGCGCGGCAAGGATCTGATCGCGGTGCTGCTGATGCGCGGCGTTCTGGTCACGGTGAATCAGTCACTCGACTCGGAGCTGGTGAATGATGTGGCGCGGCAGTTTGGAGCGGATGCCCAGATCATCTCGGTCGAAGAGCAGCTTGAAAACGAGGCGATCGAAGGCTTCCTCGAAGACACCACAGGCATGGTCGAGATTACGCGATCGCCCGTGGTGACGGTGATGGGCCACGTCGATCACGGCAAGACGTCGCTGCTGGACGCCATCCGCATGACGGATGTCGCGGCGGGCGAGGCGGGCGGAATTACGCAGCACATCGGCGCCTACAAGGTGCACGTCACAAAGCCGGATTCGCCGGCGTTTGGCCGCGAGATCGTATTTCTCGATACGCCGGGCCACGAGGCGTTTACACGGATGCGGGCGCGCGGCGCCAAGGTCACCGACATCGTCGTGATCGTCGTGGCTGCGGATGACGGCGTGATGCCGCAGACGCTGGAGGCGATCGATCACGCGCGTGCGGCCAAGGTGCCGATCATCGTTGCGGTGAACAAGATCGACAAGCCCGAGGCGAACCCGGCACGGGTGATCCAGCAGCTTGCGACGCGCGGTGTGCAGTCGGTTTCGACCGGCGGCGAAACCGAATTCGTCGAGGTCTCGGCGAAGAAGCGGCTCAACCTCGACGCTCTCGAAGAGATGATCTGCTACGTCGCCGATACCAACGTGCAGAAGGCGCAGCCGGACCGGCCGGCAGTCGGAACGGTGATCGAGGCCAAGCTCGATCGTGGGCGCGGCGCGGTCGCGAGCATTCTCGTCCAGAACGGGACCTTGAAGCTCGGCGACACGTACATCGTCGGCAACACGTTCGGCAAGATCAGGGCGATGTTCAACGATCGCGGGCAGCCGATTCTTGAGGCGGGACCATCGACTCCGGTGGAGATCCTGGGTCTCGAATCGATGCCGGATGCGGGCGATACCTTCCTCGTCATGGCCGATCGCGACAAGGCCAAGGGCATTGCTCAGTATCGCAAACTGAAGGAGCGCGAGGCGCAGCTGGCGAAGAGTTCGCGCGTGTCGCTCGAGGGCCTGTCGGAGCAGATCAAGCAGGCTGGAGTGAAGGATCTAAACCTGATCCTGAAGGGCGACGTGCAGGGTTCGGTCGAGGTGCTGGCCGATTCGCTCCAGCGCATGTCGACCGAGAAGGTGCGCGTCCGCGTTCTGCATTCGGGCGTCGGTGCGATCACCGAGTCGGACATCCTGCTCGCATCGGCATCGAACGCGGTTGTCATCGGCTTCAACGTCCGTCCGGAGCGCAAGTCGCAGGAGCTGGCGGATCGCGAGAACGTCGAGATTCGGCTCCACTCGATCATCTACGAGCTGCAGGACGAGATGACCAAGGCGATGTTCGGCCTGCTCGAGCCGGTGTACCGCGAGAACTACGCGGGACGCGCGGAGGTGCTGCAGGTGTTCAAGATCACCAAGGTTGGCCAGATCGCCGGCTGCCGCGTGGTCGACGGCCTGATCAAGCGCGAGAACCAGGTGCGCGTCTTACGCGATGGCGTCGAGGTCTGGAAGGGCCGGATCGGGTCGCTGAAGCGCGTGAAGGACGATGTCGCCGAGGTTCGTCAGGGCGTCGAGTGCGGCATCGATCTGAACGGCTTCAAGGACATCCGCGCGGGCGACCTGATCGAGTCGTTCACCACGGAGACGATGGCGGCGGAGCTGGGACAGAACTCGGCTCTACGCAAGATCGAGCAGGCCAAGGAAGCCGCGGTGGAGGCAGCCGCGGTTGCCGCCGCGGCGGCTGCGACGGCGGTGCCTGTTTAGGCAGGTCGGGTCGGAGTGAAAGAAAGCAGGGCCGGGTCGCAGAGAGCGTCTCGGCCCTGCTGTTTTGCGATCGCGATAGGATGGTGCCTGTGAACCTTGAGGAGATCCAACAGGCGTTGCGGGAGGAGAGCTCCGTGGCTGGTGGCGGCGGCAGGGCCGGTCTGGACGGATGGCTCTTCTACGACCATCACTATCGCGATCCGCTGGCGTATCGCATCCTCGGCCTCGGCGAGGGTATGCATGTTACGCGGCGGTGGTTTTACTACATCCCGGCCGAGGGCGCGCCGCGGAAGCTGGTGCACCGGATTGAGTCGGGGCGGCTCGATTCCCTTCCCGGCGACACCGAGGTGTACTCATCCTGGCAGGAGCTGGAAGCGGGGCTGGCAAGGATGTTGGTCGGCGCGCGGCGGGTCGCGATGCAGTACTCGCCGCGCAATGCGATCATGTACGTCGCGATGGTGGACGCGGGGACGGTCGATCTCCTGCGATCGATGGGCGTCGATGTGGTGTCGTCGGCCGATCTGGTGAGCCGGTTCGAGGCCGTGCTGACGGACGAGCAGATCGAGACGCACTTTGAGGCGCAGCGCCGGCTTGACGACGTTCTGCTGGCGGGCTGGGAGCATCTGCGCGGCCTGGTTCGCGGGCCGGACAAGAATGCGGCGAGCGAGTTCGGTTTGGTGAGCTTCTTTCGTGAGGCGATCGAGCGTGCGGGTCTGTGGACCGATCACGGACCGAACGTCAGCGTCGGCGCGAACTCGGCCGACTCGCACTACGATCCGACACCGGCGAGTTCGCAACCGATCCGGCAGGGCGACTTCGTCCTGGTCGATATCTGGGCGAAGCTGGCCGGGCGCCCGGAGGCTGTCTGGTACGACATCACCTGGACTGGCGTCGTGGGGCGCGAGCCGACCGAGCGGGAGCGGCACATCTTTGCGCTGGTCCGGGATGCTCGCGACGCGGCGGTCGGGCGGGTGCAGGAGGCTTTCCGGGGGTCCGCGGATACCTCAGAGCAGGCGCCCCCGCTGCGAGGCTGGGAGGTGGACGATGCGGCGCGGGCGGTGATCCGCGATGCCGGGCTGGCTTCGTTTTTTACACATCGTACGGGTCACAATATCGGCACGGAGCTGCACGGCAATGGAGCGAACCTCGACAATCTGGAGACGCACGATGAACGCGTGATTCTGCCGCGGACGTGCTTTTCGGTCGAGCCGGGCGTGTACTTCGCCGGGGAGTTTGGGGTACGCAGCGAGGTCGATATGATCGCACGCGCGGGTCGGGCCGAAGTGACCGGGCGCGTGCAGACCGAGCTCGTGCGGCTGTAACTGGTATCATCGGAGGGAGATGGCGACCGACGTTCAGACCGAGGCAGGCACCAGGCCCGGGGGCTCCGACAGACCCGACAGACTGGACACAGCGGAAGACCGCATCGCGGCGGCGAGGCCCGCGGGACCTTTGGTCGGCAACGTCGCGGGTAGAGCGGCGGGCGCGCGATCGACGGGCTATTCCGCCCTGGTTCTCTTCGCGGGATGGCTCGTTCCGGGCGCGGGTCACCTTCTGCTGGGCAAGTGGATCCGCGGGATTCTGCTGTTCGCTTCCATCTTCGGCATGTTTGTGATCGGGGTCGCCTTGCAGGGCAAGATCTACACCCCCAACACCGGCGACCTGCTCGACATGCTGAACTTCGCGGGCGACTTGGGCAACGGTCTGCTCTACTTGGTCGCGCGCGTGTTCGATCTCGGCGCGGCGACGGTGCAGGTCGCGGTGGCGGACTACGGGACGAAGTTTATCGTCGTTGCAGGCCTCTTGAACATCATGGCCGCGGTGGACGCGCACTCGCTCGCCATCGGAAGGAAGCGTTCGTGACGATTTCGCACTTCGGAGCGGTGCTCTTATTTTCGATCTTCACCTCCGTTGTCTTTGGGATCACGATGCGGTCGCAGCCGCGCATGATGATCCGCTTCGGCCTGTTTTGCTTTGCCTGTTTTGTCGGCGGCACGATCGTGGCGAGCTGGGCGATGTTTGCGATCGGGCGGTAGCACCAAAGCACATCCGCGGCTTTGATCCGGCGCACATCGGCTCGCTATGCCCCTCTGAGCTCCGCATCCAAAGTGGCTTGGAGGTGGTTCAGAGATGAGCGACGGAGCGAGCAAGCAGTTTCACTGCAAAGACGTGGGATACAACTGCGATTGGCACACCGAGGGCGCAAGTGAGGACGAGATGCTGCCCGTCATCGAGCAGCACGCGGCCGAGGTGCACAGCCTGACGCACTTCAAGGCCGAGGCCGAGGAGCATGTGCGTGAGGCGATTCGGAGGAACTCCGCCGGCTGAGCTCCAGCGCGACACGATGGGAGCTTGACCGCGCTCGATCGGGAATCCGGGACCCTGAGCTCGCATCGTTTGTTCGTTCCGGCGTTACCAGGATCTGCAACTATGGTGGCAGACCCGCAAATTTTGCGCAGCGCGGGATGCGATCCTCAAAGCAGTATGAACGTCCTAGAACAGGGAGAAGTTGGGCTCTCAAAGAGTTTGTGGCGCGGCAGCGCCGGTGGCCGAGTCAACGGTCCGGGCAGCGGCCTGAACCGAAACGCAGACAGAAGTACAGACCGGGGCGCGGATCGGGGCGCGGATCGGGGCCAGGAGTACGACGGCATCGCCCGGATTCTATGTGCGGTATGCGCTACGCCGGAGGCCAGTGTAATGCTGCGCCGGAGCAGCGGTCGCTGGACACGGATCTCCGGCGGTCGGCAACGCCGGCGCGAGGGAGTGCCCTCCGACCTGCTCTGCCGGAAGGTGCTGGCGCACGACGCCTTGTTCGTCATCCCGGACGTGGACCCGGACGAGCGATCGTTTCCGAGTTCGCCGAAGGAGCCCATCCGCTTCTTTGCCGCGCAGCCTGTGACGGCTCTCGGCGGCGAGATCCAGGCGCTCCTGTCGACCACGGATCGAGTGCCGCGCGGACTCACCCGAGAGCAGGAGGATGCTTTTGGTCTGCTCGGGCGGCAACTAAAGTCAGCGCTTGAATTCGAGGAGCAGCGGACCGTGATCGATCTGCTCTTTCGCGAGCGCGAGGCTTCGGCAGCCAAGCTGCGAGCGAGCGAAGACCTGTTTCGTGCGTTTATGGACGCGAGCCCGTTTGTGAGCTATATCAAGGACGCTGCCGGGCGTCTGCTGTTTTACAACCGGGCGTTCGCTCGGCACTTCGGCGTGAGCGAGGGTGCGTGGCTCGGCCGCGCCGATAGCCCGCGCTGGGAGCAGAATGGCAGCCTGCTCGGAGCGATCGAGGATCATGAAGTCATCGCGGGCGACCGCATCGTCGAGTCGGAGGCCAGTATCCGGGACAGCACCGGTCGAGAGAGCGCGTGGAAGATCTTCCAGTTTCCCTGCCATGATTCCGCGGGCAACAGCATGGTTGCCGGGGTGGCGGTCGAGATGACGGAAGAGATCGCTCGCAAGCTGGAGCTCGAACGCTGCCAGACGGAGATGACTCTGGTAAACGAGCAACTGCGGCAGTTGAGCGTGACTGACGCCTTGACCGGGCTGCGCAACCGCCGGTCCTTCGAGGAACGCTTGGCGATGGAGTTCTCCGTAGCCCGCCGAAGAAAGCGTCAGCTTGCGGTGTTGCTGCTGGATATCGACAACTTCAAGCGCATCAACGACCAGCGAGGTCATGCGGCCGGCGATGAGGTCCTTCGACAACTCAGCATGATCCTGCGGTCGACGGTGCGTCTGCCGGATATGGTGGCGCGCTACGGCGGCGAAGAGTTTGCCGTGCTTTTGCCGGAGAGCGACGCCAAGGGTGCGCTCGGATTTGCGCGGCGTCTGATGGATCGAATGCGCAAGGAGATCTGGGGTGAGGAGCCGGTGACGGTCAGCATCGGCGTAGGCACGCTGGCGCCCGAGCTGACTGAAGGATCGGAGATGGTCGAACAGGCCGACAAGGCTCTGTACACGGCCAAGCGGACCGGCAAGAATCGCGTGGTGGTGTACGAGGAGGAGGAGGAGGCGACAGTGGAGAAGCGAGCGTAAGTGCCCAGCCCAGGCGCTCGGCTGAGAAGAGGACGGGCTTTGGATCTTCTGATCCTGGGCCTCAGCTCCGAGACACAAAGGCAAAGGCGCACATGGAGTGCGCCCTCGCCTTTCGCCGTCGGAGAAACGTCTGCGTTACGGCTCGGCGTTCGGGTCGGGCTCTTCGCCCGGAGCTTGCTCCTGCATCTGCTTCTGGAGCTCTTCGCGCTTCTTCTCGCGAGCTTCGGCGCGCTTTTGTGCCTTCTCGTTGAGCTCCTGCTCGGCGCCAAGCAGCTCGATGATGGCCATCTCCGCCGCGTCGCCCTTGCGTGCGCCGATGCGCACGATGCGGCAGTAGCCACCGTTGCGCGAGCCGTAGCGCGGGGCTACGACCGCAAAGAGACGATCGACCGAGGCGGGTGTCATCAGGTACGCCGCCGCTTGACGACGGGCGTGGACATCGCCGCGCTTGCCCAGCGTGATCATCTTTTCGACCAGAGGACGCGTGGCCTTGCATTTAGTGATGGTGGTTTGAACGCGATCCATCACGAGGATGGAGGTGACCAGGTTGCGCAGCATGGCGCGGCGATGGCTGGTGTTGCGTCCGAGTTTGAATCCTGCATTGCGATGGCGCACGGTGTGTGTCTCCCTTGGAAGGCGGCTCGGCGTTGGCCGGGCTCACAGCGATCTCGCTGGCCCTCTCATCCTGTTGATCTCGTTGGCTTGGCGTGAAGCCTCGCCCGTGGTGCATGGAAACTTTGCTAGCCAGGTCCGGCGTGACGGCCTGTGAGGGACGGTCACGCCGGAGGTTCGGTTAGAAGTTTTCCGACTCGTTGTTGGGCAGGATGAGGTCCTCATCTTCGTCCTCATCCTCATCTTCATCCTCGTCGTCATCATCGTCGAAGTCGCCGAAGGACGCCGCCAGCGTGGCTGCCGGCAGAACCGACGTCGGTCCGGGGACCGGGTTGCCGTTCTCGTCGATCTTCATGCCGAGCGACAGGCCCATCTGCGCCAGGATCTCTTTGATCTCATTCAGACTCTTGCGGCCGAAGTTCTTGGTCTTCAGCATCTCGGCTTCGGTCTTCTGAATGAGCTCGCCGATGGTGGCGATGTTCGCGTTCTTGAGGCAGTTGTAGCTGCGGACGGAGAGCTCCAGCTCCTCGACCGAGCGGTTCAGATTTTCGTTGCGCATCGCCGGGCCGTCGTGCGCGCCGTCGTGGCCGGACTCCATCTCCTCCTCGAAGTTGATGAAGATGGTCATGTGATCTTTCAGCAGCTTCGCGGAAAGTCCGAGCGCGTCGGCCGGAAGCACGGTGCCGTTGGTCCAGATCTCGAGCGTGAGCTTGTCGTAGTCGGTGATCTGACCGAGGCGCGCTGCTTCGACGAGGTAATTGACTTTGCGGACGGGCGAGTGAACGCTGTCGACGGGGATGAAGCCGAGGCCAAGATCGCCGTCGAAGTTTTTGTCGGCCGAGATGTAGCCGCGACCGCGCTTCAGACGCATCTCCATGTCGATCTTGCCGCCTTCGGAGATGGTGCAGATGTAGACGTCGGGGTCGAGCACCTCGACGTCGCCATCCGCCTCGATCTGCCCGGAGGTGACGACGCCGGCCTGGTCGGCGCGCAGGTAGAGCGCCTTGGGGCCGTCGCCGTTCAGCTTGAACGGGATCTGCTTCAGGTTCAGGATGATGTCGGTCGCGTCTTCAACGACGCCGGTGATGGACTGAAACTCGTGCAGGACGCCTTCGATACGGACGGCGGTGACGGCGGCGCCTTCGATCGACGACAGCAGGGTGCGCCGAAGGGCGTTGCCGATGGTAGTGCCGAAGCCGCGCTCAAAGGGCTGCGCGGAAAACTTACCATATTTGCCAGTTAGAGTTTCATTCTCGACGGCGAGACGCTTGGGCTTTTGAAAACCTCTCCAAAGCATATGTAGATCCTTTCATCCGACCTAGCCGCGAAGCACTTTGCGGTCTGGCGGGTGGTTCGGTTGCGAGTCAGGTTGTTAGTGGAACTTACGCTCCTGCCACTAACTCCTAAGGTAGTCGACCGAAGTCGAACTACTGAGGAGGAGCTAGTTGCAGAAGTTAGTCGCTTGCGCTTACTTCGAGTAAAGCTCGACGATAAGTTGCTCGTTGACCGGCAGGTTGACGTCCGCGCGACTCGGCAGAGCTACGACTTTTCCTGAAAAGTTGTCGCGGTTGATGCTGAGCCATGGAACGGGGCGCTGTCCGGAGGCGAAGTTCTTCGACTCTTCCAGAACCACCAGAGCTTTAGACGACTCGCGGATGGCAATCTCGTCCCCAACCTTGCACTGAAACGAAGGAATGTTGACCTTTCGCCCGTTCACCTGGATGTGTCCGTGACGGACGATCTGCCGAGCCTGACGGCGCGATGTCGCGAAGCCGAGGCGGTAACAGACGTTGTCGAGCCGAGTTTCGAGTTGTTGCAGGAGTAACTCGCCGGTAACTCCGGTGCGATTTGAAGCCTTCTGGTAGTAAGCCCGGAACTGAGTTTCGAGCGTGAAGTAGATGCGCTTGGCTTTTTGTTTCTCACGCAGCTGGAGACCGTAGCCGACAACCTTCTTCTGCTTCTTCGACTGGCCGTGCTGGCCCGGGGGGAAGTTCCGCTTTTCAACCGGGCATTTCTCGGTAAAACACTTCGCTCCCTTGAGGAAGAGCTTTGTTCCGTCGCGACGGCAGAGCCGGCAGACGGGTCCTGTATAACGTGCCATTTCTTTCGATCTCCTAACTTCAGGTGTCGATCGGTTTACGGGCGTGATGGCCCTTCGTCCCGATCCGGTTCAGGCCTGCTTGCGGCAGGGTCTCTTGACGAGCTCTCCGCCGCAGTTGGGGCATTTGTTTTGCATCGCTTCCGCGCACTGCGAGCAGAAGGTGCATTCGAAGCTGCAGATGGCGGCCGTAGCGTCTGGCGTCAGCGCAGTGTGGCAGCGCTCGCAGACGGACCTCATTTCCAAAGCCACGGAGTTACACTCTGCGGCGCTTCGGTGGTCGGCAGCCGTTATGCGGCATCGGCGTGACGTCGCGGATCGAGCGAACCTCGATGCCCGTGGTTGCGAGCGCGCGAATGGCCGATTCGCGACCGGAGCCGGGGCCCGAAACGCGAACGTCCACCGTGCGGAGGCCGTGATCGCGCGCCGCCGCTGCCGCACCCGCGGCCGCCTGCTGCGCCGCGAACGGAGTTCCCTTGCGGGAGCCGCGGAAACCAAGCGAGCCCGAGCTCTTCCAGGAGAGCGTATTGCCGACCTGGTCGGTGATCGTCACGATGGTGTTGTTGAAGCTGGCCTGGATGTACACCAGACCGAACGGAACGTTTTTGCGTTCGCGCTTCTTGAACTTCTTTCCCTTGCCGACCTTCGCGCCGGCCGCTTTATTCTGTGTCTTGGCCATGAGCTTATTTCGTCGCTTTCTTCTTACCGGCAACCGTGCCCTTGCGTGGGCCTTTGCGGGTACGAGCGTTGGTGTGGGTGCGCTGTCCGCGAACCGGCAGCGATCGGCGATGGCGCAGACCGCGGTAAGACTGGATCTCGATCAGGCGCTTGATGTTGAGCGAGACGTCCTTGCGCAGGTCGCCTTCGATCTGACCTTCAGACTCGATCACCTGACGAATGCGGTTCAGCTGATCCTCGTCGAGCGTGGCGATCTTGACGTTCGGATCGACCTCCGCTTTGCTGAGGATGCGCCCCGCGCGCGAATTGCCGATGCCGAAGATATACGTGAGGCCGATGCGCGCCTGCTTATTGTTGGGCACGTCAACGCCGGAGATACGGGCCATGGAGGCTCTTCCTTTCGGGTGTGGCTCCCAGCGCTCCAGTAACTCTGGCCGGAAAGCAAGTGAGGAGTGAGTGGAGAAGGTTCCGATGGGTTCTACGCAAGCCATTTGACTTCGGCTAACTCGCCCGGCGGCTCCAGAAGGAAATAGAAGAAAAGCGGGAACAAGAACATGACAGAGCAAACAAGAGAAAGGGGAAGGCAAGGTGCGCTCCCTCTTAGTTAGCCCTGGCGTTGCTTGTGTTTGGCGTGCTCGCAGATAACACGAACGACGCCGCGACGATGAATGACCTTGCACTTATCGCAGATTTTCTTTACGGAAGCTCGAACTTTCATAACTACTCCTAAAACGCAGCTTGAAGCCTTTAGCGCTTAGCCAAAGGCGTGACTTGGGAACAGAGTGGCCTAAGCCGGCGGCCTGGAGCTACCAGCCAGAAGCTACCAGCCAGAAGCTTGTGGCGGCTTCTACTTATAGCGGTAGACGATGCGCCCACGATTGAGGTCGTAGGGGCTCAGTTCGATCGCGACACGGTCGCCGGGGAGGATGCGGATGAAGTTCTTGCGCATGCGACCTGAGACGTGCGCCAACGCCTGGTGCTTGTTCTCAAGCTCCACCTTGAACAGGGCATTCGGCAGAGTTTCTACCACCGTCGCCATCACTTCGATTGCATCTTCCTTCGACAAACCATCTCCTTTGGCGGACCGAGACAACGCACGCAAGAGCATGCGTAACCAACTGCCGCAACAACTTATGATAGCGCGTCCCCGAGGTTTGCGCTACTCCGGGCGCTAGCGCGTCAGAACGTCGGGGCCGTCCCGGGTGATGGCGACGGTGTGCTCGAAGTGCGCGGAGTAGCTTCCGTCGACGGTAACGGCGGTCCAGCCGTCTTTGAGCATGCGCACCTCCGGTCCGCCGAGGTTGATCATCGGCTCGATCGCCAGCACCATGCCTGCTTTGAGCCGCGGACCTTTGCCGCGAGGACCGAAGTTCGGGACCTGCGGCGACTCGTGCATCGCGCGGCCGATGCCGTGGCCGACGAAGTCACGCACCACGCCGAAGCCGGCCGCTTCACACATCTCCTGGACGGCAGCGGAGATGTCACCCAGGCGACCGCCGACTACGGCTGCCCGAATGGCTGCGTCGAGCGACGCCTGCGTGGTCGCGAGGAGCTTTTCGGTCGCCGGGCTGGACGTTCCGACCGCGTAGGTGACCGCCGCATCCGAGTAGAAACCATGGAGCACAACGCCGCAGTCGATCGAGACGATGTCGCCGTCTTTGAGTACGCGCCGGGCGTTGGGGATGCCGTGCACGACCTCTTCGTTGACCGAGGTGCAGAGCGCCGCCGGGTACCCGTGATAGCCCTTGAAAGCCGCCGTGACGCCGAGCGCGCTCCACTCGGCGATCTTGGCCGACGCGGCGAGCTCAAGATCCATGGTGGTTGCCCCCGGGCGAACCACGGGCGCGATGGCGTCGTGCACCTGCCGGAGCAGGCGGCCCGAGGCACGCATCTTTTCAATCTCAGCGGCCGTTTTCAGGAGAATCGCCATCGCGGTCAGGAGCCTTTCTCTAAGGTCGGGGCGGTGCGGAACTCGGTCCGCGCAGGCGCGAGAGCACGGACGTGATGCTCGACGCAACGTCCTCGACCGATCGTGCCCCGTCCACTTCGGCGAAGCGGCTCTGCTGCCGGTAGTGCTCGATCACAGGAGCGGTCTGGGCCGTGAAGGTCTTCATGCGGTCGCGAAATACAGCTTCGGTATCGTCGGCGCGCTGCTCGAGCGGTGTTCCGTCTACGTCGCAGACCCCCTGGGCCTTTGGGGCATTCGAGTAGAGGTTGTAGATCCGCTTGCACTTGGGGCAGGTATACCGTCCGGTGATGCGGTGGAGCAGATCGTCGAACGGGACCACCAGGCTGAGAGCCACCACAGGCGCGCTCGCCTGCCCGGCGGCAAGCGTTCGGTCCAGCCACTCGGCCTGCTGCAAGGTGCGGGGGAAGCCGTCGAGGACGTACCCTTGCTGCGTATCCGACGCGCCGAGCCGGTCTTCGACCATTTCATTGACCAGATCGTCGGAGACCAGCTGGCCCGAGTCGAGATAGCCCTTTGCCTTGGCGCCGAGCGGCGTGCCCGCGCTGATGTTGGAGCGGAAGAGGTCTCCGGTCGAGATCTGCGGAACACCGTAGCGATCCATGAGGATTTGCGCCTGCGTGCCTTTGCCGACGCCAGGGGCGCCGAGCAGAAGCATGGGCCCGGGTGCGAAGCCGGCCCCGCCTGGCGTGGATGGAGTGCTGCTCGATTTGTCGGTGGGGGTCAACTGCCGCTCTCGGTGTCTCGCTTCGCTTACCAGCTGCGACGGCCTCGGATGCGGCCGGATTTGGGCGAGAAGCCGTCGTAGTGCCGCATGATCAGCTGCGACTCGATCTGCTGAACGGTATCCATGGCGACGCCGACGACGATCAGCAGCGAGGTGCCGCCGAAGTAGAAGCTGACGCCGAGGCCGTTGGTCGTCCAGGCGGGAAGACGATCGAACACGGTGCCGACCAGCCAGATGTGATTGAAGTGAATGCCCGAGATCAGAAACATCGGGATGATGGTGATGATGATGAGGTAGATCGCGCCGACCAGCGTGATGCGGCTGAGAACGTCGTTGATAAAGTCGGCGGTGCGCTTGCCGGGGCGGATGCCGGGGATGAAGCCGCCGTACTTGCGCATGTTGTCGGCGATATCGTCCGGACGGAAGACGATGGAGATGTAGAAGTATGCGAAGAAGACGATGGCGGCCATGAAGAGGAGAACGTACCACGGCTCGCCGGGGCCGAGGTTGCGGAAGATGGGGCCGAAGAAGCGTGTGTCGCGCAGCGGACCGCTGCCGAAGAAGCTGGCGCCGGCGAAGAGCAAGGGCGCCGACAGGATGGAGGAGGCGAAGATGACCGGCATCACGCCGCCCGAATTGACCTTGAGCGGAAGGTGCGTGGACTGTCCGCCCATCATCTTGCGACCGACGATGCGCTTGGCGTACTGAACCGGGATGCGGCGCTCGGAGCGCTCCACAAAGACGATAAACGCGACGACCGCAACCATGCCGAGGACGAGAATGGCGATGGCGATCGGCGTAAAGGCGCCCCATGCTTGCGTGATCGCCTTGTCGTAGAGCTCGGCGATGCCGCGCGGCAGACCGACCACGATGCCGGTAAAGATCAGCAGACTCATGCCGTTGCCGATGCCGCGCTCGGTGATCTGCTCGCCGAGCCACATGATAAAGGCGGTGCCGGTGGTCAGCGTGAGGACGCACATGGGCAGGAAGGCGGCGCGCGGGATGGTGACCATCGACGATCCGGTCGAGGTGTTGGTGAGGGTGAGGCCGATCGCAAACGATTGGACCACGGCGAGGATCACCGTCACATAACGCGTCCACTGCGTGATCTTGCGGCGGCCTACTTCGCCTTCTTTTTGCAGCTTGGCCAGCGGCTCGTAGATGACCGTGAGCAGCTGAAAGATGATCGACGCCGTGATGTACGGCATGATGCCGAGCGCGAAGATGGTCAGCCGGCGAAGGTTGCCGCCGGAGAAGAGATCGACCAGACCCAGCGCGGAGCCGGAGTTGGTTTGGAAGAACTGCGCCAGCATCTCGGCGTTGATCCCCGGCGTGGGGATGTGGCCGCCGATGCGATAGACCGCCAGCATGCCAAGCGTAAAGAGGACGCGGTTGCGGAGGTCCGGAATGCGAAAGATGTTGGCAAACTTCTGAAGCATCGTAGTCCTTCTGGCGTTCTGAAAACTGGCTTGGTCTCCGAAGATTCTAAATCGAGACCTGGCAACTGCGGCTCCCGTCACACCCGGGTGCGAGGGTGCTGCTACGCGGCGGCCGGAGCCTCGGCCGGAGCTTCGCCGATCACGATAGCCTGGCCGCCGGCGCGCTCGATGGCTTCCTTCGCAGACTTCGAAAACTTGTGCGCATGCACGGTCACGGCCGAGGCGATCTCGCCGTTGTTGAGCACCTTGAGCAGGCCGTTCTTTTTCCGCAGGAGACCGAGTTGGACGATGCGGTCGAGGGTAAGGTCGGCGTTTTCGGCGTTCTGAGCGACCACTTCGGCGATGCGGTCGAGACCGAGCACGGTGTATTCGACGCGAAAGATGTTGGTGAAGCCGCGCTTGGGCAAGCGGCGATGCAGCGGCATCTGGCCGCCTTCAAAGCCACGCATCAGGGACGATCCGGAGCGCGATCCCTGACCCTTGTGCCCGCGGGTCGAGGTCTTGCCCATGCCCGAGCCCATGCCGCGCCCAATGCGTTTTTTGTTCTCGTTCGCCTTTTTGGGAGCGCGGAGATTGGAAAGATTCAGTGCCATTGTTTTTCCTCGCTTAACGCCGGGGAAGATTTCAGCTGTTAGCTCTTAGCTTCTAGCTCTTAGCTGAAATATCCTATGCCGACTCGCATGATAGGAGAGCTGCCTCTCTAAGACAACAAGCTCTCTTTATTGTTCCTGAAAGCTTTTAACTAACAGCTAGAAGCTAAGAGCTGCTCTAGCCGACAATGCGGACCAGATGCGGGATCTTCCGCACCATGCCGCGTGTGGACGGCGTATCTTCGCGCTCGACGATCTGGTTGAGCCGCGTAAAGCCCAGGCCCTTGACGACGAGCTTGTGCTTCATCGGCGTGCAGATCTTGGAGCGGAAGTACTGGATCTTGATCTTGCCCGGCGTCTGCGCCGGCGATGAAACGGTTGTTTCAGGCATCGGAATCTCCTCGTAAGTGGACGAAGTCTGCTTTAGAGCTCGTCTTCGCTCTTGCCGCGCAAAAGGGCGACATCGGCCTTGTTGCGCAGCTGTTCAAGCGCGTCGAAGGTCGCCTTGATCACGTTGTGCGGGTTGGCTGAACCAAGCGATTTGGTGAGCACGTTCTGGACGCCGGCCGAGGTCATCACCGCGCGCACCGTGCCGCCGGCGATGACGCCCGTTCCTTCCGGCGCCGGCTTCAGCATCACCTGCCCCGCGCCGTAGTGGCCGAGCACCTGGTGCGGTATGGTGGTCTGGGTCAGGTTGACGCGCAGGAGGTTTTTCTTGGCCGCCTCGATGCCTTTACGGATCGCCTGCGGAACCTCCTTCGCCTTGCCCGAGCCGTAGCCCACAACGCCTTCGGCCGGATCGCCGATGACGACCAGGGCCGCAAAGCTCATGTTTTTGCCGCCCTTAACGACCTTGGTCACGCGGTTGATGGAGACGACCTGATCCTTCAGGTTGAGCCGGTTCGCGTCGAGCTTTTTGTGGGTTGCCATCGCGTCTTTGATTTCCCTATCGAGCTTTCTGTCCCGCCGGTTTGAGGGCCTGGACGATCCATCGTTGCGTTACGTCTCTTTGAAGATCTAGAACTCGAGTGAAGATCTAAAACTCGAGTCCGGCCTCGCGCGCAGCGTCCGCCAGTGCCTTGATACGGCCATGATAAAGGTACCCGCCGCGGTCGAACACCACCCTGGTGATGCCCTTCTCGCGGCCACGCTCGGCGATCAGACGTCCGACCGTCCTCGCCGCGGCGACGTTGCCTCCGGGCTGCCGCTCCGTGCCTTTCGCCGCCATCGAAGACGCCGACGCCAGGGTGGCGCCCGCAACGTCGTCGATCAGCTGCGTGTAAATGTGGTTGAGCGAGCGGTAGACGTTGAGGCGCGGCCGATCGGCGGTGCCGGACATCTTGGCCCGGATGCGGTTGTGGACCCGCTGCCGGATCGCGTTGCGCTTGGGTGCAATGATCATGGTATATGTCTCGCTTCCTAAAGGCGTCAGCGGCAGGTTGGCTGCCGACGTTCGGTTTCGTTTGCGGGTTGCAGGAACTCTGTTTCGGCAGACGCTGGAACTCTGTTTTCGGCAGCTGCAGGAACTCTGTTTTCGGCAGTTGCTGGCCGATCGGCCCCAAGGGACGCCGGCCTTTTACTTGGCGCCCGTCTTTCCGACCTTCTTCTTGAGCTTCTCGTCGGTGTACCGTACGCCCTTGTTTTTGTACGGATCGGGCTTGCGCAAGGATCGCATGTCGGCGGCAACCTGTCCCACCTTTTGCCGGTCGATCCCGGAAATCGTCACGTGCGTCTGCTTCGGGTCGATCGCGACCTCGATTCCCGTGGGAAGGGGAAACTCGATCGGATGCGAGTACCCCAGCGTAAACACAACCATGCTCTTGCCCTTCAACTCCACGCGGTAGCCGATGCCGACGACATCCAGCTCCTTCTTCCAGCCATTGGTGACGCCTTCAACGGCGTTGAACACCAGGGCGCGCGCCAGACCGTGGATGGCAGACTGCGAGTCGTTCTGTCGTTCCGCCAGCAGATGGCCGTCCTTCTCCACCAACGAAATACCGGTCGGCAAGAGCGCGTTGACCTTGCCCTTAGGGCCTTCGACAAGAACGTTGTTGCCCAAAACCGTGTACTTGACACCGGCCGGCATGGGGATCGGCTTTCTTCCAATTCGCGACATATAGACTTCCAAGTCCTTGCTGTTTTGGCTTGCGAGTCCCGGCCTAAAACCGCTCATAAGAGCCGGTTCCAGAGCCGTTCCACTGCAGCCCGTTGCTGTTGCCTAAAAATGAACCTGTTGCGAGACGCCGGAGGGACCTACCAGACCTCGGCCAGGATCTCGCCGCCGACGCCTTCGCGACGCGCCTGCCGTCCCGTCATGACACCCTTGGGCGTGGTCATGATCGAGATGCCGAGGCCACCCTGGACGCGGCGGATCTGGTCGCGTCCGAGGTACACGCGGCACCCTGGGCGCGAGATGCGCTTGAGGTCGCGGATCACGGCCTCGTTGTTGGCGCCGTACTTCAGGTAGACGCGAATCACCTTCTGGCCCTTCTCCTCGGCCGGCTTGTAGTTCGCGATGTAGCCCTCTTCTTTGAGGATCCGCGCCATCTCGCTCTTCAGCTTCGAGGCCGGGACGTCCAACTTCTGATGTTTGGCTCGGATGGAGTTGCGGATGCGCGTCAGAAAGTCGGCAACGGGGTCGGTCAGATTCATCTTGAAAGAGTCTCCTCATCATCCCCCGTTCGCTCCGAGTGTCTCTTGGAGAACCGGGCGGGGATGTCTTGTGCTGCTTCGGGTGCTGCTTGCTCCAGGACAAGGTCTTCCACCTTTTCTCACGCCCTTTTTCTTACGCAAGAGAAGCAGAACTCAGGTCTGGATCGTTATCGAGCGCTTACCAACTTGACTTGACGACGCCCGGAATCTCGCCTTTGAGCGCCAGCGACCGGAAGCACAAACGGCATACGCCGAACTTCCGCAAAAACGCTCTCGGCCGGCCGCACAGCTGGCATCGATTGTGCTGCCTGGATTTGAACTTCGGTGTCTTTGCGTCCTTGACGCGCTTTGCAGTCGTTGCCATCGTATCCTTTACTCTCTTTATCTTACCCTGAAAACAGGTGTTTTGCCTCGACTGATCTCGCCTCGGCTCGGTTGGCCTCGGTTGGCCGTCGCGCCCCTTCAGGGCAGACGCAGGCTCGATCTCAAAGCGTCTTTGCCGCGCTAAGCGCCCTGGCGAAACGGCATTCCAAAGCCGCGCAAAAGGGCGCGGGCGCCGTTGTCGTCCTCGGCCGTGGTCACAATCGTAACGTTCATGCCCTTGGTCTTGTCGACCTTGCTGTAGTCGATTTCGGCGAAGATCAGCTGATCCCGCAGGCCAAGCGTGTAGTTGCCGCGGCCATCGAAGCTCTTCGACGAGACGCCGCGAAAGTCGCGTACGCGCGGCAGAGCGATCGAGATCAGGCGATCGAGAAACTCGTACATCGTGTCGCCGCGCAGGGTCACCATCGCTCCGATCGGCATGCCTTCGCGCAGCTTGAAGGCGGCGATCGATTTTTTCGCCTTGGTCACGATCGGCTTTTGTCCGGCGATCGCGCCCAGGTCGGCGACCAGGGGATCCATGATCTTGACGTTCTGGGTCGCCTCGCCCAGACCCATGTTGATGACGATCTTTTCGATCCTGGGGATCGCCATCACGTTGGTGAGGTTCAGTTCCTTGGCCAACGCCGGTTTGATCTCCGTGTTGTACCGGTCGCGAAATCGTGATGCCATCGGTGACACTCTCTTTCTCTTTTCACGGACCTCGGTGAGGCGCCTAAGATCGCCGGTAGCCGTTTACGTGAAAGTGCTGATCTGGTGAGGTTCTCGTTAGTCTATCTGTTGCTGATTTCTATTGCTGCTCTTCTTCTTTTTCCCGGCTCTTCTTTTTCCCAGCTCTACTTTTCCTGATACTTTATCTCTTCTTTTCCTGAATTACGTTGCCGGACTTCTTCGACACGCGAACCTTCTTGTCGCCGTCGATCCGAGCTCCAATCCGGGTCTTGTTGCCATCCCCGTCGACCAGCATGACGTTGGACAGGTGGATCGGCGCCTCCTGCTCGGCGATGCCGCCCTTGATGTTGCGCTGCGGGTTGGGCTTGACGTGCTTTTTGATCATCTGAACGTGCTCGACCAGGACCCGGTCCTTGTCGGCGATGATACGCAGAACCCGCCCGCGCTTGCCCTTGTCTTTGCCGGCGATCACCTCTACCGTGTCATTGCGCTTGATCTTCGTTGCCATAAGAACCTCTCCCTCTCCCACCTCGGCGATCTGGATCTCGCTCCCAAATATCGGGAGCAAGACCGTCAGTAACGAAGCCGGACTCCGGCGTGCTCAAGGCACGCACCTGTTATCGATGTCTTAAGCAAAGGTCGCGAAGCTAGATGACCTCAGGCGCCAGCGACACGATCTTGAGAAACTTCTTTTCTCGCAGCTCGCGAGCGACCGGGCCGAAGACGCGCGTCCCGACCGGCTCCATCGCATCGTTGATGACGACCGCGGCGTTCTGGTCGAAGCGGATGTAGGTGCCGTCGCGGCGGCGATACTCCTTGCGCGTCCGGACGATGACGGCCTTGACGACCTTGCCCTTTTTGACGGTTCCATCGGGCGACGCTTCCTTGACGGCCGCCGTCACAACGTCGCCCAGACCGGCCTTCTTTCCCAAACCGCCGCCGAGCGGGAGGATCACCTGCAACTTGCGTGCGCCGGAGTTGTCGGCCACGTCAAGGATCGTTCTCATCTGTACTGCCATTGCCGCTCTCCTGATCCTGAAACACAATCCTAAAACAGAAATCTTCTGTGACCGGCCGAACCGCCTCTAGCAGGCCCTTCAGCAGATCTCTCGGAGCCCCATCTCCCTTCCAGGAAGATGGCGGTTTACTTCGGTTCCTCGATCTTGATCTCGCCCAGCTGCGCGAGCGATGACCGTCGAACGATCTCTTCGAGCGACCACCGTTTCAGCTTCGAGAGCGGCCGCACCTCGCGGATACGCACCACGTCCCCGATGCGCGCGGAGTTCTGCTCGTCGTGCGCGTAAAACTTTTTGTTCGACTTCATCACGCGCTTGTACTTCGGGTGCGCCTTGCGCATCTCGATCTCGACCACAATCGTCTTCTGCATCTTGGTCGAGACGACCAGGCCGACCTTTTCGTTGCGATGCGACGCCTTCTTCGCCGACGGAGAGGCGACCTCGGCGAGACTCACAGCCCCATCCACGCTCTGTCGAACTCCCTGTTCCGCATTCTGTTCTGTGTTCTGTTCGGTGCTTTGATCTGCCATGGAAGCTCTAAACCTTTCGGGCGTTCTTGCGCGCGGTGCGCTGACTGGGTGCGGGTGCTGTGGGCTTCGGCTCAGGATGCGCCTCTTTGTGGGCCGCGATCTCACGCTCGCGTCGGACCGTCTTTGCGCGGGCGATATCGAGCTTCAGGCTTCGCAGTTTTTTCAGGCCCTCCTGGTTGCCCAGGCTCTTCTGAAAACGAATGCGAAAGATCTGCTCGGCCGCCGCGAGCTCGGTCGACTTCAACTCGTCGGCCGTCTGATTGCGAATCTTCTCTAGTTCCATTGTCAGCTTCCTATTCCTTCCTCGTGCCCCGGGATCTCGTGCATCCTGCCCGGGTCGAGGGATCGTTTTACTTGGCCACAGCCACTGACTTCATGCCCGGACGCTCGACAAAACTGGTCTTGAGCGGAAGCTTGTGCGCGGCCAGACGCATCGCCTCCTTGGCGAGCTCGACGTTGACCCCTTCCATCTCAAAGAGGATCTTGCCCGGTCGAACCACAGCGACCCAGTGGTCCGGGGCTCCCTTGCCCTTGCCCATACGGGTTTCAGCGGGCTTTTTCGTGATCGGCTTGTCCGGAAACAGGCGCAGCCAGACCTTTCCGCCGCGCTTGATAAAGCGCGTCATCGCGATGCGGCTCGCCTCGATCTGCCGGTCGGTAATATAGCCGCACTCCATCACCTTCAGGCCGAAGTCGCCGAACGACAGGTCGGATCCGCGCCACGCCTTGCCGCACATCCGGCCGCGCTGCTGCTTTCGAAACTTCACCTTCTTTGGCATCAACATGATAAAAATCCTTGGGTTCTGCGAACACTGAAACACACTGGAAACGAGAGGTTATCGGAGAAGCCGGACGTGGATCTTAGATACTTCCTTGCTGTGTCTAACTTCTCTTCTAGCTTCTCTTGCTGCACTTAACTGCTATTCCTGTACTTTCTGCACTTTGCTGTCTTTCTATACCTGAAATGCCCCGGCCGCGACGCCGGGAAGAACCTGCTCGCGACGCTTCTTTTGCTCGTAGATATCGCCGCGGTAGACCCAGGTCTTGACGCCGATGATGCCGTACGTCGTGTGCGCCTCGGCAAATCCGTAGTCGATATCGGCGCGCAGCGTGTGGAGCGGAAGACGACCCTGCAGATACCACTCCGAACGCGCGATCTCGTTGCCATTCAGACGGCCCGAGACCCGGACCTTGATCCCCTTGCAACCGAACCGGAGCGCCGAGTCGACCGACTTGCGCATCGCCCGCCGAAAGCTCACGCGCTTTTCCAGCTGCAAGGCAATATTCTCTGCTACCAGCTGGGCGTCGAGCTCGGGCTTGTTCACCTCGAGGATGTCGACGAAGACCTCGCGCGAGGTACGCTTCTGGATGTCGGCCTTCAACTTGTCGATCTCCGCGCCCTTGCGACCGATGATGATCCCCGGACGCGCTGTGCGAATGATCAGACGAAGCTTGTTGCCCGGGCGCTCCACCTCGACCGAACTCACGCCGGCAGCCTTCAACTTTTCGCGCAGCTCAGCCTTCAGCTTTACATCTTCCACCAGAAGCTTGTCGTAGCCGCGTTCCACAAACCACCGCGACTTCCACGGCTTGTTCACGCCGAGGCGAAACCCATACGGATGGACCTTCTGTCCCATAACTTCCCTTTACCCTCTCGCGCGTTCACCCCTAAAGGTGAGAGCCGCATAACAATTAACAGACAAACCTTGATTTTACAGGAGAATCCTGATATTCGGGCGGATGTTTCTGCTGAGAACTTAGCCTACTTCGACGATTTCTTCTTCCCGGCAGAATTCTTAGAAGGCGTCTCCGCTCCGGTCTTCTGGGACAGGGAAGTCTTCTCCGCGACCGTCACGATGATGTGCGCGAGCCGGCGCTGGTAGCGGAACGCTCGACCCATCGGAGCGGGACGAATGCGCTTCAGGCGCGGACCTTCGTTCGCGACCGCCGACTTCACATACAGGTTGTCGACATCCACGTCGAGACCCTGCTCCTGCGAGAGATAATTTGCGTTCTGGATCGCCGATCGGAGAACCTTTTCAACGACTGGAGCCATGCGCTTGGTCGAGAAGTGGACCGTGTTGAGCGCCTGCTCCACACGCAGCCCCTTGATCAGGTCCAGGACCAGCTTGGCCTTCTGCGGACTGGTGCGCTGAAACTTGGCTTCGGCGCGAAACTCTCTTTGCTCGGTTGCTGCTGCTGCGTTTGCCATGATCTTCTTCCTTGAGGGAGTCAGCTCTTTTTTGCGACTCCGGAGAGTCTGTTTACTTGGGCTTTGCGGCCGTCTCGGTCGCGCGCGCGGAGTGGCCTTTGAACGTCCGGGTTGCCGAAAACTCGCCGAGCTTGTGTCCGACCATGTTTTCGGTCACATAGACGGGAATAAACTTGCGGCCGTTATGAACGGCGATCGTGTGACCGACCATGTCCGGGTGGATCGTCGACCTGCGCGACCACGTGCGTAACACCTTCTTGTCGTTGGTCTGATTCATCACCGTGATCTTGGTCATCAGGTGAGCGTCGATAAAAGGACCCTTCTTTGCCGAACGTGCCATTGTGCTAAAACTCCCATCTTTCTTGTGCTCAATACGACGAATCTCTTGACCCGGAGTAACTCCTTGCCGCGAGACTTGGTGTAGCTTCTACTTCCCTCGGGTTACTGTTGCTTTCTCTGGACTCCCTGCGAACTTACAAATCTCTCATCTCTCACAGCGTCTTACTTGCTGCGCCGGCTGACGATAAAGGTGTCCGTCCGCTTGTTGTTGCGCGTCTTGTAGCCGCGGGTCGGCTGACCCCATGGCGTCACCGGGTGACGTCCGCCGGAAGTCTTGCCCTCGCCACCGCCGTGCGGATGGTCGACCGGGTTCATCGAGACGCCGCGGTTCGCCGGCCGAATTCCCTTCCATCGGTTGCGCCCCGCTTTTCCGATCGTCACGTTTTCGTGATCCGTGTTGCCGACCTGGCCGATCGTCGCCATGCATTCAACCAGAACGCGGCGGGTCTCGCCCGAGGGCAGCTTCAAGAGTGCGTACTCGCCTTCCTTGGCGATCAGTTGCACCTGCGCTCCGGCGGAACGCGCCATCTGCGCTCCCTTTCCCGGTCGCAGTTCAATATTATGCACCGTCGTTCCGGACGGAATATTTTTGAGCGGAAGTGCGTTGCCGACCAGAATATCGGCATCCGGCCCGCTCATAATCTGCTGTCCCACCTTGAGCCCGACCGGCTGAATGATGTACCGCTTTTCGCCGTCCGCATAGTTGACCAGAGCGATCCGCGAGGACCGGTTCGGATCGTACTCGATCGTCGCGACCGTCGCCGGGATGCCGTACTTGTCGCGCTTGAAGTCGATCAGACGCAGCTTCTGCTTGTGTCCGCCGCCCTGGTGCCGGATCGTCATGGCGCCGGTCGAGTTGCGACCGCCGGTGCGCGGCTTCACCGTCAGGAGCGGCTTATACGGTGTATCGGTCGTCAGGTCGTCGTTGACCAGCTTCGTCGCGAACCGCAGCGACGGCGTCATCGGTCGAAAAGATTTAATCGGCATTTCTTTTGAGCTCCTAGCTGCTAGCTTCTAGCTCTTAGCTAGTTCTTTTTTTTGATCTACGCTAATTGTAACTAGATACTGGAACATTGGACCCTTTAGCTAAGGCCGAAAGCGAATGGCCCCACTTACAAGCTATCCAGATACTCCGGCATCTTTTCGCCGGCCTTCAGACGTACGTAAGCCTTCTTCCAGTCAGGGCGGTAGCCGGCAAACTTGCCTCGGCGACGTTCTTTGCCTTCCACCGTAGCGGTTCGTACGGCATTGACCTTGACCTTGAACAGAGCTTCAACCGCCTGCTTGACCTCGGTCTTGGTGGCCTTGAGTGCAACCTCGAAGACCAGGGTGTTCTCTGTTTCCTTCACGCCCATCCCCTTTTCGGTGATCAGCGGTCGGCGGATGACAGTATAAAGTGTCGGCATTATGCCACCTCTTTCTGGGCGGCGGGCGAGCTCTCACCCCTGGCCCGGTGTCGCGGTGCATTCTTCACCAAGGTCTCTTGCAAGGCCTCGATCGCGTCACGCGAAAAGATCGCATGCTCATAGCGCAGAAGATCGTACGGATGCACCTCGGACGAGAGCACAAGCTCAACCCCGTCGAGGTTCCGCGATCCGAGATAGAGCTTCTCACCGAGCTTGCGGCTGGTCTCGACCAGAAGCGCCGTCTTCTTCGCCTCAAGCTTGTTGAGCGCGGTTCGAAAAAGCTTGGTCTTCGCCTCCGGCACGTCAAAGCTGTCGACCACGGTCAGCTTGCCGTCCGCCAGCTTCGAGATCAAAGCCGACCGGAGCGCACCCAGCAGCTTTTTGCGCGGAAAGGCATACTCGTACGATCGCGGCTGCGGCCCATGCACGGTTCCGCCCGAGCGCCAGAGCGGCGAGCGGATCGATCCCACACGCGCCCTTCCGGTGCCTTTCTGCTTCCAGAGTTTCTTTCCTGAGCCGGAGACCAGCTTACGATTTTTGGTCGCTGCGGTTCCCTGCCGCAGAGCGGCCCGGTAGTGCTTCACCGACTCCCAGATCAGAGGTTCGTTGACCTCACCCGTGAAGACCCGGTCGAGCAGTTCAAGCTCTCCGACCTTCTCTCCGCCGAGATTCACTACGTTGATGTTTGCCATCGATCTTCTCTCTTCGTCTCCCACAGATGCAACTGTGGGTGTTACAAAAGTTTGCTGCCTTTCGCCGGCCGCACGGAGCTTTGTCCGACGCAGCCGTGCACTATTTCTTCTTGGCAGGAGCGGCCTTTTTGGACGCCTTCAACGGATCCAGCGTGGATGCTCCGGCAAATCCGCGACGCTCCCTCGGGGGCGCCTTCGCCTTCGAGATCAGCACATACCCGTCGCGTGGGCCGGGGACCGCGCCTTCGACCAGGAGGAGATTGTCCTCAAGATCAATGCCGCGAATCCTGAGATTGCGCACAGTTACCTGGTCGGTGCCCATGTGCCCTGGCATCCTCTGCCCAGGAAACACGCGCGACGGAAACGAGCTCGCGCCGATCGATCCCTGCACCTGAAACATGTGGCCGTGCGCCTTGGGGCCGCCGCCGAAATGATGTCGCCGAACCACGCCCGCAAAGCCGCGACCCTTCGATGTGCCGATCACGTCGACGAACTTTTCGTCCGAAAAGATGTCGACCAGAACCCGGTCGCCCGCCTTGGCGTTTGATTCCGTCTCACCTGCGGTCACCGTATTGTCGAGCGGAACTTCCTTGAGCACGCGCACCGGAGGCACATCGGACTTTGCGAAGTGGCCGGTCATCGCCTTGTTTACTTTGGACGCCTTAATGAAGTCCACGTAGCCGATCTGAGCGGCGTCGTAGCCATCTTTCGCGAGCGTCTTGAGCTGCGTAATCACGCATGGTCCGGCCTTGAGCACGGTCACCGGATGCACGTCGCCCCGATCGTCGAACAGCTGCGTCATGCCGATCTTTTTTCCCAGAATTCCTGCTACGGACATCGTCGCTTCCTTTCCTCATCATGCCGGCGGAGCGGGCACTGTAGGTGTTGCGGACTTACTCATAACTTCTTCAGCTTCCAGCGACAGGCTAAGATCTGGAAGCTGTCCCTCTTACTTCTGCACCGTCTTGATCTCGACGTCGACCCCGGCCGGAAGATCGAGCTTCATCAGAGCGTCGACCGTCTGCTGCGTCGGTTCGAGAATGTCGATCAGCCGTTTATGGGTGCGGATCTCAAACGCCTCGCGCGACTTCTTGTCGACGTGCGGCGATCGGAGAACGCAGTACTTATTCTTCATCGTCGGCAGTGGAATCGGCCCGGCCACCTGCGCTCCGGTGCGCTTTGCCGTTTCGACGATTTCGCCGGTCGACGTATCGAGTACGCGGTAGTCGTATGCCTTCAGGCGAATTCTGATTCTCTGTCCAGCCATGGTCTTGTTCTCTTTTCTTCTACGCAAAGATCGTGTGGGAGTGGCCGGCAGTGTTCGTTCTTTATGCCGGCCCTTCGTGGTTTGTCGCTGTCCGAATTTACTTGACGATTTCGGAGATGGTTCCGGCGCCTACGGTGCGGCCG
>CAXSGC010000017.1:0-83851 GCA_964236945.1 uncultured Acidobacteriaceae bacterium | reverse complement strand
CATCTTCCAGAAACTTGCCAGACTATGCTCAGTATTTTCTGGGACAGAACACCTAGGTCCTGGAAGAAAGCGTTCAGGGTCCCCGGCGACAGCCGCTGCTTCTTCAGCGGGGGCGAAGTGGCCGCCACGCGGAAAGACTGTCCAGCGCTGGATGTTGTACAGGCGCTCCAGATACGAGCGCGGCAGCTCGCCCTCAGGAACGGTCTGGTGTGCGAAGACGCCGAATGCCGTCGGTATTCGGACGTAGCTGGGGTCGACCGGGTGCCAGCGATTATCCCAATAGTCACGCATCGAGGAGGTGACGGTCTGCGTGACCCAGTACAGCGTGAGCGTGGCGCAGAGGAAGTCATCGGTCGGCGTGACGTCGCTCCAGGAGCGCCACTTCTCACCCAGATAGGGCGGCGAGCCCTGCTGGCGAGTCGTTGAGTCCGTAGCCGACGGTTTGCGGCTTGGTGGACTGGATGGCGCTGTAGCCCCGCACGGTCGCGTCCCAGCCCCGGCTCACCGCGAGGTACGAACGCTCGGTGTCGGATAGCTCCGTGTCGAGCACTACGGGCGCGAGGTCCGACTCGAGTGTGGTGAGATGGATCCCGATCACCGACTCGGGATGGTCCAGGGCAAGAATCGTGGTCACGCCGGCGCCGAAGTCATAGCCAACCGCACCATAGCGGGAATACCCAAGCTCGGACATGAGCCGGTGCCAGAGCTCCGAGACGTACCTGTAGTTGATGCCGACCTCCGGTGGACGCGGCGAGAATCCGTACCCGGGCAAGGAGGGTACGACCACGTCGAAGTGGTCGAGCATCGGCAGCATGTCCAAGTAATCGAGAAAACTGCTGGGCCAGCCGTGCGAGAGGATGAGTGGCACGCCCCTACCCGAAGCCGCACGCTGGTACACGAAGTGAATGCCCTGCCAAGTGAAGTGGTTGAGCGTGTTGAGCCTTCGCTCCCAGGCACGCCAGTCGAACTCGTGGGCCCAGAAGGACACGAGGCGTCGTATCCATTCCAACTCGGTGCCCTGTTCCCAGCCTATGCCGGGTATCTGGTCGGGCCATCGCGTATTGCGCAACCGTGCCTGCAGATCGTCGAGGACCTCGTCCGTGACATCAATTCGAAACGGTTCCACGACAACACCTCTCTTTTGGCTACCGCGTTATAACCACCCGAGCGGCTAGGGAGACTAGCCTAGTGCCATTATCTATTGCTGGGTGTCGAGGGTGCGCTTGAGCAGAGTTTCAAAGGTGGTTTTTTCCTGGGCTGACATACATGAGAAGAGTTCACTTTCGAGTCTGCTTACGACGAGATCCGCTCGCGTGAGCAACCGTTTACCGCTCGGGGGAAGGGTGAGCACGTACCGTCTCCGATCGATGTTGTTACGGTGTCTCCGAACGAGACCTCTGGTCTCGAGTCCATCGATCAAAGCTACAAGGCCGGGAGCATACAAGCCCAGCGTTCGGCTCAGATCCTGCTGGGATGTTTCGGTCCGAAGTGAGATACAGGTCATCACGTTGTATTCCCGCGAGGAGAGCCCCGATGGCGCGAGTGCGGTCTCCACGCGACGCATGACGAATTCGCCGAGCTTGATCGCCATGTAGCCTAGCCACGACTCGAAGGGTGATGAGATTTCGGCAACCGAGTGAGTCTGATCCGCAGAACCTCTTACCATGCTGTTCCTTTCCAATGTCCGACCTGAACGTTGAGGTTCAGCTCTATAATAGTTATCAAAACTAACGATTACAGCTCGGAGTGAGTATTGAGGGGAGCAAAGTTATGCACGTACCGAGTGTTCAGAGCGCTCTTGTGCAGTCTCGATATGGAGATGCCAGCGAGGTGCTTACGTTCACAGATTCGTATCCGGTGACCCCGCCAGGAGCGACGGAGGTGCAGATTCAAGTTCATGCCGCGTCGATCAATCCAATCGACTGGCAGATGATTGAAGGGAACCGCAAGCTTATCGCCCGTCGATCGTTTCCCTTTGTTCCGCTGTTCAATTTGGCGGGTGTGGTCTCGAACGTTGGGGAGAAGGTCACACGATTCAGAGTGGGCGATGCGGTTCATGCAGATAACCAGGTGCGGGGCGGCGGGGCATCGCAGTTTGCCAACGTCCGGGAGGAGTTCGTCAGTCTGAAACCTGAGTCCGTGAACTTCGCGGAGGCTGCGGCGATTCCGCTTGCCGGACAGACGGCGCTTCTCGCGCTCGAGAAGGGCGGAGTTGGGGTGGGGAGTCGCGTTTGCATAATCGGCGCGTCGGGTGGGGTGGGCAGCTTTGCGGTGCAGATGGCGAAGGCTCTGGGGGCGGCTCACGTTGCGGGAGTTTGCAGCGGGAAGAACCGGGAGTTTGTCATGTCGCTCGGCGCGGATCAGGTGATCGACTACACCCAGGCCAGGCCTCGGGAGGTTCTCGGCGATCGCTCCATGGAGGTGGTCGTCGATTGTGTGGGCGGAAGGGAGCAGTGGATGGAGGCGAAGAAGATTCTTGTCCCTGGCGGCCGATTTGTGACGATCTCGCGGGACGAGGATGGCAAGGTCACGGTGCGGGGGGCGGTGTCGCTGATCGTGACGATCCGGGGTCGTCAATTGGCGTCTCGATTTGGCGAAAAGATCAGGTACATTCCGGTGTTTCTCGATGCTTCTCAGGCTCTCCTGGGCCGTGTGGATGCTCTGGTCGCAGCGGGGAAGGTGAAGATTCCGATCGGGCGCCGGTATGGGTTCAGACCGGAAGGCATGATCGAGATGATCGAAGAGAGCAAGCGCGGGAGGATGGTTGGGAAATCGGTTATGGAGATCGTCGGGGGAAGTGAGGGACCTATGTAGAGGGTGGCAGCGCGGCGGGCTGGACGGAGGGATTTCTCTTCTCGGACCACCAAGCGGTCCGGGATCGTCGAGGCGATCGAAGGCGCAGATGGGCGGCGATCTTTATGGTGAAGTTCTGAGGGACATCCTTGCTGGAGGGCCGTCTACGGAAGATTGGGCCAGCCGAGATGGGCGGAGGCGATGGCGACGGCGGCGACGGCGGCGGTTTCGGCGCGGAGGATGCGGGGGCCGAGGGTGACGGGCTGCCAGATGTGGTCGAGGAAGATCTGGATTTCTTCGGGGGTCCAGCCGCCTTCGGGGCCGATGGCGAGGGCTATTTGCTGGGGGCCAGCGGATTGTGAGGTTGCTTGCTGGAGGGCTTTGGCGAGGGGTGTGGCCTGTTCGAGTTCGCTGAGCAGGATGCGGTTGGGGCTGGTTTCGCGGAGGAGCGCGGGCTTGAGTTGGGAGGGGTCGGCGATCTCGGGGACGGTGGTGCGGCGGGATTGTTTGGCGGCTTCGAGGGCGATGCGGCGCCAGCGATCGACACGTTTGACGGAGGCGAGATGGAGGTGTTTTTCGGTGCGTCGGGCGAGGATGGGAGTGATTTTTTCGACGCCGAGTTCGGTGGCTTTTTCGATGCCCCACTCGAGGTGGTCGAACTTGAAGACGGCGACGAGGAGGTGGAGCGGGAGCGAGGTTTCGGCTTCGAGTTCTTCGTGGAGGAGGAGGTCGACCTGCTCGGCGCCGGGGGTGGCGTTGACGGCGGTGATTTCGGCTCGGTGGAGGAAGCCGCCGGCGACGACGTCGTAGATCTGGCCCGGGGCGGCGCGGAGGACGCGGGCGAGATGGGCGGCCTGGTCGCCGGTGAGGGTGGCGGAGGTGGGGGTCCAGAGGTCGGCGATGAAGCGGCGGCGGGTCACTTGCCGGCCTTCCGGGCGCGTGGGATGGCGGGCGCGGGGGCGGCGGGCAGGATGGGGATGGGGATGGTTTGGGGGGCCTGGTGGTAAAGGTCGACGGTGAGGTTGGCGAGCTTGCGGGTGTTCCAGGCAGCTTCAGTGATGGGGAAGTGGAGGATGAGGAAGCCGTCGGCGGACTGGCCGGGGCCGATCTCGGTTTCGCGGAGGAGGGGCGGGTCGGTTTGGCGGCCGGCGAGGGCTTTGAGGGCGGGGAAGCTGGTGTAGAGGTTGGAGAGATCGGATTTTTCGATGGCGCTGGTGGTGATGGGATCGGCGGCGGCGGGGCCTGATGGGCCTGATGGGTCTGATGGGTCTGAGGGGGTGAAGGTGGCGGTGAAGTCTTTGAGGAAGAGGGGCAGGCGGAGGTGGTTGTCGATGTGAAGGTCGACGAGGACGTAGAGGTCGTCCTGTGCGGTTCGGGCGCCGACGACGGTGGAGTCGGATTTGAAGACGGTGTGGGCCGGGAAGGCGGCGGAGCTTTTGACGGAGATGGCGGCGGTGGTGTGCGGTGTGAAGCGGAGGACGAGGAAGAGGATTAGGGAGAGGGCGGCGACGGCGAGGGCGATGGGAACGAGGAGGTTGCGGCGTTCGGGTTGGGCGAAGGTTACGTCTTCCATGAGGTTTATAGTAGGTGGTCTTGAGGTCTGGGCGGTTGCGTGGGTCACCGTACCAGACCTCACAGATCGTACGCCAAGGCCGGTTGCGCAAAGCTATTAGCAGAGGAGATAGACATCGCAACGGCCTTTTTGCAGCACGAAACGCTGGAATTGAGCATGTGGAGCTTGGCTTGCGATAGGTTCGTTTTCCGCACGGCTGCAGTGGCTGCCTTCTGGCTTGCCGCTCAACCTCGATGATTCCGAGAAGCCGATTTTCGAGGAGTGATCAGTCTTAGTGTCAGATTGGGTCGCACTTCCTCCTCGCATATCTGGATGCCAGCCAATGAATGCTGTTGAAGGTGTGGGTGGGATATTGGGGCTTGCCTTTCCGCATCCAGGACGGGCTACACTTAGCCAAAGCTCGGAGTGAAACAAGTGGCTAAGGTTGGCAGGAATGATACTTGTCCGTGTGGGAATGGCAGGAAATACAAAAAGTGCCATGGAAGCCCGCTTCTACCTCTAGCGTCAGCTGGGCCTATGACAGGACGACAGCGGTTTAAGCCGCCCTTCAGATTTCGGAAACTGATGCCGCACGAGATCACGCCAGAACTGACGAGAATGCAGGCCGAAGCGACGACGCCAAGAGTGGACCCCGCCTTTACTCTCCAATTCGGTGAGGTTCGTCCACCGATTTCTTCCGACTATTTGGGCTACAAGTTCGTTGTTGCGGGAAATAAAGTGGTGTATCAGCCCAAAGAGCAGGCGCAGTTTTTTACTGACATCCTGCTCACCTTCGTGCCGAATACCTTTGGAAGAGAATGGTTTGACGCAGAGGTTGCAAAGCCTCGTGGCACCCGGCATCCGATTTTTGAAGCAAGGTACAAGGCGCTGTCCTACATGAACGCCCAACCCCGCGATGCTCAAGGGGTGTATGAGGCCAAGATGACAGGTCCGATGCAGGGATATTTCACCTTCGCTTACGACCTGTTCACGGTACAAGACAATGGACGCCTTGACGCACGGCTCATCGAGCGGTTGCAGGATTGCGAGCAATTTCAAGGCGCAAGGCATGAGCTATTCGCAGAGGCTACCTGCCTCCGAGCAGGCTTCTCCATCGAACATGAAGACGAGACGGACGGTTCGACTCGCCACGCGGAGTTCACGGCCACTCACAAAGCAACCGGGCAAAAAGTATCGGTTGAGGCGAAAAGCAAGCACCGTCCCGGCGTCCTAGGTTTTCCGGGAGCACGGCAAGCAGAAGGCGAACACAAGCTCAATTTAGGGCAACTCCTCAATGATGCAATTCGAAAGAACACCTCACATCCGCTGGTCGTCTTCTTTGACCTTAATCTTCCGTGGTCGTCTGCAAGCAGGCTCCTGGAAAAGCGTCTCCCACCACACCCGGTGATCCAAGACACATTGGAGCGGATGCGGAGAAGGCATTCGGGCAGGGACCCCATCAATCTCCTCGTGGTCACCAATCATCCTGAGCACTACTCGGTAGATGAGGAAGCTGCCCCATCTCCTCAACTTCTCAGTATCCAAACCCAGCTTCCCGTCAAACCTGTCGCACAACCCGCAGCTCTTATGACTATTCATCAGGCCGCCAACCTTTATGGCAGGATTCCACAGTTCTTCGATGGAAGGCCGCCCGAAATGATCCTCGGAACCAGTAGGTAACGGGAGACGCGTTTCTCGGCACCTACTTGATGTCTACATCTTGTTGGGGATCGGGCTCCGGAAGACGACTAACCCAAACCAAGTAGATAGGAGCGTATAGACCAGAGTAAGAGCAATAACTCCCGGTGTTCGAGTTCCCGCTGCTAGCGCCCTGACTAGAGTCATCGTTACGACAAAGAAATGAAGTAAGTTTCCGAGAGCTACCGGACGGCTGTAGATGCCTCCGATGAGATTGTCCTTGGCCATCCAGTTCAGGAGGGCGAAGCCCATGTACAGGGCGCCGGTTGCCTGCAAGATCAGCACCACGGTTAACGGGCGATCGGCGGCGCCGGAGAGCGACAGGAGTTCTTGCGGGGCGAACGTCAGGGCGATGCCGGCGAGCAGCATGACTGAAGCACTTACCTGCATGAGCAGCCTGGTGTGCATGCCGGTATTTTAGTTTGAGCGGTTGGAAAGGCGGCTTGGACCAGACGATTCAGGCCGGCTGTTTTGCGTCTCGCTGGATGGCGTATTCGTCGAGGAGGACGGAGATGAGGGCGGCGGTGGGGACGGCGACGAGGGCTCCGACGATGCCGGCGAGGGCGGTTCCGAGGAGAAGGGCGACGAGGACGGTGATGCCCATCAGGTCGACGCTGGAGCGCATGATGCGTGGGGTGAGGATGGCGTTTTCGATGTTGATGTAGACGGCGTAGAAGATGAGAACGCCGGCCATCTTGCTCCAGGAGTCGATGGCGGCGACGGCGGCGGTGAGCACGATGGTAATGACGCCGCCGGCGATGGGGATGAGGTTGAGCAGGCCCATGAGGACGCCGAGCAGGATGAAGTAGCGGACGTGGAGGAGGCCGAAGACGACGGTGCTGGCGACGCCGAGGATGAGCATGAGAAGGCCCTGGCCGAGGAGCCATTTGCTCATTTTGCGGTCGGCTTTGCGGAGCGTTTGGTCGAGGCGCCGGCGGTGATCCGGGCGGATCATCGAAAGGAAGAAGGTGTAGACCTCTTCGCCTTCGAGCATGAAGTAGATGGTGAGGAAGGCTCCGGTGAGGACGTCGAAGAGATGCGCGAGCCAGTTGGGGAGGGAGCTGAAGAGATATCCGGCGGTGACGCCGATCTCGCCCTGGGCGCGGCCGGCGAGGGAGTCGAGGTCGAGCTTGTCGGCGAAGGGGATGTGTTTGAGTTTGGCGAGGATGATGGGCGCTTGCCGGGGGAGGTCGCCGACGAAGTTGCGGAGGTCGGTGAGGACAGGGGGGACGGCGACGAGAAAGAAGAGGGTGAGGGAGAGGACGACGAACAGAAAGAGAAGGACGATGGCGATGGGGCGGGAGGGGCGCCAGCCGCGGACGTTGAGGTCTGTGATGCGGCTGACGATGGGCATCAGGATGACGGCGAAGAGCCCGCTAACGTAGAGGATTTCGATCTCGCGGAGGAGACGCCAGGCGACCGAGAGGCCGATGAGGACGGCGAAGAAGAAGAGGATCTGGCCGTGGACGTTGAGGCTGATGGCCTTTTCCTTGGGCGAGAGATCGGGTGTGGGCGTGGCCACGGCTGGGGCTCCTGAAGGCCTTGGGGGAAGTGTGCCTGGCTGGTGTGATGCAGATGTCGTGGCGGTGTGGTTCGGCTAGCGGAGGAGGTTTGCGTTGAGGAGGGACGGAAGGAGTTTTTCGAGGGTCTCGTCCGGGGTGAGATCGGCGGTGGAGACGGTCAGGCGGGCGAGGCGGCGGTAGAAGGGATGGCGCTGGTCGAAACGGGTGCGAGCGGCGGCGGGGTCGGCGAGGTTGGGTCGATGGATGCCCTGGAGCATGCATCGGTCGAAGAGGGTGGAGAAGGGGGCGTCGAGGAAGACGACGAGGTTGCCGGGGGTTTGTTCGAGGAGGAGGCGGTTGGTGAGGCTTTCGAGGGCGCCGCCGCCGAGGGCGAGAACGTTGGGTGAGGATCGGAGGGCAGAGGCGAGGGCGGTCGATTCGAGGCGGCGGAAGCGGGTTTCTCCGTGCGCCGCGAAGAGCTCGGAGATGGAAGCGCCGGAGCGAGCTTCGATGGAGGCGTCGAGATCGAGAAAGGTCCAACCGAGGTGGTGGGCGAGGAGGCGGCCGAGGGTGGATTTGCCGGCGCCCATGAAGCCGGTGAGGACGACGCGACGGAGGTCGGGTGGAGGTGTGGTGAGGCCGATGGTCGGGGGAGAGGAGGTTTGATCTTGGACGGAAGTCATGGGTGTGGTCTCAGGCTTCGGGATGGTTGGGAGTGTGTGTTGCGGGAAAAGAGAAAGCCGCGACCTTTGGGGGTCGCGGCTCAGGGGGTTTGGGAGTCTCTCGTGTGTGTTTTAGAGAGGCATGCTCGCCCGCCTGGCCGCTGGTGGCCACCAGTAACCGTAGGTAAATCGGGCGGAGATGCGAGCTGTGTTCATCCTGGGAGCGAGACTACAACGGGAGGCGTGAAGTTTACAAGCGAATTGTTTTCGGGGGCTGAGTTTCGAGGTTTGAGGGAGGGGATCGAGGCCGGTTATTCCGGATCGGTTTCGAGATCGTGTCTGAGATCGTCTTCGGGCTCGGAGCCGGAGGCGGCGAGGCGGAGTTTGTTTTGGATGCTGTTCCAGACGGCGTCGCTGGGTTCTTCGACGGGCCGAAGGAGATCGCGGGCGGCGTCGGCGATGTATTCGAGGTCGCGCACGAGGGCGGCGCAGTCCGGGTTGGCGGCGAGAAATCGGGTGTACTTCGGGTCGTCGCTGATGCGGCCGGTGCCGGCGGCGAAGAACTCGGGGAGATGTTCTTCAAAGTCTGCGCGAGTCATGGTGCTGGGGTCGAAGAGGGAGCCGGAGTCGCTCATACGCCGACCTCTTTCAGGAGATGTGCGGCGGCTTCGGCGTGCTCGGGCTGGCGGAGGAGTTCGCGCAGTTTGAGGCGTGCCTTGTGGAGCTGCGATTTGCTGTTTCCGGTGGAGCACTCGAGCATGGTGGCGATTTCGTTGTGCTCGAAGCCCTCGACGTCGTGGAGGACGAAGACCATGCGATATCCGGGTGGGAGGGAGGTGACGGCGCGCTCGAGGGCGACGCGATCGACCGAACCGGCGAGCTGGGGGTCGCGCGACCCGAAGTCCCGCTTTGGCGCGTCCTCTTCGGAGGGGTTGATGGTCTCCTCGAGAGAGACCAGGTTCAGGCCTTTTTTGCGGAGGTGCATGAGGACGAGATTGACGGTGAGTCGGTGGAGCCAGGTGGAGAAGGCCGACTCTCCGCGGAACGACCCGATCTTGCGGAAGAGATGGAGAAAGGCTTCCTGCGTCATGTCTTCGGCTTCGGAGACGTTCCCAAGCATGCGGAGGCAGAGGGTATAGACGCGGCGTTTGTGCAGGGCGTAGAGCTTGGAGAACGCTTCGGCGTCGCCGGCCTTTGCGCTTTCGATCGCTTCTGCTTCGCCGACGATCGGTGGATTTCGCTTGAACAGACCAGGAGTGGACTTTGTTTGTGTCATAGGTTTCAGAATCCTTCGCGTCCCAATGGCGGATCTTGAGAGCTTGCGCTCGTAACAAACGTCCACCTTGACCCAGATTATCGCAAGTGCGGCGCTCCGGTCTCCTGTTCTTAGGGCTTGGGGGTACGATCGTGCGCCTCATTTGGATTCTTTGGTGCGTGCCGAATTCCTGGGTGTGTTCGAGCCCGATCTGGATGGGCGTTCGAGCGGGAGCTTATGTGCCGATAAACCGGGCGTAGAGGGAGCGGGCGAGGACAGGGTCGGTGGTGCCCTGAATGATGGCTCGGCCGTCGGCGAAGAGGCTAAGGGTATGGGATCCGCGGCGAAATCGCAGAAGGAGGCTGTTGGCGCGGAGATCGCTGATCTCGGGGAGAGTGGAGAGGCGGCGTTGCAGGGCGCCCAAATCGAGGGGCCGGTGGTGTTCGTGGATCTGGACGGAGTTGCGGCCGCAGAGGGTGATGTGCGGCCGACCGGCGCCGTCGAGGTACTGGAATTGCCGGTCACGGCAGACGGGGCAGAGGGGATCGGGCGTACCGGTCGAGATTTCGGAGCGGGTGAAGGGTGTGGTGTCGACGTCGGGCCAGAGGTCGAACGAGAGCAGGCTGCGGCGCATCCGGTGAGCCTGGCCGGTGAGGAGTTTGAGAGCTTCGGTGACCTGGATGGAGGCGGCGAGGTGGACGGCGGTGGCGAGGATGCCGGCCGTGTCGCAGGTTTCGACGGGTCCGGAGGGCGGTTTTGGGAAGATGCAGGCGAGGCAGGCGGTGGGTTGAGCAAAATTTGGGCTAAAGTTTTTGCCGAAGTTGCCGATAAGAGAGGTGAGGTGATTGTTATCGGTCTCTGGAGGCGTGTTTGGACGCGTGTCCGGATGCGTCTTTAGGGATAGGGGGAGGATGTTCATGGTTGCCGCGTAGGCTCCGACCGCGGCGGCGTAGATCCATGGTTTTGCTTGCTGGACGGCGTAGTCGTTGAGAAGAAAGCGGGTTTCGAAGTTGTCGGTGCCGTCGAGGATGAGGCTGACGGAATGGAGGAGGTTGTGGATATTAGCTGGGACGAGGTCGGCGATGTGCGCCTGGACGGTGATGGAGGAGTTGAAGTGCCGGATCTTGCGACGGGCGGCTTCGGCCTTGGGCAGGGCTTCGGCGGCATCGGCCTCGTCGAAGAGCGACTGGCGCTGCAGGTTGGAGGTTTCGACGAAGTCGCGATCGATCAGATGGATGGTTCCGACGCCGGCGCGAGCGAGAAGACCGGCGGCGGCGGCACCGGTGGCGCCGCAGCCGACGATGGCGACCTGTGCCGCGGCGAGCAAATTTTGGCCAGTCTGGCCGATGGGAGGGAAGAGGATCTGGCGGGAGTAGCGGTCGTTGAAGTTGTCGGGATTGCCGGCCGGGTTGGCCCGGATCGGGTCCGGTGTTGCGCGAGAGGGTACCGCAGTGGGCTGAGGCATAGGGACCTCAGTAGTATAGAGAGTGTGGTCGTTCCGGCAGAGTGTGGCGCGCTTGGCTTTGAGGTATGGCCTGCAAACATCCTCTCGAAGTGTTCGACCGTATGGAGAGCAGGCTGTGTGTGTGGTCAGGTCTGTCCGGGGCAGAAACGGCGGCTCGGGCTGGAGAGGACAGGGTGTGGATGTTGAGTGTTAGGCTTCGGCCTGGGCAGATCCGGGTTAGGCATCTCCGGTCTCGGTTGATCCAGTTGGGACATGTCCGGTCTGGGCTCCGGAGGCGTGGTCGATCTGCCTGGAGCAGCGGATCGAGACCGACGCAAGGCGTGTTGTGGATCTCTTTTTTTGGGGCGGCGGTGCTCTGGTGTGGGTTGTGCTTTCCGTCGAGGTTGGAGGGGCAGACGCCGTTGCCGACCGAGTCTACGCCGGCGCCTTCGCCGGGCACGGGAGGGGTGAATCCGGGGCTTGGGGGAGCGGTTCCGCAGGCGTCCCAAACGGTAACGCCGAACGCGGCTGGGCCGGCGAACGCAGCGTTGGCGCCGTTGAAGATCGGTCCCGGGCTGCCGAATTCGATCTGGCAGTGGAAGGGTCTGCCGGTGGAGAGTATCCGGTTCGAGGGTGTGCGGTTTGATGACAGATCCGCGCTTCCGAAGGAGCTCGCGCAGAAGGTTGCGCAGCCGCTCGACCCGGACAAGGTACGCGAAAGCACGCGGCGGCTGTTCAGCAGTGGACGGTACCACGACATCGCGGTGCGCGGAGTTCGAACGGGCGGCGGGGTAGGTCTGATCTTCTCGGGAAGCCCGCAGTATTTCGTGGGGCGGGTTGTGATTCTGGGGGTAAAAAGCGAGCGTCTGAGTTCCCTACTTGAGTACGCGACGAAGCTGGATCCGGGAACGTCGTTTAGCGAGGCTCAGATTCCGGCGGGAACGCAGGGAATCGTGCAGTCGCTGGCGCAGAACGGGTTCTATGAACCGAAGGTCGGGGCGAGTACAGCGCGGGATGCGGTAGGCCACCAGGTGAACGTGACGTACACGGTGAATACGGGACCGCAGGCGCGGGTGGGTGCGGTGACGGTTACCGGAACGGATCCTGGGTTGACCGAGAAAAACTTCCGCAAGAAAGGGAAGCTCAAGCTGAAGTCCAAGGTGACGCGGGAGACGACGAGCACAGCGCTAGACAATCTTCGGGCGGTGTACCAGAAGAACGATCGTCTGGAAGGCACGATCACGCTGGAGAAGCAGGTGTATGACGCGTCGACGGACCGGTTGAACTACACCTTTCGGGCGAATCAAGGGCCCAAGGTAAAGGTTCTGATTGAGGGCATCAAGGTGTCCAAGAGTCGCCTGAAACTTTTGGTGCCGGTCTTTGAGGAAGGTGCGGTCGACAATGATCTTTTGAACGAAGGCAAGACCCACATTCGAGACTTCGTGGAGCAGCAGGGCTACTTCGATGCGGAGGTGGACTACCACGTGATCGGGGAGGACACGCCGGAAGAGCGGGTGGTCTACACGGTCGATCGGCGGACGCGGCATAAGGTCATAGCCGTCAATTTCCAAGGGAACAAGTATCTGTCGGACGACATCCTTCGGGAGCATGTGCGGGTGCAGAAGGCGGATGCTTACATCCGCAACGGGCGATACAGCACCGCTCTGGTAAGGCAGGACGTGAGTTCGATCGAGGCAATTTATCGTGCCAACGGATTTAGCGCGGTCAAGGTGACGGCAGGGACCAAGGACGTTGACGAAAAGCCAAATGGCAAGCCGCTGAAGGAAGCAGCCATCAGCGTGACGTACACGATCGATCAAGGATTGCAGCAGAAATTCGGGGAGGTGAAGATCGAAGGTGTGGATGCGTCGCGTCGCAGCGTTCTTGCTGGATTGATCAACGCGCAGACGGGCCAGCCGTACTCGCTGATCACATTGTCGGGGGACCGTGACGCGGTTCTGGGCTATTACGTGAGCCACGGTTTCGATCAGGCCAGAGTCGAGATCAAGCAGCAGAAAGAGACCGCGGATCCGACTCGTACGGACGTTGCTCTGGACGTTACGGAAGGTCAGCAGGTCACTGTCTACCATGTTCTTGAATCGGGTTTAGGCACGACCAAGCAGAAGGTCGTAGATCAGCAAGTTCTGGTGCATGCCGGCGACCCCCTGGACCAGAGCGCGCTCTTGGAGACGCAGCGCAATTTGTACAATCTGGCGCTCTTCAACGAGGTGGTTGCGGCTGTGCAGAATCCGACGGGGGATGCTCCTGAAAAGAATGTTTTGCTGCAACTCACCGAAGCCCGGCGGTGGGACGTGACCTACGGCTTCGGGTTTGAGGCGCAGACCGGCCGACCGACCCGGGGGCGGATCTCGGAGGCGTCGGCGATCCTTCTAGGCATTCCGCCGTCGCAAACGTCACAGTATTCTCAGAACGGCAAGGCAGGGGTGAGCCCGCGAGTTTCCCTGGATGTGTCGCGCATCAATTTTCGTGGAACGCAGCAGTCGCTGACGTTTCATGGCACGTACGGCTTGCTGGAGGAGGTCGCGACGGCTACCTTCAACAACCCCAATTTATTCGGGAGTAAGAAGTTGACCGCGATTGTCTCCGGCGGGTACACCAATGTGCAGAACATCAGCACGTTTGCTGCCGCGACGCTGCAGGCCGACCTCAGGGTGACGCAGAAGGTGAAGCGGGCGGACACCTTTATCTACGATTTTCAGTACCGTCGCGTGAAGGTCGATCCGAACAGTCTGCAGATTTCAGCGAACCTGATTCCGCTTTTGAGTCAACCGGTTCGTGTCGGCGGTCCTGGCGTGACATGGTTTCACGACACCCGGTCTCCGAGCCCGCTCGATGCGGTGAAGGGATCGTACACGTCGGTGCAGGAGTTTTACGCCGACCCCCGGGTTGGATCGCAGACCAACTTCAATCGGGTGGATGCGACGAACTCGACGTACTACCAGTTCGGCAAGGGCGACCACAAATATGTCTTTGCGCGCAATCTTCGGGTTGGCTTTGAGAATGTCTTTGGCGCAAATCCGAACGCAAACGCAACCAACGACGCGACTGGGGGGAATCCGTGCGCCGGCGTTCTCCTCAACACGAACCCGAGTTGTACGGCTGTGCCGCTTCCGGAGCGGTTGTATGCAGGTGGGGCGACCTCGCTGCGTGGCTTCTCGATCAATGGCGCGGGACCGCGGGATCTGCAAACCGGGTATCCGGTGGGAGGTACGGCCGTGGTGGTGAACACCTTTGAGCTGCGGATGCCGCCACCCGTGCTTCCTGTGGTTGGAAGCAGTGTCAGCTTTGTTTTGTTTCATGATATGGGAAACGTCTTCCAGAACGGATCGAAGTTATTTCCGAGTATTGGACGTTTTCACCAGCCGAATTCTGAGACCTGCAGGGATATTTCGAGCGCCGCCGTCGTTGCTTCCCACATAGGTACATGCGACTTCAACTACTTTTCGCATGATGTCGGTTTGGGAGCGCGCTACAGCACGCCTGTGGGTCCGATTCGCGCCGACTTTAGTTACAATCTCAATCCCCCGATCTACCCCGTGATTTACGACTTTAACGGAAGTGTGCCGCATGTCGGGCAGGCGAGTCACTTCAATTTCTTCTTTAGCATTGGACAGAGTTTCTAGATGACCCGACGAGATCAAAAGGGGCTCCTGCGGGCGGCGTTGTTACTTTTCGCCGCGTTGGTTCTGGAGCTGCGAGTTCTTCCGGCCCAGGCCCTTCCGGGAGGAGAGACGGCTCCGGCGGGGAGCGGTGGGCCGGGTAGTGGACAGGTTTCCGGATCGGTTTCCGGATCGGTTGCCGGATCGGAACAGGGGGTGCTGCTTGACCGGATCGTCGCCGTGGTGAACTCGGATGCGGTGCTTGAGAGCGACATCGACGAGGAGAGGCGATTTGCGGCATTTCAGCCGCCCGCGTCGGGAACTTCGAGCGAGGGATTTTCGCGGGAGCGCGCGGTAGAGCGGCTGATCAATCGCGACTTGATCCTGGAGCAGGCCAGGCTTCAGCCGCAGCCGCCGATCACGGACAAACAGGTGGACGAGCAATTAGAGCAACTGCGAAAGGACAGCCCGAAGTGCCGCGCGTACCACTGCGAGACGGACGCCGGTTGGGCGAGGTTTGTCGCCGACCAGGGCTTCACGATGAACGAGTTGCGGGCGCGCTGGCGGCAGCGCATGGAGGCTTTGCGGTTTATTGAGCTTCGATTTCGCAGCGGCATTCAGATCTCGAACGCAGAGATTCAGGAGTACTACGACAAGACGCTTTTGCCGGAGTACGCAAGGCAAAAGGTGCCGCCTGCCAAGCTGGCCGATGTTTCCGACAGGATCCGGGAGGTGCTGTTGCAGCAGCAGGTGAGCAATCTGCTGGGGGACTGGTTGAAGAGCCTGCGAGCGCAGGGATCGGTGCGCGTGATTCAACCGGAAGGGGGGGTGACTCAGTGAGCGAAGGCCGGGAGCACGTGCCGGAGACGCAGACCACTCCGGCGGACGGAGCGGGTGTGCCCAGGCAGCGGCACAGCGGCCGGCTTACGCGCGCGTTTTTGTGGACGGCGGGTGGTCTGCTGCTGCTGGTTGCGCTGCTGCTGGTTGGGGTGACCTGGTACTCACGGACCCGAAATTTTCAGCAGAGGGTCGGCAAGGAAGTCGTTTCGGTTCTGGAGGATTCGACCGGCGGCAAGGTCGATCTGGGGGGACTTCGATTCGATCTGTGGCACCTGGCGATCGAGGTGGACGGTCTGGTGATCCACGGTCTGGAGGGACCGGGTGAGGCTCCTTATGTTGCGGTGGATCGCATTCTGATTCGACTCAGGATCAACACGTTTCTGTCTCACACGCTTGGGAAGGGAGCGCAGTCGCACATCGGTTTGAACTACTTGCGGGTCGAGCAGCCGCGGATTCATCTGATTATCACCAAGGACGGGAAGACGAATCAGCCGGTGCCGAAGCACCCAAGTACAAGCACGACGCCGATCCAGGACACGTTGCTCGATTTTCAGGCGGAGCTGGTCGAGGTGGTGAACGGAGTGGTGCTGGTGAACGATCGGGCGATTCCGTTTGACGTGGCCGCGCGAAATCTCCAAGCGCGCGTGAACTATCTCGCTTCGGTGGACCGGTATGGCGCCACGATCGACTTGAACGATCTGCGGACGCGCATGGCGGCGAGTCCTGAAGCGCAATCAGAGCTGCACATGGAGGCGGAGCTTGGACGGGATCTCGCCCAGATCAAGAAGCTGGACGTGCATACGGGAGCGGCGTCGGAGCTGCATGTGTCGGCGTCGCTGCAGCATTTTGCGAAGCCGGAGTGGGAAGCAGCGGTCGATGGTTCGCTTGAGCTGAAGCAGATCTCGGTGCTGGGCGGTATTTCGGGCCTGAACGCGGGCGCGCTCGAGCTGCACGTGAAGGGGCACAACTGTTACACCGCGCCGGCGGAGGCGCAGAAGCAGCCGCAGTTCCGTCGCCGCCCGGCCGACACGGTTGCTCCGAACACGAAGGTGCTTCCGCCTGACCCGGACTGCAAGGCCGGGTATCTTGTGGTGGGAGATGTGAAGTTGCACAACGCGGGCTACGCGGACCAGAATGTGCGGCTGCATGACATCAACGGCGATGCGCAGCTGCATGTAACTCCGACGGAGCTCTTGTTTACGGCGTTGACGGGGTATCTGCCCGGCGGTGGAAGCGCGGCGGGCGACCTGCGGATCTCGAACTGGCTGGGGGAGGTGCCGGCGAACACAGCGGAGAAGTCGCCGACGACGGTAGCCGCGGCGAAGACGGCGAATACAACCGCGGTGGGGGTCGGAGCGAAGCCGCCGGTGGACTCAGTGGCGATCACTCCCGTTCAGCGGGCGCACGCCATTCTTAAGGTGACCACGAACCGGATTCCGGTGCGAACCCTTATGAATATCGCGGCGCCGAAGGGGTATGGCGACCTGGGTTTTGACACAGCGATCTCCGGTCCCGTGACAGCCGAGTGGGGCGGACCTGCGAGTGAGATCGTCGATACGGTCAACGTTGACGGCAAGCTTCGTTTGGCGCCGACGGGGGTTCGCCGTCCGGGCGCTCGATCGAACATCCCGGTTCGTGGGGAGTTGATTGCGCAGTTCGTCGGCAAGACGCAGGTGGTGAAGCTCAAGCGAGCGCATCTGGAGACACTTCAGTCGACGATCGAGGCAAGCGGAGTTCTGGGCGTGAACAAGGGCGATCCTCTGACCGACCTGCGGCTCAATGCGCAGGTCCGGGACCTGGGCGAGTACGACCAGATGCTCCAGACGCTGGGTTTTGCGGCGAATGGGAAGAAGGGATCGGCGGCGCTTCCACTGGTGCTGCATGGATCGATGGGATTCGACGGGACGGCGCGAGGGGCCTTGCGGGCGCTCGATGTAAACGGCCACTTGCAGGCGAACGATCTCGAAGTGCAGATGGGAACGCAGGCGGATGTGCATATTGATTCGGTGGTGGCGAACGCCGAGTACACGCCATCTGGACTTGCGGTCGCGAGTTCGACCATCAAGCGCGGGACAGCGGTGCTGAACGTTTCGGGTGCATTCAAGCCGCGGCGCGTGGTTTCGCGGGGAGGCGCGGTCAGCTCGGTGTGGGACGACGGGACCAGCGTGGACGCGAAGGTACAGCTGGCGGGGGCGCAGGTTGCCGACGTTCTGGAGATCGCGGGTCAAAAGGGCAAGTACGATCTTTCCGGAACGATGGACATGAACGTGCAGGCGAACGGAACTCTGAAGGATTTGTCTGGATCGGGGCAGGTTTCGCTGGCGAATGGGGTGGCGTACGGGGAGCCGTATGAGAGCGCGGTGGTGCAGGCGACGATCGCCGGTAAGCAGATCGAGGCAAAGAGTGTCGTCTTGCGGCTGCATGGGATGCAGATCACGGGAAATGGGGCGTACAACTTAGCGACCGAGCGGGTACGCGCTCATGTTGTGGGGAACAATCTCCAGCTTTCGAAGTTTGCGATCGTCCAGAAAGAAAACCTGAAAGCAGACGGCGTGCTCAGCATCGTTGCGGACTGCGATGGGACGCTGAGCGAGCCGGGCCTGAAGGCGCATCTGAGTCTGGCGAACCTGCAGATGGATGGACGCGGTCTGGGTCAGATGACGGCCGACGTTCACAGCGAAGGCAAGACGGTGTTCTACAACGCGAGTTCGACGCTGGTGGGGGCGTCGATCGACGCGGTGGGGCAGACCTCGCTGGCGGGCAATCTGGAGACACAGGCGAAGCTGACTTTGCGAGGTCTGGACGTTGCGAAGGTGCTGCCGATCCTTTCGCCGACAAACACGATCAAGGCGACATCGACGATCGCGGGCGTGGTCACGGTGAGCGGTCCTCTGAAGACGCCGGCGGGTCTGAGCGGAACCGCCGTGCTCGATCCGGTGAGCGTTACCGTACAAGGAGTTGAACTGAAGGCGGAGCAGCCACTTCGGGTGAGTCTGCGGAACGGGGTTGCGACGCTCGATCAGGTGCGTATTACGGCGCCGGATACGAATCTGAGCGCGGGTGGTACGGCGCAGGTGTTCGGCGTCACGGATCCGAAGGGAGGTGCTCTGAACATCCGGGCGAACGGAAGCTTGAATACGGCGCTGCTGCACACCTTTGACCGTGATGTGAGCTCCAAGGGCAAGGTGGAGTTCCAGGTGACGGCGGGCGGCCGGTTGAAGGCGCCGGCGATTACCGGAACCGTCCGTTTTGAAGGCGTCGACCTGGCGATGGGTGGCATACCGAACGGTCTGACCAACCTCCAGGGGACACTGGTCTTCAATGAAGACCGGCTGGTGGTGCAGCAGCTGACGGCGACGACAGGCGGCGGTTTGCTGAAGGTTGGTGGTTTTCTGACGTATCGCAACGGTTTCTACGCTGATTTGACGGCTACGGGCAAGGCGACGCGGGTTCGGTACAACGGCCTGAGTGCGACGGCCGATACGAATATAGCGCTTCGCGGGGGTCTAAATAGTTTGTTGCTGAGCGGAAACGTCCTTCTGACGCGTTTCGGCGTTGGGCCGGATGTCGACTTTGCGGCATTTGCCGGGTCCGGGGGGGTGAGCGCGCCGCCGGATCCGAGCTCGTTTACAAACAATGTGCAGCTCGACATTCATGTGGCGAGCGCACCACAGCTGGACTTTCAGAACTCCTACGCGAAGCTGGCGGGGACGGTGGACCTGACGGTTCGGGGATCGCTGGCCGCGCCGGCGGTGCTTGGGCGCATTCAGATTACCGACGGAAGCGCCACTTTTGCCGGAACCAAGTACCAGGTGCAACGCGGCAACATTTATTTCTCGAATCCAGTGCGCATCGACCCGGTCATCGATCTGGATGTAACGACGCGGGTGGAGAACTATGACATCACGATCAGTTTGCATGGCACGACCACGAGCCTGAAGCCGACGTACCGGTCGGAGCCGCCGCTGAGCGAGGCCGACGTCTTCAATCTGCTGGCGCTGGGACGAACTCAGGAGGAGGCGCAGCTTTACCAGGAGCAGCAGGTGGCCTCCGGGACGGACCCTACCACGAGCGCACTTCTGGGCGGCGCTCTGAACGCGACGGTAAGCAACCGGGTTTCGAAGCTGTTCGGCGTCGGCAGCGTGAAGATCGACCCCGCCTTTGTCGGCACGCTGGGAAACTCGTCGGCGCGCATCACGGTGCAGCAGCAGATATCGCGTCAGGTGGCGGTGACCTTTGCGACCAACGTCAACTCCTCGGCGCAGCAGCTGATCCAGGTGACGTATGCGGTGAGCGAGAATCAATCGATCGTGGCGACGAGGGACGAAACGGGGGTCTTCAGCATTGTCTACAGGCTGAGAAAGCGGTATCGGTAGAAGCCCGTTCTGATGCCGTTGCATCTATAGAAGTGGAAAGCCTGCGCGTGCGAGATGGGCTGACGCTCGCTGGACCGGGCCCAAGGAGAGTGCGATGGCTAGACATGAGGGACTTGGGAAACGACGTATGACGGTCGCGAGGGCGGTCGTTCTCGCAGGCAGCCTGTATTTAGCGGCTGTACTCGCAGTCGGGACGATCGAGGCGGAGGCCACAGCGGGCGCGGTTGGGACGACCCAGAATGACGCGCAGGTGCAGGCGGAGGTCTTGAAGGCGCTCGACAACAAGCGCTTCAAGAATGTGAAGTCGGACGTCAATCAGGGTGTGGTGACCTTGACGGGAAGTGTGGATCTGTACAGCGAGAAGGAGGATGCCGAACGCAAGGTCCACCATCGGAAGAACGTGAAGGGCGTGCAGAACCAGATTGAAGTGGCTGGGCCGCCGGTGGAGGACGCTACCCTGCGCAACAAGCTTGCCGAGAAGCTAGCCTACGATCGGGTCGGCTATGGGACGACTGCCTTCAATGCTCTGACGATCGGCGTGGAAAACGGTGTGGTGACGCTGGGTGGCGTGGCGTACGGACCGACGGACAAGGATTCGGCGGTGAGCCTGGTGGCGAATACGCCGGGAGTGCGGGATGTGATCGACAATATTGAGGTGGCGCCGACGTCGCCCTTTGACGACCAGATCCGTCTGGCGGAGGCGCGCGCGATCTACGGTGCGCCGCAGCTGAACAAGTATGCCCTCGATCCGGCGAAGCCCATCCGGATTACGGTGATCAATGGCAATGTGACGCTCTCGGGCGTGGTGGACAGCCAGGCAGATAAAGATGTGGCCGGCATCCGCGCCAACGGCGTACCGAATGTCTTCAAGGTCACCAACAATCTTCAGGTAGCGGGACAATCCGGCCGCAACGGAGGGAGATAGCGCCGGGGCGAGATCCCTTTAAGCTGAGATAGCTTCTAGAGCGGGTCCGCAGATGGTGAAGAAGAGCAAGAACAACCGCAGATTCTCTTCGGGAATGACAACAAGAAAGACCCTCTATACCAACAGCTACGTTGCTTTTAGAGACGCAGCTGTTCCGGGGTGAAGCTGTGTCGGCGAAGGACGCGTGAACGATGAAGACCTTGTGGACGAGCACGGCCAATACGCTCGAGATGATCAAGTGGGAGCACTCGATCTTTGCTCTGCCATTTGCGTTGACAGGTGCGGTGCTGGCGGCGCGGGGCTGGCCGCCGGTACGGGTGCTGGTGTGGATTGTGGTGTGTATGGTAGCTGCGCGGTCTGCGGCGATGGCGTTCAATCGTCTGGTCGACGCGGAGATCGACGCGGCAAATCCGCGCACGGCGATGAGAGCTCTTCCGGCAGGGTTGATCAGCAGAGGGTTTGTGCTTGGCTTCACGATTGTCGCCGGCCTGGTGTTTCTGGCTGGAGCCGCGATGCTGAACCGGCTGACGTTGGTGCTGGCGCCGGTGGCCTTGCTGGTGGTGCTGTCGTACAGCTACATGAAGCGATTGACTCGCTGGTCTCACCTGGTGCTGGGCCTGGCTCTGGGCATAGCGCCGTCGGCGGCGTGGATCGCGGTGCGTGGAACTCTGGATGCGCGGATTGTGGTGCTGACCGTGGCGGTGTTGCTGTGGGTTGGCGGATTTGATGTGTTGTATGCGTGTCAGGACTATGCGCACGACCGGGTGGCGGGTCTGCGAAGTGTTCCTCAGGCGTTTGGGCTGGAGAGAGCTTTTGCTTTGGCACGCGGGATGCATGTCGGCATGCTCGGCCTGCTGGTCTGGTTATCTTTGCTGTTTCATCTTGGGTCGATCTCGATGCTGGGCATTGCGTTGGTCGCGGCACTGCTCTGGTATGAGCACAGCATCGTCTGGCCGGATGATCTGCGGCGCATGAACGCGGCATTTTTCACCCTGAACGGAGTGATTTCGGTGCTGTTCTTTGGGTTTGTGACTCTGGATGTGCTGCTTCACCCATAAAGGAGAGCCCACCTTTTGGGTGGGCTCTGAACGTCAGTGCAAATGGGTGACAAAACTGGGGTTGGGCTGGATATGCAGCGGAGCAGCTATCGAGCCATGCGGGCAGGCTTAGAGCAAATTACTTGTTGCTGTGGAGCGGGAATGTTCGTGCAGAGCCGTTTTCCTTGGGAGAAAACGGCGTCGACATCCGTGGCTCCCTATACACCCACAGGAATTTGCTCTAGCGATCGCTTTTGAGATCGTCCAGCTTATTGGAGATCTTGTTTTTCATGTTTTCCGCGCCAGTAGTGACTTTGTCGCGTGTGACTTCGCTGGTGTTTTGGGTGTTGCTGTTCAGGCCGGTGGACCGTGTATCAGCCTCCGTGCGGGCGTTGTTGGTGAGGCTGGAAGCGGTGTCCTTGACGTTGCCCCAGGTCTCCTTGGTATCGCCTTTCACTTCGTCGGCGGCGCCGGAGTTGGCCAGCCTTTCATTGCCTACAGCGTTGCCGACTGCCTGTTTTACCTTGCCTTCGACCTGCTCGAATTTTCCGGAAACTGTACTTTCATTCATGACCTGCTCCTGTTCGTACATCTGTCTAGATCTGTTTGGTTTGCGTTCCGATGCCGCTGTATGGTCAGCCTGCTCGGGTGGTTTACTGAGGTCTAAAGTGCGCGCCGTCCTGACAGCAGATTGAAGATGAGAACGATAATGGCCAGCACAAGCAGGATGTGGATCCATCCGCCCATCGTGTAGCTGCTAACGAGGCCGACGATCCAAAGTACAAAGAGAATGATTGTGATGGTCCAGAGCATTCCGATCTCCTCCGAGCGACTTTATGAAAAACCGCTCACGTAAGTTGATGCCTTTAGGGGCTTCTTGTGGTATGAGGCGGGGCGTGGGGGCGGGGTTGTCCCTGTCTCCAGAATTCAGGATAGAGCGGCGTATACACTCAGGGTCTCTGAAGCAGATTTCTGGAGGACTTTATACGTTTCGCGATTCAAGGGGAACGCGGTTCCAACAGCCACATGGCGGCGGTCGACCTTTTTCCAGGAGGCGAGATCGTCTCCTGCGCGGTCTCCGGGGAGGTGTTTCGGCAGGTGGTTGGAGCCGCGGTGGACGGGGCGGTTTTGCCGATTGAAAACAGTTTGCATGGGTCGGTGTCTGAGCACTACGATCTTTTGCTGGAGCACCCGGTGCGGGTCGTCGGCGAAAGTCTCCTGCGCATCCAGCACAATCTGATTGTGTCGCCGGGGGTCCGAGCTGCGGGGCTGCGGCGGGTTCTGTCGCATCCGGTGGCTTTGGCGCAGTGCAGAGCGTTTCTGGAGCGGCGCCCGGAGCTCGAGGCGGTGCCGTTTTACGACACGGCCGGTAGTGTGAAGTCTCTGATGAGCGAGGGACGGACGGACACGGCGGCGATTGCGCCGGAGCTGGCCGCGCGGGTGTACGGTGCGGAGGTGCTGGAGCGCGGCATTGAGGACCATGCGGAGAACTACACACGGTTTCACGTGCTCCGACGGGAGGGCGATGCCAGATTGGGGCCGTTTGGATCAGGGGCAAGCGGGGTCTGGACGGGGAGAACGGCGAACAAGCTGAGTCTTGGCTTCTCGATCGACCATCGGCCGGGGACGCTGGTGCGGGCGCTGAGTCTGCTGGCCGGGCATGGTCTCAATCTGACGAAGATCGAGTCGCGGCCGGTGCCGGGGAAGCCATGGCAGTACGTCTTTTTTGTCGATCTGCGATTTGAGGATGGGGAGGTTGCGGACCGGGCGATCGGTGAGCTCTGCGGGGAGTGTGTGTTTGTGAAGGAGCTGGGGCGGTACCGTGCGGCTGGATGGTAGCTGAGATGGTTTTAGAGCAAATTACCTGTTGCTGTGGAGCGGGAGTATCTGTGCAGAGCCGTTTTCCTTGAGAGAAAGCGGCGTTGATACTCGTGGCTCCCTATACACCTACAGGCAATTTTGCTTTTACTGGGCTGCGGGAACGGTCTGGGCTGCAGATCTGCCGGTTTGGACTGGGGAGACGACCTGTGCCGCGAGGGTGATGAGGGTGACCCAGTAGAGGTCGGCGCCGAGGAGGTGCAGAAGCTGCAGGGAGACTGGGGCGAGGAGAAGGACGTCCGCGATGCCGAGGACGAATTGCATTGCCAGGAGGACGGCGATGGTTCGGACCAGCTTCGGGGCGAGGCCTGCCTCCTGGGCGCGGCGAAGGAGCCAGAGGACAAAGGCGGCAGCCAGGACGGCGCTGACGGGGTGCACCCAACGGACGCGGATGAGCCAGGGCGAGCCGGCGGAGAAGTCGGCAGCTACGGCCGAGCTTAAGGAGGCGGAGGGGAAGAGCGTGTCGCCCAGGGCGGCGAGGCTCCCGCTGACGGCAACGACCAGGGTGGATAGGAGACCGGCGATGGCCCAGGCTGCTGTGGTCCAGGCTGCTGTAGTGCGGTCTGTGTGCGATTCGCTCCAGCGCTGCCCGGTTCCGAGAAGGTAGGCGGTTACGGTCAGAGCTGCCAAGAGGAGAAGGGTGTTGCTGAGGTGGACGCTGAGCATGATGACGCGGCCGATGCTCTGGTTGGTGGTGACGTAGCCGAGCTTGACGAGCAGCGCGCCGAGGAGGGCTTCGTTGAGCAAGAGCACGGCGGCGCCGACGGCGGCGCCGCGGGCGGCCTGTCCTCGGATGGTGGAGCGGAAGGTCCACCAGAGCAGGCCGAAGACGGCAAAGATGGCGCCGCCGGTCATGGAGCGGTGGGTGAACTCGATGAGGGTGTGGAGGCCGGGCGAGACGGGGATGACCTCGCCGTTGCAAAGCGGCCAGTGGTTGCCGCAGCCGGCGCCTGAACCGGTGGCCCGAACGAGCGCGCCCCAGACGATGACGAGGATGTTGTAGGCCACGACGGCCCAGGCGAAGCGCGTGGCGAGGGGGCGGGAGCGCGACCATCCGGTTGGTTGCGTGTCCGATATCGCCAGCGTCGCCATGACTTTATTCTACGAGCTTGTTGGGGGCACTCGACCAAAGGTTGGCAATCGTACGCTGGTGCTCGTTGCGCAAACCTGGCTCTGGCAGACCCTGGCGCTATTTGGATGAGCAATCGCGAGAGCATCTTTCAACAAAGGATTCTGGCGTTCAGCTTGGCAGGCGCCGGCGAGGATCGAACTGTACTCGTACTTGGTCGCCCGCATGATGCCTCAGATGTGCACAGTCCCTTCAACTCAGTCGGGCTAGCGTACGATTTTGACGTTTGCTGTGGTGACCCTTGTTTGGTCCTTTAAGCCGGCCGGTCTGGAGTCTGCGGGTTTGGATGTACCCTCCTGGTAGTGCGTATCGCCTCGCTCCAGCCTTCGGTTACGCTGACGCTCGATGCTCTTGGGCGTCTTGACTGCCTGTGCGGGGTGACGCGCTACTGTCTTGAGGCGCTGCCGTCGCTTCGCGAGCGGGGTTTGCCGGTGCTTCACGACTCGTGGTCGGCGTCTACGGCGGAGATCCGGGCGGCGAAGCCGGACCTTGCGGTGGCGAGCGTACCGTACCGGATGGAGTCGCTGGCGGCCATCCTGAAGTCCGGCGTCGCGGTGCTGGCGCTGGCTCCGCATACGCTCGCGGACGTGTTCAACGATATCCGGCTGCTGGGTTCGGTGACGGACGCGGGCGGTGCGGCCGAGATGTGCGTTGCTTCGTTTCAGGCGTCCGTGACGGGCACGCGGACGTATACGGCGACGGCCGCGACCCGGCCGCAGGTCTACTGCGAGGAGTGGGGCAAGCCGATGATCCGGTCGCAGGGGTGGGTGGCGGAGCTGGTGGAGGCGGCGAACGGGCGATTTCTGGGGACAGCGGGCGCGCATACCACGCCGGAGGAGGTCGCGGCGGCGGACCCGGATGTGCTCGTGTTTGCTTGGTGCGGAGCGGGCAATCGGGTTCCGCTGCAGCGTGTAATTGCGCGGCGGCGGTGGGAGGACCTGCGCGCGGTGCGGAGCGGGCGTGTGTTTTGTATCCCGGACGAGTACCTGAATACACCGGCGCCGACGCTGCTGAAGGGTCTGGAGTGCCTGGCGGCGGTGCTGCATCCCGAGCTGTATGCGCCGCATCCGGAGGTGATCGGGCTCGGGTAGTGTGCGGGCTGGGCTCGGCCGGGAGCGCGGTAGCATGGTGCATGTTTGAGATCAGGGCGATCCCGGAGGCGTCGAGTGGTTCGGACAGGGTTGCCGCGCAGGAATTGTTTCGCGCCTACGGTCGTTTTCTCCGGAACGTTGCTTGCCACGGCTTTGACTTCGAGCGGTTTGCGGAGGAGGTCGACGCTCTGCCGCGACCGTACACGGCAAAGAACGGCGAGGTTCTGGTGCGTTTGGGCGAGCGGGCGGCCCTGCGGAGTTCGAGACGCCGCTTGGATCGATCGCGTACCGTCACCTGGCGGGTGAAGGCGAGGAGCAGACCTGCGAGATCAAGCGGCTGTTTGTTGCGGAGGTGGACCGGGGGCGGGGCTTGGGCGAGCTTTTGCTGACGGACTTGCTGGGCCGGGCACGTGCCCGGGGCTACCGAGTTGCGATGCTGGACACCGATCCGTCTAGCATGGGGGCGGCCCAAAGGCTGTATAGCAAGCTGGGATTTCGCGAGACGAGGACGTGGCCGGCGCCGAACACCTCGGCGAGTTGTGTGGTGTACTTTCGCAGGGATCTGGTTTGAGAGCGTGATGTCCGCGAGTGCGGGCCGCGGGCATGTGAGCGTGTCGCGGCGATTGACCCGGCGCTGCCCGCGACCGTACACTCGGGAGAGGCGGCAAAGACAACCGCGGCCGAAGATCTATTGCCCCCTCGTTCAATGGTAGGACAGTCGGCTCTGAACCGATCAATCGGGGTTCGAATCCCTGGGGGGCAACCAATGTGTGCTTCTAGAGACGCATGTTTGCGTCTAGTAAACCTGGAAGCTGACTCCAACCTCAATCGTGACGGGGACCGGCTTTCCCGCGAAAGTGGCGGGCTTGAATCGGAACTGTCGCACTGCTTCCAGCGCTTTCTCGTCGAGTGAACGCGCGGCCGCCTGATGTTTATGGGACACCGAGTCGGCAATCGACTTTGAGATGGTCAGGTTTTGCGGGATGCCCTCCGTATCGATCAGCACCGAAACGGTGCAGATGCCGCTTATCTTCTCTTTGCGTGCCCTCCCGGAGAATTCAGGATCGACGTGGGAGAGAAGTACGGGAGCGGTCACGCCATCTCCGACGTGGTAGTTGCCGGCGGCGTCGGGGTTGGGCTGTGGGGTTTTTTGCAGGAGGCTCGGAGGTGCTTGCGCTGCTTCGGCCTTTGCTCTGGCCGGTCTGTTCGCCGCTTTGGGCAGGCAGAAGCGGCGCGGCTATGATTAGCAGGGCCAGGCAAAGACGGGTCCGCGCCTTCATGGTTTCACCTCGTGTGCGAGCGCCGGACACGATCGCAGTCTAAAGCAACGGCGCGCCGAGCGGACCGATCTATCGCAAGGTTGCGCCACGCAGGAAGTCGAACTGGCCGCTGGGGCTGAGTTCCAGGTTTTCGAGGCGGCGGTTGTGGACGAGTTCGTTGTTGGGGTACCACAGGGGGATGCTGGGCAGGTCTCGGGCGAGGATCTTCTGGACCTGGATGTAGTCCTGGCGGCGCCGGTCCCGGTCTGGCGTCGCCTCGGCATCTGCCAGCAACGCGTCGACCTCTGGATTGGAGTATCGGCCGCGGTTGCCTCCATTGGGGGGCATCGATCCGGAACCGTAGGCGTAGCGGAAGATGGCGGGGTCCTCGTTGGAGCCGATCCAGCGCAGGATGTACATCTGAAACGCGCCTTTGGTGATGTCGGCGTAGAAGGTGCCGAATTCGGCGGAGCGGATCTGGAGGTCGATGCCGGCGGAGCGCATTTGCTGCTGGAGGATGGCGGCCATCAGGCGGGTGGTTTCGTCGGTGGAGGTTTTGAGCGTGATTCTGAGGCGCGTGCCGTCCTGGCGGCGAGGATATCCGGCGCTGTCGAGCAGATGCTCTGCCCGGGCGAGGTCGTGCGGGTAGGCGGGCAGATCGGCGTCGGAGGCGCGGGCCCAGTGTCCGGGTGGGAGGAGGGAGCCGGCTTCGCGCGCCTCGCCGCGCCACAACGCATCGATGATCGGCCGGCGATCGATGGCGCAGGCGATCGCCTGTCGGACGCTGCGGTCCCGGAGCACGGGATCGGTGACGTTGAAGTTGGCGTAGAGGACCACGGAACTTGAGGCGGTCTCGGTCTGGAGGTTTGGCCGGCCGTGGAGCGCGTGGACCTCATCGAGGGTGATGGCGTTGCTTTCGGCGTCGGCCGAACCCTTTTCGAGCTCGAGCGCGGTGGTGATGGCGTCGGGGACGACGGCGAAGCGGACCTGCGCGAGGTTCGGTGGCCCGGCCCAGTAGACGGGGTTGCGGTCGACGACGACCTCCTTGTCCTCGACGGCGCTGACGAAGCGGAAGGGGCCCGACCCGACGGGATGCCGGCTGAAGGCTTTCCCGGAGCCGCGGGGGACGACACCGAAGAGGCCGTCGCTCATGTTGAAGAGCAGGCCGGAGTCGGGGCGCTTGAGGCGGACGATAACCGTAAGGCGGTCGGGGACCTCGACCTGGCGAACGGCCGCGAAGGCGCCGCCTTTGGAGGTGATGAGGGTGCCATCGATCATGGAGCGGATGGTCCATGCGACGTCCTCGGCCTCAAGCGGGCGGCCGTCGTGGAAGCGGACGCCGTCGCGGAGGTGGAAGATCCAGGTGAGGGGGTCGGGTTGCTGCCAGCTTTGGGCGATCCATGGACGGAGTTCGAAGTGCTCGTCTTTGCGGACGAGGCCGTCGAAGAGGAGGCCGCCGATGCGCTCGGACTGGGCGTCGGTGCCGACGCGGAGGTCGAGATTGTTGGGGCTGGATTCGATGGCCATGACGACGGTGCGCGAAGTATCGACGCGGGCCCGGCAACCGACGACGATAGCGCAGAGCAGGGTGAGCTGGAGAAAGTCTGCTGCTGAAGCCCTCAGGTTTGTTGCTTTATCCAAAGCAGATCTTTCCGAGCACGGCAGCCCGACTGGCTCCGGTGGCGGTGACCAGGTTGCCTGGAAGTTGGTGCCATGTGAGCCAGGCCAGCAGAGCAAAGGCGACGGCCTCCTTGGCTTCCGGTGCGACGCCGAGCTCCGACATGGGTCGGATGCGGACGCCCATGGGTTCGAGGCCGATGCGCAGCATATCGACCAGAGTGCGGTTCTTGGCGCCGCCGCCTGCGACCAGGTACTCCACCGTGGGGGTCGCGCCCATGTGCGGCACCACGAAGTCTCGATAGGCCTGAACGATGGAGGCAGAGGTGAGGGCGGTGGCGGTGGCAATGATGTCCGCGTCTTTGGATTTGGATTTGGATGTGGATTTGGATTGGGCGCCCGACTTTCGGCACCGCGTGATCCAGGCGGTGGCGAAGTGCTGGCCGAACTCTTCGCGGCCACAGCTTTTGGGCGGCCGGGCTGAGAAGAAGGGGTTTTGGAGCGCCTCCCGAAGGACGTCTTCGAGCACGCGCCCACGCTTGGCGACGGCGCCGTCGCGGTCGAAGTTGCGGCCGTAGATCTGCCGCATCGAGGCGTCGATTACCATGTTGCCCGGGCCGGTGTCGAAGGCGAGGACCTCCCTGAGGTCCGAGTTCGATGGCAGCGCGGTGAGGTTGCCGATGCCGCCGAGATTCTGCAAGACGCGACCGACGCGCGGCGATCGGAACATGGTCCAGTCGAGCATGGGGACGAGCGGCGCGCCCTGGCCGCGGGCGGCGAGGTCTGCCGGGCGGAAGTCGCTGACCACGGGGCAGCGGAGATGTTCGGCGATGACGGCGGCTTCTCCGATCTGCCACGTGGAGCGTACGGGCGCGCCGAGGTGTCGCTTGGTCGCTGGCTGGTGCGAGATGGTCTGGCCGTGGCAGCCCACCAGCTCGAGCTTCGTTCCCCGCCCCGAAGCCGAGAGTGCTATGTCCAGCTCCGCACAGGCCTTCGCGACGCAGTCCGCATACACCGCGCCGAGCCGCCAGCCTAACCGGCTGAACTCCGCCGCGGGCATTGCCTCGCCCTCCATCGCGCGCAGCACGGCAGATCGCACCGTCCGCGAATAGGCAAACGCCCGGTGCCACAGGACCTTTACCCGCGCCGCCCCATCGACGCCCGTTGAGATCCGGCAGAGGGCCACATCCACACCGTCGCCCGACGTGCCGCTCATCACGCCCGCCACGATCATGCGGTTCGCAGCTCGCGCTGGAGTTCGGCGAGGAGATTGAGAGCTTCGCGCGGTGTGGTTTCATCGAGCTCGATGGCGGCGAGCCTGTCGACGATGCGCTGCGAGAGCGGTGTGAACATCGTCATCTGCAGGGCGGTCGCGGAGGTTCCGGACGCCTGGGCGCCGGCTGCTTCCATCTCGCGGGCTTCGGCTCGTTCGTGCACTTTGAGAACTTCGCGGGCGCGGCCGATGACCTCGGGCGGAAGTCCGGCCAGACGGGCGACATCGATGCCGTAGCTCTTGGAGGCGGCCCCGGGCTCGACGGCGTGGAGGAAGACGATGCCGCCGGAGCTTTCCTTTACGGTCACGCGGAGGTTTTTGAGCCGGTGCAAGCCCTGATCGAGCATCGTGAGCTCATGGTAGTGGGTCGCAAAGAGGGTCCGCGCGCCGACGCGATTGTGGAGGTGCTCGACGGTTGCCCAGGCGAGGCTCAGGCCGTCGTAGGTCGAGGTTCCCCGGCCCATCTCGTCGAGCAGAACGAGGCTTTGAGCAGTGGCGGTGTTGAGGATGGCGGCAGTTTCGGTCATCTCGACCATAAAGGTGGAGCGTCCGCGGGCGACGTTGTCGCTGGCCCCGATGCGGGTGTAAATCCGGTCGACCAGGCCGAGGCGCATGCGCTCGGCGGGGACGAAGCTGCCGATCTGGGCCAGGATGACGAGGTGCGCGGCCATGCGCAGGTAGGTACTTTTGCCGCCCATGTTGGGTCCGGTGATGAGGAGGAGAGACGGGAGGACGGCAGTGTCTGGAGGTTGTGGGCTGGGGGCGCTGAGGTCTCGTGCAGCCTGGACAGAGATCGAGTTCGGGACGAAGCGGCCGGCGCCTGATTCTTCCAGCCGGCGTTCGATGACGGGGTGGCGAGCTCCGGCGAACTCGAGGTCGCCGCTCTCGTCGATCTGTGGGCGGACCCATCCGCGGTGGACGGCCAGATGGGCGAAAGAGGCCAGAAGATCGATTTCGGCCACTCTGCGGGCGGCGCCCCGGATGCGGGCTGCCTCGAGGAGCACGGCGGCGCGGAGATCGGCGAAGAGGCGGCGCTCGATCTCGAGCGAACGCTCCTCGGCGGTGAGGATCCGGGACTCAAGTTCTTTGAGCTCGGGTGTGGTGAATCGTTCCGCGTTCACCAGGGTTTGCTTGCGTTCGTAATCCGAAGGGGCGGCTTTGGCGTTTGCCCGCGTGACCTCGATGTAGTAGCCGAAGACGTTGTTGAAGCGCACTTTGAGGCTGGCAATGCCGGTGCGCGCACGCTCGCGATCTTCGATGGCAGCGATGGCTCCACGGCCATCGCGACCGAGGGTCCGCAGAGTATCGAGCTCCGGCAGCACACCTTCGCGGATAACGCCGCCCTCGGCCAGGGATACGGGCGGCTGCTCGGCCAAGGTGGTCACGATGTGCTTGAGCAGGTCCTCCAGCGGATCGAGGTCTCTGCCGAGCTCCTGCCAACGGGAGGCGGTGGTGAAGGCGATTGCCGCCTGCTTTATGGCACCGAGCCGACCGAGGGTAACGGCGAGGGCCATCACTTCCCGCGGTCCGGCCGAGTCGAGAGCGACGCGTCCGAGGAGGCGTTCGAGGTCGAGCACGCCGTCGAGCGATCGCCGGAGATCTTCGCGGCGGCGGAGATCTCCGGCGGCCTCGGTGACTGCATCCAGGCGGGAGGTGATTTCGGCGACGTTGTTTGCCGGCCTGAGCAGGGTGGATCGGAGGAGGCGCCGGCCCATGGGTGTGAGGCAGGCGTCCATGGTCCAGAAGAGGGTGGTTTGCTGGCCATCTCCGGCAAAGAGCGCATCGACGATTTCGAGATTTCGTACGCTGACCGCATCGATCTGCAGACATCCCGAGCGTTCATAAAAGCGGAGTCCGTCGACGTGTTCGAGCGCGCCTTGTTTGGTGTGACCGAGGTAGGCAAGGATGGCGCCCGCGGCAGAGGTGGCGGCTTCGCGTCCGCCGATCCCTAAGCCGTCGATGGAATGGACCTTGAAGTGTCGCTTCAACAAAGGCCGTGCATGTTCAAGCGAGAAGGCAGTTTCGTCGAGCGGAGTTCGAGTCCGAATCGCCTCCAGAGAGGGAATATCTCTGGCGGAGGCGTCCGGGGTCTTTGCGGCCCGGGCCGCCGGTTCGCGACCGAGTTGCAGCTGAGAGTTTACGCCGGAGAGCAGGTCGCCGTTGTCTTTGGGGTAGAGCAGCTCAACGGGGCGGACGCGGCCGAGCTCGTCCACGGCCTCGGCCCATGCAGCGTCGCCGGTGAACTCGGTCGCGCGGAACTCTCCGGTCGACAGATCGAGAAGGGCAACGCCGACGTGTTTCGATTGGTTTGGGCCGCCCTTAGGGGCGATGCTGGCGAGCCAATTGCTCTGATCGCCGGACAGCGCTGGGTCGACGGCTGTGCCGGGGGAGAGAACTCGCGTCACCTCGCGCCGGACGACGCCTTTTGCCTGTTTTGGGTCTTCCATCTGCTCGCAGATGGCCACGCGGAAACCGCGTCGGAGCAAACGTTGCACGTATCCGTCTGCGGCGTGGTAGGGGACTCCGCACATGGGTACGGCGCGGGCCTTATCTCGTGCTGTCAGTGTGAGTTGCAGCTCGCGGGCGGCGACCACGGCATCCTCATAGAAGAGCTCGTAGAAGTCGCCCATGCGGAAGAGCAAGAGGGCATCGGGGAAGCTCTCTTTGGCCGCGCGGTATTGTCGCATGGCCGGCGTGAGCGTCTCCGGGCTGTTGTTGGCGGTCTCGGTCACTCTGCTCTCGGACATGGAATGGACGCAAGGGGTAGACGCAAGATCGTCAGAATACCCTACGAGGACGCCTCGCTAACCTATGGGCACAAAGGGCCATCCAATTGCATAATTCATCTATACTTTGCAGCACTTTTCCCAGGTCGTTTCCGTTTTTTCAGGTGGTCTCAAGGAGCATGCATGATTCAAGTACCCATGACCAACGCCGAATTTGAAGAGAAGGCAGCAGAATTGCAACAGCGTTTTGGCCTCACGCTGACCGGTGTTGCGGGCAAGATTACGAAGGACGGGGTCACAGCCGGGTACACTCACTCGGACGATCTGCTTACAGTCCACATTATTGATAAGCCTTTTTTCATCTCGACGGCGTATTGCGAACAGAAGTTGCAGGAATGGCTGCAGACGGGGGAGGCGGAGGCGACGTAAGCTCGATCTCACGCGCAGCGGTACCCAAGTGCGGAAACTCCTGCCTACGGGTAGAGCAAATATTTCGCTCGCCTTTTCTTGAAGTCTCGAAGCTCGGCCTGACCTCTTTCTGTAATCGTGCGGGGGTCAGTGCCGGCGTGCAGTTGCCGGATGACGTCGGAATTCAGGACAAGGCGATCCAACTTCTCTGGGGGGAACTCCTTTGGGTACAGCTTCCATAGGGCGGCTGCGATTTCCAGACCCATCTCGGGGGAGTTGAGTGCGTTGCGCTCGGTGACCACGAGGTCCACGCCCTCGCAGCGCTGTCCGTGGAAGGGGTAGGTGTCTCCGGCCGGAGTGAACGTGACTGGGACGAAGTGGATGCCCTCGATTTTGCGTCGGTTGAGCGCGCCGGCGAGCTGTCGCCCGTGAATCCAGGGGGCTCCAAGCCGCAGAAAGGGGGTGTCGGTGCCGCGTCCCACGCTGAGGTTTGAGACGTCGATAAGACCGGTGCCGGGGTATACGGTTGCTTCGGCGAGGCTGCGCAGATTGGGGGATGGATCGACCCACGTAAGGCCCGTCTCGTCGAACCACATGGACCTGCGCCAACCCTCCATAGGGACGATGGTCAGGGCCGCCCTGAGGTCCTTTTCTTCGTTGGTAAAGCGGGCCAGCTCCCCTAGAGTCATGCCATGGCGCACGGGCTCGGCGAGGTAGCTGACGTAGCTTTCTCGACCGGCGGTGGTGAGTGGGCCCTGGACGGCCACGCCGCCGATCGGCACGGGACGGTCGAGGACCACGAGTTCCTTGTGGAATTTGGCGGCGGCTTCGACAAAGTATCCGACGACCGTCTCGTAGGTGTAGAAGCGCACACCGGCATCCTGCAGATCGACGACGAGCAGGTCGACAGCGGCCATCTGCTCGGGGCTGGGCCGCCGGTCTGCGGGCTTTGCACCGTAGAGACTGTACACGGGCAGGCCGGTGCTGGTGTCCCTGGTGTTGGCGATGCCTTCGCGGTCGAGCGCGCCGTTGATGCCGTGCTCCGGACTGAAGAGGGCGACCAGGCTGAGGCCTGGAACGGATTTGGGCGCATCCGTGTGCAGGATGTCGGAGGTGCGTCTGCCGGCCTCGTCGATGCCGGTCTGGTTGGTGAGCAGGCCGATGCGGAGGTGTCCGCCGTGACGCGCGGCGATGGTCGCGAGCGTCTTGAAGTGCTCTCGCTCAAGGACATCGATGCCGGTGAGGACCTGCGCCGACGCACGTCCGGCGAGGCCGAGCAGAACCAGAAGCGAGGCGAGCCTTCTCCGAACTTTCATTGGCGAAATTCTTTCATCCCTGCCCCCAAGCGTCGCACGTCCACGAGATGTTTCCCAGCCTAGAATAGAGGTAGGTGTGGACCCTGAGGGGTTCCAGGTCATGAGAGAGGGTTAATCACGCGTGAAGGCACTGGTAAAGAGTCGATCGGAGCCTGGGCTGTGGCTGGAGGACGTCCCCGAGCCGGAGCCGGGCATCAACGACGTCAAGATCCGCGTTCTGGCGACTGGGATCTGCGGGACCGATCTGCATATCTACGACTGGGACGCCTGGGCGCAGAAGACGATTCCGATCGGTCTGACGATCGGTCATGAGTTTGTGGGCGAGATCGTGGAAGTGGGCTCGAACGTGCTCGACTTCCGCCCGGGGGAGATTGTGTCGGGGGAAGGCCATGTTGTGTGTGGTCGGTGCCGCAACTGTCTGGCAGGACGGCGGCATCTGTGCGCGCACACGCTTGGGACCGGGGTGCAGCGCAATGGAGGCTTTGCCGAATTTATTGTTTTGCCGATGACCAACGTTTGGCGCCATTCGGCGGGGATTCCGCTCGATATTGCGGCCATCTTTGATCCGCTGGGCAATGCTGTTCATACGGCGCTCGCGTTTCCCGTTCTTGGGGAAGATGTGCTGGTGACCGGTGCCGGACCGATCGGCATTATGGCGGCGGCGGTGGCGAAGCACGCCGGAGCTCGGCAGGTAGTGATCTCGGACCCGAACCCGTACCGCCGGGCGCTTGCCGAGCGGGTGGGCGTGACGCGGGCGATCGATCCGACGGTGACGCCCATCGGGGAGGTGCAAGCGGAGCTCAACATGCATGAGGGTTTCGATGTCGGCCTGGAGATGTCCGGCAACGCCCATGCGTTTCGGGACATGCTGGCGAATATGAGCCATGGCGGCAAGATTGCGATGCTTGGGATTCCGGCCGAGCCGATCGCGATCGATTGGAACCGGGTCATCTTCAACCAACTGACGTTGCGGGGCATCTATGGGCGCGAGATGTACGAGACCTGGTACAAGATGACGGTGATGCTGGAGAGTGGGCTGGATATTTCGGCCGTGATTACGCACCGTCTGCCGTGGCACTGCTTCGATGAGGGGTTTGCGGCCATGCGCTCGGGCGACTCCGGCAAGGTGCTGCTGGACTGGACGAGCGTTGCGGGTGCCTAGAGCGGTCATAGAGGTCGATCTCTGGAGTCTTTATCGACAGAAAAGCCACAAACTTTAGTCCTCTCTCGATAAAATCTGTAGAGAGACACGGAACGTAATTTTCAGGTGTACCGCCCGGGACCAGCAGAAGATATGGAACAAATGCCGCATTCGATCTCCGTTCGCCAGCATGCGTCGAGGCCGGACAGTCTTTTTGAGCGTGTCTCGTGGTTCTACGCGCTGTGTCGGGAGTACCTGTTTCGCGACCATACGGAGGAGATTGCCGGCTCCTTGTTTCCGCTGGAAGGCCCGGTTGCAGGGACGCGATTGCTGGAACTCGGGTGCGGTCCGGGCTTCTATGCCTGTCGACTTTCGGAGCTGTTTCCCAACCTCCGTACGACCGGTGTCGATCTTTCGTACTCTTTGATCCGCCGAGCGAAGTCCAGAGCTGCCGCCCGTCATCTGACCAACTGTTCCTTTCAGCACGCCGACGCCCATTCGCTTCCGTACCCTTCTTCCTCGATCGACTCGATCATCGTCTCTCGTCTTTTTTTGATTGTCCCGGACAAGGAAGGCATCGTCCGGGAGATCTTTCGTGTGCTGAAGCCGTCGGGGCGATGTTTTATTGCGGAGCCGACGTCCGGGTTCCGCACGCGGCTTCCCTTGGCGTTGATGTGGCTCCTGGCCCGTTTGACCACGTCTCCGGCGGGCAAATATCGCGAGCCGCAGCAGGCGGACGTGATGACGCGACCGGATTTTGCCGCGCTTATTCGGTCGCAGCCCTGGCTGAGCGTCGATCTCCAGTACGACGTGTGGTATCAATATGCGGTGTGTGAGCGGGGTTCTGCTGCTGTTTCGGATCCGCCGCAGGATGTCGATCCGGACGGAAAGGAAGCTTTGCCGGATCTGCGCGTTTCGCCGCACGGGCAGAGCGTCCACCTGACGATGGCTTAGGGAGCTTTCTCTGGGCGCGATTCCCAGCTAACCTGAAGAGAGATGCCTCTCTCGATCCTCGATCCACAGATACGCGATTCTAGAAACTTCAACCGATGTGCCCTGGCCGTGATGGCGAAGGCGCCGCGCGCCGGCAAGGTGAAGACGCGTCTGTCGCCGCCGCTGACCCTTGCCCAGACGGCTGCCCTGAACATCTGTTTTCTCAAAGACACGACGGAGAACTTGGCAGAGCTGGCGAGGTCCGGCGACGTTCGGGCGGCGGGTCTCGTCTGCTACACCCCGGTCGGCGATGAGGCGGCGTTTGACGGCATCTTGCCGGCCGAGTTTGCACTGATCCCGCAGCGCGGTGAGATCTTCGGAGAACGTCTGCTGGCGGCGGCGGAGGACCTCCTGGCATGCGGTTTTGCGAGCGTCTGTCTGATCGACTCCGACTCGCCGACGGTGCCGCGGGCGGCGTTTCAGCAGGCTGTGGAAGAGCTTGCGCGGCCCGGCGACCGCGTCGCTCTAGGACCGTCCGAGGACGGAGGCTATTATCTGATCGGTTTGAAGCAGGCCCACGCCGCGCCGTTTGAGCGGATCTCCTGGTCGACCTCTCAGGTCGCCGGGGAGACGCGCGAACGTTGCCGGGAAGCCGGTCTGGAGCTGGTCGAACTGCCGTTGTGGTACGACGTGGACGACGCGGCGACGCTGGACCTGCTGTGCGATGAGCTGCTGAACCAGAGGCCGCCTGCATTTGCGTCGGTGGCTGGCTATGGGGCACCGCATACCCGCGCGTTTCTGTTGGAACTCGATCCTCCAGATGAGGTTGTCGCTCAGCCTGCGCCGTTGGCCGGTGGGCCCACGGCGAAGCGACGCGTAGACCCTTGAGCTTCCATCTCATAAGCCAGGACTGCGGTCCACCAACAAGCCAGTACGCTCAGCGAACAAGCCAGCACGGTGCTTGCGTGCGTGCCCCCGGCTGGAGCTCCACGTTGGCTCGGATCGGTGTCGCACGTCCGTGGCAGACCAACGCCGCTCTGCTCTTGCTCGGAGCTTTGCTGTTTCTGCTGTCCTGCCACCTCGTCAGCGAGTACGACACATACACGATCGGATTTTCAGGGACGTCTGGATGGTCGGCAATCGTCTATGCCGCTGCCGCGTTTCTCGTCCTGACGCAGCCAGTCGACCGGTTCACGTTTCCCATCATTTTGGCGGTCGCGATTGTGTGCCGGCTGGCGACGCTGTTTGCGGATCCGGTGCTCTCGTCGGACGTGTATCGGTACGTCTGGGACGGCATCGTTCAGCACGCCGGCGTCAATCCGTATCGCTACGTTCCCGGCAATCCGGCGCTCAGCTTCTTGCGCGCACCGAACCTTGACGTCTTCAACAGCATCAATCGCCGCGACTATGCCCGGACCATCTATCCCCCATTCGCGCAGGTCCTGTTCTATGTAAGCACGTGGATCTCTCCGACGCTGTTGATGATGAAGACGACCATGGTGCTGTTTGAGGGTCTGACCCTGTGGGCGCTCGTCCAGATCTGTCACCACCTCGGCATTCGTCGGGAGCAGATGCTGCTGTACGCGTGGTGCCCTCTGCTGATCTGGGAGATCGCGGGATCGGGCCACCTCGATTCGGCCGTGTTTGCCCTGACGACCCTGGCGCTGCTGTTTCGTTTGCGCCGGCAAACCTTTCTGACTGGACTGTTTCTTGGACTGGCCGTTCTGACGAAGTTTTACCCTCTGGTTCTCTTTCCGGCGCTGTATCTGTTTCGGGCGCCAGAGCCGAAGATAGATCGCCCGATCTCCTGGGGACGGCGGGTCTTCGCGAAACTTGAGTGGACGATGCCAGCGACGATGATCGCGCTCGCCGTCGTCTTGTACGCCGCGTACTCCTCGGTTGGCAAGCTGGTCTTCGGCTTTCTGGGCGGATACGTCGAGGAGGAGGGTATGTCGACGGGAACACGATATTTCCTTCTGGAGCAGGCACAGCACATCCCGGGTCTGCACGGTCTCTTGCCAGCGACCTACGTGGTCTTCGCCGCGTCCGTTCTTCTGGGTCTGAGCGTGTGGGCGGTTGGGGTCTCGTGGACGTCTCGGACGGACGCCGCGGCCGCGTTTCTCTGGCCCGCTTTTGCGCTTGCGGCTGTTCTGATGCTGCTCTTCAGCCCGCACTATCCCTGGTACGTTGCGTGGCTGATTCCGATGTTTGCGCTGCTTCCGAACCTGCCCATGGCGGCTTACATCCTGGGACTTTTTTATCTGTGCACGACGGCTCTGGCAGTCGGCTCTGGACCGAAGCAGTTCCTGCTCAACCAGATCTTGTACGGAGCCGTAGCTGCCGCGTCTGTCCTCGATCTCGCACTTCGCCGATCTTCCATTGGACGGGCGCTCTGTCGGCGGTTGGTGGGCCATGCCTGACCAGATCTCTGTCATCATTCCCGCCCTCAACGAGGCTTTGTCCATTGGCGCCGTGGTCCGATCGATGCCGTGGGACCGGATCGCCGAGTGCATCGTGGTCGATAACGGATCGACGGACGGGACGGGCGCCGTGGCCCGGGATGCGGGAGCGCGCGTCGTGACGGCTCCGCGCGGCTATGGCTCAGCCTGCCTTGCCGGATCGATGGTCGCTCTGCCCAGATCGACCATTCTGGTCTACATGGACGGGGACGGCTCGGACGTGATCGACGACTTCGGCAGTCTGGTCGATCCGATCCTCGGCGACGAGGCCGACTTCGCGATCGGATCGCGCATTCGCGGCGTCCGCGAGCCGGGGTCCATGCTCGCTTCGCAGATCTTCGCCGCGCACCTGGTCGGCCACCTCCTGCGCTACGTCCCGTCTGTCCGCCGGTATGCTCGCTACACGGACATGGGGCCGTTCCGGGCGATTCGGCGGAGCGCTCTGGAGGCGATGCACATGTCCGAACTCACCTACGGATGGAATCTCGAGATGCAGATCAAGGCCGCCCAGCTCGGCTTGCGCATCGTCGAGCTTCCGGTCCGGTATCGCAACCGCATCGCCGGGGAATCCAAGGTCGCCGGGAATTTCAGGGCTTCGATGAAGGCCGGCGTTCGCATACTTAGAGTGCTGTTCCGCGTGGGTCTCACCTCCCGCGAAGGGGCGACGGCCGGCGCCACCGTCTCGACCCCATCCGGATCAGATTCCGCGCCGTAAAGAGAACCGCTCTACACTTGGCTTGTGCCTGCGATATCAGCCACACCGACCGACAGTGCTGCCCAGAGATCCACGCCCGAGGTCCGAGCGGCTCGCGACCCGCGGTATCCGGCCGGACCGGCGCTGCTCCCGCGGCTGCTTTCGGGCGATGCGCGGCGCGAAAACTCGGCGGAGTTTATGCTCTCGAACGCGCGGACGTACGGCGATCTCAACCACTATCGCGCCTTTGGCCGGCACATCTACCAGCTGAACCACCCTGTGCTGATCGCCGACCTCTTCGGCAAGGACGCACCGAACCACCATCGCAATCTCGTGATGCAGCGGGCCAAGGACGTGCTTGGCAACGGTCTGCTTACCTCCGAAGAGCCGGCGCACATGCGGCAGCGGCGCCTCGCGCAGCCTGCCTTCTTGCGCGAGCGGATCGCCGCCTATGCCGAGGTGATCGGCGCCAACACGCTGGCGCTCACGGCGCAGTGGCAGACCGGGAGCACCGCCGACCTCCATCCCGCGATGCTGGAGTTGGCCCTGCGCATCGTCGGCAAATGCCTGTTCGATCTCGACACGCTCGATGACATTGCCGCGATCGCCTCCGCAGTGGACAGCTTTATGAGTTTTCTGCCGCTGGCCTTTTTGCCGATTTCGCGTCAGATCCAGCGTCTGCCCATCCCCGCGATGACGCGGCTTCGCCGGGGTCAGGCGCATCTGGATCGCCTGATCTACGGGATGATCGCTGAGCGGCGCGCCGATCCGGGCGATCGCGGTGATCTCCTGTCCATGCTGCTGAATGCCACAGATCCGGAAGCGGATGGTGCGGTGGAGCAGGTCGGCGGGAGCGCGCCGAATCGCATGTCCGACCGGCAGCTCCACGACGAGTGCGTCACGATCATTCTTGCGGGGCACGAGACGACCGCGAACGCTCTCTCCTTTGCGCTCCATCTTGTCGCCCATCATCCGGACGTTCAGGAGCGCCTGCACGCGGAGGCTCGGGAGGTGCTCGGCAGACGGGCGCCGACGTCGGCCGACTATCCCCGGCTCCTGTACGCGACGCAGGTCTTCGCGGAGACCATGCGTCTCTATCCGCCGGTGTGGGTGACCGCCCGCACGTGCGTCAAAGCGTACGAGATCGCCGGATACACGGTCCCCGTCGGAGGGACGCTGCTGGCGCCGCAGTACGCCGTGCACCGCGATCCGCGCTTCTTCGCGGAGCCGGAGCGCTTTGACCCGGAGCGTTTCAGCAGAGCTGCCGAGGCCCTCAAACCGGACCGGCCGCGCCTCAGCTACTTTCCGTTCGGCGGAGGCAGCCGGCAGTGCATCGCCGAAGGTCTGGCGTGGATGGAAGGCACGTTCGTTCTCGCCGTGGTTGCGCGGGATTGGAAGCTAAGCCCGCCGCCCGGAAGCTCCTGCGATGTGGCCGTGAATCCGGCCATCAGCCTGCGGCCGAAGCATGGGATACCGTTGCAGATTGAGCGGCGTTAGGTCGCATATGCCTCCACCTGCGTTTGGCTCCTCGCGCAGTTCTGTTTTCATAAAGCGGTTCTCCTGCAGGTGTATACCGAAACGGAAGGTTCCATGGCTGTTTTTCCCTGATGAAAACGGCACTCGTATACTGTATCCGGCTCACAGGAACAGGAGAACCGCTCTAGAGGCATGCCCGAACCGATCTTCCGCCTCGAGCACGTCAACGTCGCGCGCGGTCAAACCACAGTCCTCCACGATATTTCACTGACGCTCTACCCCGGCGACCACCTTGCGATTCTCGGACCGAACGGCTGCGGCAAGTCGACCCTGCTGAAGACCCTGACGTGTGAGCTTTACCCCATCGCCGGCCCGAAGACGGAGGTCAGCATCTTTGGACGGAGCCGATGGGATCTCTCGGAGTTGAAACGTCGTCTGGGCGTTGTCTCTGCCGATCTGCCCGGCAGACCGATGCTCCAGACCACCGGCTTCGACGCTCTCGTGACCGGCTTCTTCTCCGCGTCGACTCTCTGGCCGAACCTTGTCGTGACCGGCGCTATGCGGGATCGAGCCGCGGAGGTCTTGCGCCTCGTCGATCCTGGGCAGGGGCTCCGCGACAAGCTGGTCGGCGAGATGTCGGCCGGCGAGCAGCGTCGCATGATGATCGGCCGCGCTCTGGTGGGCGTCGATGCCGATACGCCGGGGAACGAGGACGCAGCTCGACAGCCGCACATGCTACTGCTGGATGAACCCTCGAATGCGCTCGACCTGTCGGCTCAACGCGATCTGCGTACGCTTCTGCGGCGGCTTGCAGGGCAGGGAATTACGATCGTTCTGATCACGCACCACACGGCGGATATCTTTCCGGAGATCGATCGCATCGTCCTGATGCAATCGGGGCGGATCGCGGCCGCCGGTCCCAAGCGGGATCTATTGACGGCTCCGCGGCTGTCGGAACTTTTCCGTACGGAGATCAGCCTGTCGGAGCGTGACGGCTTTTTTACCGCGTGGTAAAGGCTAGCTTTAGACTAGCGTCGCGGTCTGACGGTTCCAGCCTGCAGCTTGACCAGTTGCGGCTGGGGGAACTTCGGCGGTCCGAGAACGGCGATCCGGGGCAGCGGCCCACGCACCATGGCCACCTCATCACAGGCGTAGAGGCGCGGACATGTCTGGCAGTCTTTGTAGATCTTGTCGGGCAGCGCGGTGCGGTCGACTGTGCGGAAATCGAAGTGCTCGAAGAACTCCGGGATGCGGGTAAACAGGCAGACGCACGCGACTCCCTGGGCCTCGGCCTCATGGAGCAGGGCGCGGAGCAGAGCGCCGCCGGCGCCATGGCCTTTGGCCTCCGGCTTGACGACGATCGACCGGATCTCGGAGAGGTGCGGACCATACAATTGAAGCGCGCCACAGCCAAGAAACGCACCGGTCTCGTCTTCCACGACCAGGAAATCGCGCACGTTTTCGCAGATTTCGGCGTAGTTTCTTTGCAGGAGAGTTCCGTCGTGCGAGAGCGAGTTGACAAGCTCGAAGATGCTGACTGCGTCCTGGAGCCTGGCCTGGCGCACGACCGGGCCGGTCAAAGGGGGAACAGGTCGCGAGATGGACGGGGCTGTCGGGATTACGCCCGGAAAGACGCTAGTGGACACCCGCGGCCTCCATCTCTGTCGCTCTCTGACCGAGCCGGACGCGCGCTTCATGGAGCGCTATTTCGACGCGCGCTGTGGCCGTCCCGCCGAGGACGTCGTGACAATCCAGCGTCGCCTGGAGCGTGACCGCCTCGAAGAAGTCCGGACCGAACTCTTTGCTAAATTGCTGGAGATCCTCGATCGCGAGATCGTTCAGCTCCACTCCGCGCTCGATCGCGAAACGCACGGCGTTGCCGACGATCTCATGCGCTTTGCGGAAGGCGACGCCCTTGTGCACGAGGTACGTGGCCGCGGCCATCGCGTTCAGATATCCGGTCGCCGCGGCCTCTCGCATCCGCGCATACCGAAAGCGGAGCGCGCGCGTAAACGGAACGGCCACGCGTAAGATGCCGGCGATGGTGTCGGCGGCATCGAAGACCGGCTCCTGGCCTTCCTGCAGGTCCTTGTTGTAGGCGAGGGGAAGACCTTTGAGCAGCACATTCAGGGTCGTCACCGCTCCCGCCAGCCGCGCCGACTTGCCACGTAGCAGCTCGGTGAGATCAGGGTTCTTCTTCTGCGGCATCGCGCTCGATCCTGTGCTAAAACTCTCCGGCAGGTCGAGAAAGGCGAACTCGGCCGTCGCATACAGGGTGATCTCTTCGGCGAAGCGCGAGATGTGTGCGCCGAGCAAGGATACGACCTGGACGAATTCTAGCGCGAAGTCGCGGTCTGAAGTCGCGTCAAGGGAATTGGCAGTTGGAGAGTCGAAGCCGAGTTCGCGGGCGGCGATCGCCCGGTCGAGACGAAGCGTTGCGCCGGCAACCGCGCCTGATCCGAGCGGGCAAAGATTCATGCGCTTGCGGCAGTCGGCCAGACGGGAAAGGTCGCGCTCGAGCATGCCGACGTAGGCCAGCAGCCAGTGCGCGACCAGCACCGGTTCGGCGCGCTGCAGATGCGTGTACGACGGCATGACGGCGTCGCCGGCGGATTGGGCCAGTGTGAGCAGGGCGTCGATCCAGTCGCGGAGCCCTCTGGAGGTAAGGTCGATCGCATCGCGCACGAAGAGGCGCATGTCGGTGGCGATCTGCTCGTTGCGGCTGCGGCCGGTGTGGAGCTTGAGGGCGAGGGCGCCGATCTCCTTGGTGAGTTCGAGCTCGACATAGTGGTGGATGTCTTCGGCTTCGGGTGCAGAGGCGACGATGGCCGCGCCGATCTGGTCTCGGCTCGCCTGCGGCGAGTCCGCGGAGATGCGGTGAGCCCAGTTGGCGGTGCGATCGGCTACGCGATCGAGGCCGTCGAGAGTTTGCTCGAGCTCGGCTTCGGTGAGGATGTTGGCGGCGGCAATGGTGCGGGCGTGGGCCTTCGAGGCCGCAACCTCGTGGGGAAGCAGGCGCCAGTCGATGGGAAAGCTGCGTTGCCACTGCTCGAAGGTGCGGTTGAGCGGCTCGCGGAAGCGACCTGACCACATTTTGCTGGATTGTTCGTTTGGCATTTTGCTAGCAGTGCTCTTTGAAGTGGTTATGAATGGTGTAGGAAGATGAGGGATCGTCGCCGGTTATCAGGGTGACTTGGTTCCTAAACGTGTCTGTAAGACCTTCTCGAACACACATTTCGACATCCGTTGGCGAAATCCAAGTGATGGCTGTGTTTTCGTTGTACTCGCCGCCGAGTACAACCTGCTTTCGCGACTTACGGTCAAGAGAGAAATGCGCGTAAACGCGCGTGTAGTCATTCGAAACGGCGCCACTTCCGTAGGACGTCTCTATCGTGTAGTAGACCTCCTTGTTCGGCGAGAGAATTGTTTTCACGCTATCCGGCTTAGCGGAACATCCGCTCATCGAAGCCACGGCCAGCAACATGACTGCGAGCTTGCCCAATAATGGCGGCTTACGTCTCGGCATCGTGGCTCCTTCTTTCGCGTCTGCGCTCCTCTCGAACGAGCCGCAGATGCCGTTCGGGAATGACAACAAGAAACGCAGAATGCGACAGCAAACGCAGATTCCCTTCGGGAATGACAACAAGAAACGCTACTCATTTGTGTTGCCGCTCTTAAGTTGAGGCATCTCTGTGCCTTTGCTCAGCGTGATCAAGCCGCTCTTGGCGTAGGTGATGAGCTTGGCTCGGGTGTCGGTGATGTCGAGGTTGCGCAGGGTGAGTTGGCCGATGCGGTCGCGCGGGCTGAAGGTGGATTCGGTCTTTTCCATCGACAGCCGTTCGGGGCTGAAGGTGAGATTGGGCGAATCGGTCGAGAGGATGGTGTAGTCGTTGCCCCGCCGGAGTTCGACCGTGACTTCGCCGGTGACGGGTTTCGCGACCCAGCGCTGGGCGGCTTCGCGGAGCATGATGGCCTGGGGGTCGAACCAGCGGCCCTGGTAGAGGAGGCGTCCGAGCTTGCGGCCGGAGTCGCGGTACTGCTCGAGGGTGTCCTCGTTGTGGATGCCGGTGAGGAGGCGCTCGTAGGCGATAAAGAGCAGGGCGAGGCCTGGGGCCTCGTAGATGCCGCGGGATTTCGCTTCAATGATGCGGTTTTCAATCTGGTCGCTCATGCCGAGGCCGTGGCGGCCGCCGATGGTGTTGGCTTCGAGCATCAGGGCTACAGGGTCGGGGTAGACGGTTCCGTTCAGGGCAACAGGGAACCCTTCTTCGAAGCGGACGGTCACGACTTCGGGTTTTACCTCCACGTCCGAGCGCCAGAAGGCGACGCCCATAATCGGGGCCACGATCTTCATCGACGTGGAGAGGTGTTCGAGGTCTTTGGCTTCGTGCGTGGCGCCGAGAAGGTTGGAGTCGGTCGAGTAGGCTTTTTCGGCCGACATTTTGTACCCGAAGCCGGACCTCTGCATAAAGGCGGACATCTCGGCGCGGCCGCCCAACTCGTCGATAAAGACTTGGTCGAGCCACGGCTTGTAGACCTTCAGATCGGGGTTGACGAGGAGGCCGTAGCGGTAGAAACGTTCGATATCGTTGCCCTTGAACGTAGACCCGTCGCCCCAGATATCCACGCCGTCTTCCTTCATCGCGGTGACGAGCATGGTGCCGGTGACGGCTCGGCCGATGGGGGTGGTGTTGAAGTAGGTAACGCCGGCGGTGGTGATGTGGAAGGCGCCGGCCTGAAGCGCCGCGATGCCTTCGCGCACGAGGGGCAGGCGACAGTCGATGAGCCGGGCTTGTTCCGCGCCATATTCGAGGGCCTTGCGCGGGATTTCGTCGTAATCGGCTTCGTCGGGTTGGCCGAGGTTGGCGGTGTAGGCGTACGGGATGGCACCCTTTTGCTTCATCCAGTGGAGCGCGGCGGAGGTGTCGAGGCCGCCGGAGAAGGCGATGCCGACCTTTTGGCCGAGAGGAAGCGATTCGAGAATTACGGACATGCGGTGCCTCAATGAGTTTGGAGGGGAATCGCGATAAGCAACCCGCGGATTCCCTTCGGGAATGACAACCAAGACGTTAGGCGACTTTCTTGCGCGTGCGTTGCCGGCGATGACGGCCGTTGGGAAGGCGTTTCCCACCGCCAAGCAGCATCAGCAGGATCGCCTTTTGGGCGTGCATGCGGTTCTCGGCCTGCTCGAAGACGACCGACTGTGGGCCGTCGAGCACAGCGTCGGTGACTTCGGCGTTGCGGTGTGCGGGCAGGCAGTGCATGAAGACGGCGTCGGGGCGCGCGTGGGCCATCAGCGCCTCGTTCACCTGGTAGGGCTTGAAGATGGGGGCGCGCCGGGTCGCCTCGTGCTCGACACCCATGCTGGTGCAGACGTCGGTGTACACCGCGTCGGCGCCGGTGACAGCCTTGATGGGGTCGGTGAGCAGGGTCACGCTGCCGCCGGTCTCTTCGCTGATTTCGATCGCTTTGTGGACGATGTCCAGCTTTGGACCGTAGCCCTTCGGTGAGGCGACACGCATGTGCGCGCCCAGCTGCGCCGCCGCCAGCATCAGCGAGTGGCAGACGTTGTTGCCGTCACCGACATAGGCAAACTGCAGACCCTCCGCCGATCCGAAGCGCTCTTCCAGCGTGAAGAAGTCGGCGATCGCCTGGCAGGGGTGCTCCCAATCGGAAAGCGCGTTGATGACGGGCACCTTTGAGAAGCGCGCCATATCGGTGATGGTGTCGTGCGCGTAGGTGCGGAGGACGATCACATGCATCCAGCGTTCGAGATTGCGCGCCATGTCGGCCAGCGACTCGCGTTCGCCGAGCGGCGATTGTGTCTGATCGACGAAGACGGCGTTGCCGCCGAGCGTGTTGATGGCGGTTTCAAAGGTCAGTCGGGTCCGCAGCGAGGCCTTCTCGAAGAACAGGACCATCTGCTTCGCGTCGAGCGCGTGCCTGAAGTCTGCGGGGTGCTCCTTGACGGTGTGCGCGAGCTCCATGATCGCGGCCATCTCAGCAACCGAGAGATCGGCGATCGAGCAGAGATCGTGGCCGCATAGACGTTTCGAGGCCTCGTCGAAGGAGGTGTCGGACTGAATGCCCAGGGCTGGGGCTTCCGGCCGGAGATGGAGCGAAACGGTCTTGTCGGGACTACTCATGAGAACTCTCCTGAATCACGAAACTCCCCTGAACCTTGCTGAACTCCCGACGGATCTCCGGTCGCGGTTGCAAGCGCCGGGACGGGGGTCGCGGACGCCAGCACATCGTCGAACGCGTCGATGGCGATGTCGACGTGCCGCCGCTCGAGGACGTACGGCGGAAGGAAGCGAAGGACGGTATCGCTGGTGCGATTGAGGATGATCCGGCGTCGCATCATCTCGGAGACGACCTGTTTCGCGAGCTCCGAGGAGGTGAGTTCGACGCCGAGCATCAGGCCCAGCCCGCGCACCTCGACGATTTCGCTGTGGCGGTCTGCCAGAGCTTCGAGCTGGTCGCGGAAGTACGCTCCGACCTCGCGCACATGCTCGAGCAGACCGTCGCGCCGGATGGTGTCGATGACGGCGATGGCGGCGGCGCAAGCCAGTGGATTGCCGCCGAAGGTGGTGCCGTGCATGCCCGGGTGAAACGCCGAGGCGACATCGTCCGTGCACAGCATGGCACCGATCGGCAGACCGCCGGCGAGCGGCTTGGCCACGGTGACCACGTCGGGCTGAATTCGGTAACGTTGGTAGGCGAACCACTCGCCCGTCCGACCCAGGCCGCTCTGAATCTCGTCCGCGATCAGCAGCGCTCCGGTGGAGGCGGAGAGCTCGCGAGCGAGCGCGAAGAACTCCGGCAAGACGGGGTGGATGCCGCCCTCGCCTTGCACCGGCTCGACGAGGATCGCGCAGATCTCGGAAGAAAACTTTGCGCGGAGATCGTCGAGATCGTTGAAGCGAACGAACTCGACGCCCGGCATGGTCGGCGCAAACGGCTCGCGGTAGGCCAGCTTGTGCGTGGTGGCGACCGAGCCCATTGTGCGTCCGTGAAAGCTGTGTTCGAGCGCCAGAAACCGGGTTCCGATCCGGGCTCCCGTGGACCGCAGTTTCAGGGCGTGCGCGCGTGCGATCTTGAGCGCAGCCTCCCATGCCTCGGTGCCGCTGCTGGTGAAGAACACGCGATCGAGGCCGCTGATCTCGGTCAGCCGCAGAGCAAGCTCCGCCGTGTGTTCGTGAAAGAACAGGTTGGAGGTGTGCAGGAGACGGCGGCTCTGCCGATCGATCGCGGCCTGGAGCGCCGGGTGCCCGTACCCGAGCGCCGAGACACCGATGCCGCTCAGCAGGTCGAGGTACTCCCGGCCGTCGGCGTCACGCAGGTAGACGCCTTCTCCTTCGACGAACAGCACGGGGTTGCGGTCGTACGTCTGCACCAAGAGCTTCTGTTCCGCGGCCTGGACCGATCTGAGTTTCATGCCACCGTCCATGTTCATGCCACCATTACCTCCGTTCCATCGTTTACGCGCGACGAGCAAAGATCGGGCAGAAAGCGCGCCGACTCGGCCGGCAGAATGCGCACCCGCTTGACGCCGTGGGTGAGGGCGTCCTTGCTGGCTTTCAGCTTCGGCAGCATGCCGCCGAAGACGACGTTCTGCCGCTCAAGCGCGGGGATCTCGGCCAGCGTCAGCCATCGCATCACGTTGCCGTCGGCCCCTTTGACGCCCGGAACGTCGGTCAGGAAAACCAGCGCGTCCGCATGCGTACAGACGGCGCAGGCCGAGGCCATCTCGTCGGCGTTGATGTTGTAGTATTCGCCATCGAAGCCTAGGGCGATCGAAGAGATCACTGGGACGGCGTTCATCGTCCAGATCGCGTCGAGCCAGCGTGGATCGGTCGCGGCAATCTCGCCGACAAAGCCGAGGTCCGGCGTGGTCTTCTTTTTGCGCGCGCGAAAGACGTGACCATCGCCGCCTGAGAGCCCGATCGCCGCCTGCCCGTGCGATCCAATCGCTGCCACCAGCGACTTGTTGACGCGTCCGGCGAGCACCATCAGAGCGGCGTCGCGCGTCTCTTCATCCGTAACGCGCAGGCCGGAGATGAACTGACTCTCCTTGCCCATCTGCGCCAGCGTGCGTGTCAGCTGCGCGCCTCCGCCATGCACGATTGCAACTTGATTTCCGTCGGCGACCAAGTCGGCGATAGCCTTTCCGCAGGCATGCAGCAGACGCTTGTCTTCGATCGTGGCGCCCCCGAGTTTGACGACAAACTTCACAGCAGACCCTCCGTCTCTCCCCATCCGCACATCAGGTTTAGATTCTGGATTGCCTGTCCCGCTGCCCCTTTGAGCAGATTGTCCAGGCAGGAGACAAGGACCAGACGTCGCCGGTCCGGTGCAAGCGCAAATCCGAGATCGCAGAAGCTGGTCCGGACGACGTGCTGGATCTGCGGCAGATCGCCCGCGCGGTGAATCCGCACCATGGGGCTTATGCGGTAGAAGCTCCGCAGGACGTCCTCAATGCGGTCGGCGTCTGCCGGTTCGCACAGCCGCAGGTAGATGGTGGATAAGATGCCGCGCGGGATCGGCAAGAGATGCGGTGTGAACTGTATCTCGTCATTGCTGAGTCCGAGCTGCTCCAGGAGTTCGCCCGTGTGCCGATGCCCAAAGACCGAGTATGCGGAGAGGTTGTCGGCCGCGTACATGAAGTGCGTCTTCGCTGTGGCCGCTTTACCGGCGCCCGAGACTCCGGACTTCGCATCGCACACGATGCTGCGATCGCGGTCTACCAGGGCCGCCTGGAGCAGAGGCGCGAGCGCGAGAATAATGGACGTCGCGTAGCACCCAGGGTTGGCAACCAGACGCGCCTTGCGGATCTGCTCGCGATGGAGCTCGGGCGATCCGTAGACCGCTTCGGCCTGCAGACGCGCGGCTGAGGCGGAATCGGCATCGGTGAGACCGTACACCGCCCGATGCGCGCTGTTCTTGAGCCGCCACGCGCCGCTCAGGTCGATCACCCGGATGCCGCGCCTGATCGCCTCGGGAACCCAGGTTCGCGACTGCTCGTGCGGTGTCGCGAGGAGAAGAACATCGATCTTGCGATCGAGAAGCAGATCCCATCGGAATGGGACGATTTCGTGGGAGTCCGAGTTGGGCTCCGCCAGCTGCGGATGCAGATCTTCGAGCCGATCGCCGCTTTCCTGCACCGCGGCGTCTTCGCGACCCAGAAAGAGCGGAGCGACGCCAGCCAGACGAGGATGGCGGAGCAGAAGCCGTGCCAGTTCGGCGCCCGCGTATCCGCTGACACCCGCAACCGCGACGCGGGCAGCCCGTGCCTCGTCCACGATCCCAGACGGGACTTCCTCGACTGCGATCTGGCCTGCTGCGATCTGGCCTCGAAAGGTCAACCGATGTACTCCTCGATGCGCGCTTTGACTGCGCGGCTGAGCTTCTCGTCGGGACAGATCAGAAGCACCGTATCATCTCCGGCAATCGTCCCCATCACCTCCGGCCAATCCTCATCGTCGATCGCCGCCGCCACCGGCTGCGCGCTTCCGGTGGTTGTGATGAGCACAAGGAGGTTGGTGGCCTGCCGAACCTCCATGCCGAAGCCGGCGAGGACATCGCGGATGGCTGGGCTGCCATCGTCATCGTCCTCTCCGTTGCCGCCTGGAAGCGCGTACCCTCTAGGTCCTTTGAGCAAACGGAGTTCGTGAATGTCCCGCGACAGGGTCGCCTGCGTCACGTGAAAGCCTTTGCCCGCCAGTTTGCGCCTGAGACCATCCTGGCTGGGGACGGAGCTTTCGCCGAGAAGCTCACGAATCGCACTGTGCCGTTTCTGCTTCAAAAAAAGGTCTCCGCTCCTTCTGGCCTGCCTGGTCTGTTTAGAAGTCCGTCTCCATGGAAGTGGCCGCTCAGGAAAGGCCAGCTCGTTAGTATAAATATACATGGATACGCATACTTATACATTATCGTAGGATGCAGACTCACCCCGAAACGCACGCTTCAAGCAAACAATTCATCAAAATTTCAGCTGTATAGTGAGCTATGGACAGGTCAGAAGTGTCTCTTCAGATCCTCCGGCACAGCCTGGAGGCGGTGTCTCCTCAGCGCAAGACGGCGCCAGGCCGGTCGGTGCCACGTCGGTCGCTGTCAGGCCGGTCGCTCTCAGGCCGGTCGCTCTTGGACGCACGCTTCGACCATGATTCCTGCGGCGTCGGATTTGTTGCCTCAGTCGCCCCCGAGGCCGCTTCGTACGACATCCTCGAGAAGGCTCTGACGGCGCTCAGCCGGTTGGCGCACCGCGGCGCGACCGCGTCGGACGGAAAGAGCAGCGACGGCGTCGGTGTGATGACCGCCGTTCCGCGCGATCTGCTTGCCCGGGCGACCGGTCTCGCGCTCGCGCCTGACGAGATGCTCGGCGTAGGGATGCTCTTTCTTCCCGAGGGAGAGACGCGGGCCGAGGCTGTTCTTGAGCGCTGCCTGGTCTCGCACGACCTTGCCATCCGTTGCTGGCGTGACGTTCCCGCGCATCCGGAGTGCCTGGGCGAGATTGCCCGATCGACGCTTCCGCGCATCCGCCAGGTGATGATCGGCGACACGCTCGAAGACGGCGCATCGACGCGCGAGCGGCGTCTCTACCTTGCGCGCAAGCAGTTCGAGCGACACCACGAAGAGGGCGAGGTCGCCGGCTATCTGTGTTCGCTCTCGACCCAGACTCTGGTCTACAAGGCGCTCTGTTCGGGCGCGCTGCTCCCACAGTTCTACCCCGATCTCGCCGACCCGGCATACGTCACTTCCTTCGCCGTCTTTCACCAGCGCTACGCCACCAACACCTTGCCCGCATGGCACCGCGCGCAGCCCGGCCGGGCGATCTCGCATAACGGTGAGATCAACACAGTCTGGGGCAACCGCGCGCGGATGGCGGCGCGGGACTCCTCCTTGCCGGTCGAGTGCAAGCCCATCTTCACGGCCGGTGGAACCGACTCGACGAGCCTGGACGAGGCGGTCGATCTTCTATCAAAGAACGGCCGTACCGTGTCCGAAGCCGTGCGGATGCTTTTGCCGCCGGCGATGACCGAGCACTCCGCTTCGCCGTTTTTGCGGTACCACATGGATGTTACCGAACCGTGGGACGGACCGGCGGCGATCGCGTTTTCGGATGGCGTGGTGGTTGGCGCGGCGCTCGATCGCAACGGCTTGCGACCCTGCCGTTACGCCTTGACGCGCGGCGGCCTCGTGGTCGCCGGCTCCGAGGCCGGCCTGGTCGATCTCGACCCCGAGGAGGTGACGCACAGCGGCCGCCTCGGCCCCGGACAGATGCTGGTGGTCGACCTCCCGGGCCGGAAGATCTACGAGGACAATGCCCTGTGGGAGGCGTTCGACCAAGGATCGACGTATGCTCGGCTGATCGAAGATGCGTCGCTGACCTCGATCCCTGTCCCCGCGCTCGGAGCGGCCGAACTCAACGCCTTCCAGCGCGGCTTTGGGTATACGCGCGAGGATGTGAAGATGATCCTCGGACCGATGGCCGCGGACGCGAAAGATCCCGTGTGGTCGATGGGCGACGACACACCGCTCGCCTTTCTTGCGCGAGCTCCGCGACCAGTGTACGCCTACTTCCGGCAGAGGTTCGCGCAGGTGACCAACCCCGCCATCGACCCTCTGCGCGAAGCCTGTGTGGTCTCGCTCCACACGCGTCTGGGACCTTGGCCGCACCTGCTCGAAAAGAGCACACCGCTGCCGGGCCTCTCCCTGGCGTCGCCGTTTCTGTCGCTCGGCGAGTTGCAGGTCCTCAAAGAAGGTCGCCACGTCCACTCATCTGAACTCCGGGTGGCTCGGGTGGATTGCGTCTTTCCGGCGGATGGAACTTTGCGCGACGGCATCGAGGCGATCTGCTCGGATGCCATCGAGGAGGTTCGCAACGGCGCTCGAATTCTTCTGCTCTCGGATCGTTCGGCTAGCCGGGCACACCTTCCGATTCCCATGGCGATGGCGACCGGAGCGGTCCATCAGGCCCTTGTGGCAGCTGGCCTGCGCACGCTCGCCGGTCTGGCGGTCGAGGCCGGAGATTGCCGCGACATCCATCACGCCGCCGTTCTGATCGGGTACGGCGCTGGCGCTGTCTGTCCGTGGCTCGCGCTCGAAACCGCCCGCGCCATGAATTCAGGTGCGGACGCGGCGGACGCCGATCTCCCCGAGCGGAAGATGCTGAAATCGCTCGACGCCGGCCTGGCGAAAGTAATGTCCAAGATGGGGATCTCGGTTGTGGACTCGTACCGCGGGGCGCACCTCTTCGACAGCCTCGGCCTCCACGCCAGCGTCGTCGACCTCTGCTTTCCAGGGACCCCCGCGCCGCTCTCCGGCATCGGATTTGAGGAGCTCGAACGGCATCTGCGCCAGACGTGGGAGCCGCCTGCAACCGAGGCCGCCGGGACCACCGCAACCGCCGATCTGCCGGATTTCGGATGGGTACGCTTCCGCAAATCCGATGTCTCGGAGCCGCACGCCTGGCAGCCGCCGACGGTGAAAGCTTTGCAGGCCGTCGTCGGCACCGCGCGTAATGTTCCGCAGCCGGCCGACCCGTCGCAGGCGTTTGCGATCTACAGCCGCGACGCCGCCAACCGCGAGGCCGCCGTGCTCCGGGACCTGCTTGAAATTCGTCCCGCAGGCCGCGAGCTTGAGGTCGAAGAGGTCGAACCGGCCGCCGACCTCTGCCGGAGGTTTGTCGCCAGCGCGATGTCGCTCGGCTCGCTCAGCCCCGAAGCTCACCAGACGATTACCGCCGCGATGAACATGCTGGGCGGCCGGTCGAATACCGGCGAAGGCGGCGAAGACGCCGACGTCTACCGCCGCGCACCGATGCCTGTTGCACCTCCGCCGGAGGGCTCGCCCTTCGTGGCGGCTCGCGGCAGTGGCACCGCCGTTCTCACAGCACCGCCGGTCGTCGCTCCGGCCGTCCATGTCTCGCTGAACAACAAGATCAAGCAGGTCGCCTCCGGCCGGTTCGGTGTCACGGCGGCGTACCTCGCGCACGCCGAAGAGATCGAGATCAAGGTCGCTCAGGGCGCCAAGCCGGGCGAGGGCGGACAGCTGCCCGGCCACAAAGTCAGCGGCCTGATCGCTCGCCTCCGTCATGCGCAGGAGGGCGTGTCGCTCATCTCTCCGCCGCCGCACCACGACATCTACTCGATCGAGGATCTGGCGCAGCTGATCTACGACCTCAAACGGGTGAGCCCGCGCGCCGCAGTCGGCGTCAAGCTCGTCTCCGAGTGTGGCGTCGGCACGGTCGCGGCCGGCGTGGCCAAGGCCTACGCCGACTTCATCGTGATCGCGGGCAACTCCGGCGGTACCGGCGCGGCCGCGCTTTCGAGCATCAAGTACGCCGGCAATCCGTGGGAACTCGGCCTCGCCGAGACGCAGCAGGTGTTGATGCAGAACGGCATGCGCGGCCGGGTGCGGCTGCGCACCGACGGCGGGATCGCCACGGCCAAAGACGTTCTCGTCGCGGCTCTGCTGGGCGCGGACGAGTTCGCGTTCGGCACCGCCGTGCTCGTAGTCCTGGGCTGCGATATGGCGCGGCAGTGTCACCTGAACACCTGTCCCACCGGCATCGCGACGCAGAAGCCGGAGCTTCGCGCCAAGTTCCGCGGCAAGCCCGAGCACGTCGTCCGTTTCTTTGAAGAGCTATCGCGCGATCTCCGCCACCTTCTCGCGCGGTACGGTTTGCGATCGATCGAAGATGCGATCGGGCGCTCTGATCTCCTGGAGCAGGTGCGTTTCGACGGCAGCCTCGACCTCCAGCCCATGCTCGCGCGGGTAGGCGACGGCCCCACCAGCTGGACCGGCATCCGCAACACGCAGCCCGCGCCGGAGCCGCCGATCGACGAGGCCTGGGTCGAGCCGGCCATCGCCGCGGTGGAGTGCGGTCAGCCGTATTCCATCCAATCCGCCATCGCCAATCGCGACCGCGCCGTGGGCTCGCGTCTGGCCGGCGAGTTGGCCGTCCGACGAGCGCAGCGTGCCCTCCCCGCCGACATTACCTTTCATCTGACCGGAACGGCCGGGCAGTCTTTCGGAGCGTTCGCGGTTGCCGGCATGAAGCTGATCCTGGACGGCTGGGCCAACGACTTTGTCGGCAAGGGCCTCTGCGGGGGGGAGATCGTCATCCGGCCTCGCGGTCTGGCCGCGCGCGACAGCGGCGAACACGTGATCCTCGGCAACGTCGCCCTCTATGGCGCAACCGCGGGCAGCCTCTTCGCCGCGGGTCGTGCCGGAGAGCGCTTCGCCGTCCGCAACTCCGGCGCGCTTGCCGTGGTCGAAGGCGTCGGCGACCACGGCTGCGAGTACATGACCGGCGGCACCGTCGTTGTGCTCGGCGCGGTGGGCGGAAACTTCGCCGCGGGCATGACGGGCGGGAAGGCCTGGGTGTACGACGCCGACGGCACCTTCTGTCGCGATGGCCGGTACCATCCGGACTTTGTCACCGCGCAGACCTTCTCGGAAGCGGAGCCGGCAGCACAAGCAAAGCTGCACGAGATGGTTGCCCTGCATGTCCGGGAGTCCGGCAGCAGCCTCGGGGAGAGCTTGATTTCAAACTGGGCCGCCCAGGCCGCCGCCTTTGTCCATCTCACCCCCAAACCCCAGGCGTAAATCGCCGACGTTTGCGAAACCGGCAGCTCTTTCATTAGAGTGAGCCCACCGGATGCTTCCGGAACGAGGCACGTCTCTGCGATCGAAGACGAAGTTCGAGGACGCCTCTCGGACGAGCGAAGCTCCGCCAACCAACGGCAATGGCAATAAGTACCAACGCATCCTCGACGCCGCTGTCGAGGTGATCGCGGAACGTGGTTATTTTCATTCGCCGGTAAGCGCCATCGCCGCGCGCGCCGGCGTGGCCGATGGGACGATCTATCTCTACTTCAAGAGCAAGGACGACGTTCTTCGCACGGCCATCGACACGAACTTCGAACGCTTTTATCGGCAGGTCGCGGTCGCCTTCGAAACGCTGCATGAGCCGCGCGCCCAGCTCGAACATATCGCCTGTCTCCACCTCGAAAGTCACGCCGCCAACCGCAGCATGGCGATCGTCATGCAGACCGAGGTCCGGCAGAGCGCACGGTTTATTCAGGAGTTCTCGCACCACCATCTCGTGAAGTACATCCAATTGGTGCGCGAGGTTGTCCGCCGGGGGCAGCACGAGGGCATCTTTCGGCAGGACATCTCGGACGGCGTCGTCGCGCACTGCATGTTCGGCGCGATCGACGAGATGTTGAGCTCGGCCGTCTTTACAGGCCGCGTTTATGACGCGAAGGCCACGGCCGCCCAGGTCGTCGATGTGCTGATCCATGGGATTAGTGACAGGGGGATTAGTGACAGGGGGATCGGCGACCGAGGCATCAGCGACCGAGGCATGAGCAGTGACAGGAGCCTCGGTAGCCAAGCGGAAGGCGCAAGTAGAGGAGATCGCGATGTTTGATCTACGTACGCTCGCCGACGTCTTCGCATTGGCGACAGGCCGCGGCGGGGACACGGTGATGCTGGCCCACACCGGCGGCCAAATCAGCAGCCCAGGCGAGATCCAGACCGGGGAAGGGAAGTGGGTTTCTATCACCTCGGACCAGATCTACGGCCGCGTTCGCGCGCTCGCCGACGTCTTCCGCGGATGGGGGCTAGGCAAGGGCGATCGTGTCGCTCTGATGTCGGAGAATCGCTGGGAGTGGCCCGTCACGGACTTCGCCACGCTCGCCATCGGCGGCGTCGACGTTCCTCTTTACTCAACGCTTACGCCCGAGCAGATCGGCTACATGCTCCGCGACTCGGGGGCGCGGGTGCTGGTGGTCTCGTCGGGGGAGCAGTTCCAGAAGCTCGCTCTCGCCGGCGATCTGCCCGCGCTCGAGCACGTGGTCGTGATGGACTCGGGCGACTTTCCCGACGCGGAGGATTTCTGGAAACTGATCGCGTCGGCGCCCGAGAAGGAGATGCGCGACCAAGCCTTCGACGACGTCTTTCGTGCGGTCGCGCCCGGCGATCTGGCGACCATCATCTACACCTCCGGGACCACCGGCGAGTCCAAAGGCGTGCAGCTCACGCACGGCAATCTCGCCAGCAACATCAACTTTTCCACCCGCGGCCTCGACTTGGGTCCGGCGGATGTGTGCATCTCGTTTCTTCCGCTTTCGCACGTGACGGCGCGCCACCTGGACTACGCTCTGATCTCGCACGGCACGCAGCTGGCGTACTGCCCGCGGTTCGATCTGCTTCCGGAGGCGATGAAGTCCGTGCGCCCCACCATCTTTGTCGGTGTTCCTCGCGTGTATGAGAAGATCCGCCACGCCATCGAAGGCAAGGCCGCGGCGTCGCCGGTGCGCGCCCGTCTGCTGCGCTGGGCCCTTCGCACCGGCGCTGACGAACGCGCCCAAATTCTCAACGGCACTCAGCCCGTCGCTCTGCCCTGGAAGCTTGCGAACAAGCTCGTCTTTTCCAAGATCCACGCTGCCTTTGGCGGTCGTGCCGCCATCTTTATCTCCGGTGGAGCGCCGCTCGGCATGGAAAGCGCCACCTGGTTTGCCGACGCCGGCATCCGCATCTTCGAGGGGTATGGTCTCACCGAAACCTCGCCCGTGGTAAGCATCAACATGCCCGCCGAGCACCGGATCGGCAGCGTCGGCAAGCCGCTCGGAAATATGCTCTGCCGTCTGGCCGAGGACGGAGAACTCGAAGTTCGCGGACCGGCCGTCTTCCCCGGATACTGGAACAAACCGTCGGAGACGGCGGAGGTCTTCACCTCCGATGGTTGGTTCAAGACCGGCGACATCGGCCACATCGACGCGGATGGCTATCTCTCCATCACCGACCGCAAAAAGGAGTTGCTCAAGACCAGCGGCGGCAAGTTGATCGCACCGCAGCCGATCGAGAACAAGCTCAAGTCGAACTCTCTGGTGGCGCAGGCCGCGCTTGTCGGCGACAAGCACAAATTCGCATCCGTCCTGCTTTCGCCCAACTTTGCGACGCTTGACGGCTGGGCCCAGCAGCGCGGCCTCGCAACGTCCGATCGCGCGAAACTCGTGTCGAGCCCGGAGGTGATCGCGCTCTACCAGGCCATCGTCGACGAGGTAAACAGCCGTCTCGCCAACTTCGAAAGCATCAAGCGCGTTGCGGTCGTCGTCGATGAGTGGAGCGTCGAGACCGGGGAACTCACGCCCAGCATGAAGCTGAAACGCCGTGTGGTCGAGCAGAAGTACGCCGCGGAGATCGGCCGTTTTTACGCCGACGAGGCGACCTCACGCGCATGAGTGCAACTTCCGCTACATCAGTGAAAACAACGGAGCCGACCAGTTTCTTGCGTCCCGCCGAGAGGGCGGACGGCAAGTTTCTCAACCCGGTTCCAACGGAGCTCGGCGGCCTTTCGATCGCGCTCAAGGTCCTCCCGATGTACCTGCGCAACCGAGCCGAGCGGGTTCCGAAGACGCCGCTCGGACCGTTCCGCACCGACCCCGCGACCTACCGCACAGCACCTCCGTCCGGCCTGCGTGTGACGTGGATGGGCCACACCTCCATGCTTCTGGAGATCGACGGCATCACGCTGCTGACCGACCCGGTCTGGGAGGAGCGCGCCTCGCCCGCGCAGTGGTTCGGCCCGAAGCGTTTCTTTCCGGCGCCGCTCGCCCTCCGAGATTTGCCCCGGCTGGACGCGGTTCTGGTCTCGCACGATCATTACGATCATCTTGGCGCCGACACCATCCGGCATCTCGCGCAGTCGGAGCAGGCCCGAGGCGCGGCTTGGATCACCTCGCTTGAAGTCGACGGGATCCTCCGCCGTCAGGGCGTTCCGGCCGACAAGATCACCGCCCTCAACTGGACCGAAATCTGCACGGTGCGCAACCACGACGGGACGCGATCTCTCGAGATCACCGCGCTGCCGGCGCGCCACTTCTCCGGTCGCAGCCCCACGAATCGCTTTGAGACGCTCTGGTCGTCTTTCGTCCTTCGCGGCCCGCGGCATCGCGTCTACTTCGGCGCCGACTCCGGCTGGTGGGAGGGCTTCGGCGAGATCGGCCGGAAGTACGGTCCGTTCGACCTCACCCTGCTCGAGATCGGCGCCTTTCACCCGCTCTGGCGCGAGATTCATCTTGGCCCCGAGGGCGCCGTTCGAGCCTTCGAGGCGCTCGGCGCCGCCGGCCTCCTCATGCCCATTCACTGGGGCCTGTTCGACCTCGCCCTCCACGGCTGGCGGGACCCCATCGAGCAGATCACGGCGCTGGCCGACGAGCGCTCGATTCGGCTCTGGTCGCCCACCCCTGGAGTTCCAACCGAAGTCGTGGAGGGCACAGATCTTCGATCCGAGTGGTGGCGACCGCACGACCAGCTCAGTGCCGTATGATTTAAGCAACACAAGGGGACTACAGGAAATGCGGATTGGGATGTTGACGGGCGGCGGCGACTGCCCTGGGTTGAACGCGGTGATCAGAGCCGTCGTACGCAAGGGAATCTTTCACCACAATGACGAATTCGTCGGCTTCCTCGAGGGCTGGCGCGGCGTCCTCGACAATATGACCACGCCCCTCACCATCGACTCCACCTCGGGCATCCTCGAGCGCGGCGGCACAATCCTTCGCTCCTCGCGCACCAACGTGAAGAAGATCGAAGGCGGCCTGGATCGCTGTGTCGAGGTGCTCAAGCAGAACGGCATCGACGCTCTGATCGCCATGGGCGGCGACGACACCCAGTCCATCAGCGTGGCGTTGATCGAAAAAGGCGTCCCCTGCGTCGGCGTCCCCAAGACCATCGACAATGACCTGAGCGGCACGGACGTGTGCTTCGGCTTCGATACCGCCGTCATGATCGCCACCGAGGCGATCGGCCGCCTTCATTCAACCGCCGAGTCGCACAATCGCGTGATCGTGGTCGAGGTGATGGGCCGCGACGCAGGCTGGATCGCTGCCAGCTCCGGCATCGCCGGCGGAGCGGATGTGATCCTCGTTCCCGAACAGCCGATCGACATGGAAGAGGTCGCCCGACTGCTGAAGTATCGTCGGGATCACGGCAAGAAGTTCGGCATCGTCGTCGTTGCCGAAGGCGCAAAGCTGCCCGAGCAGGAGGACCAGATCGCGGTTGGCGATGCTGTGGACAGCTTCGGCCACGTGCGCCTCAGCGGCATCGGCAACATCCTTGCCGAGGAGATCGAGCGGCAGACCGGGTACGAGACGCGTAGCGTCAACCTCGGCCACACGCAGCGAGGCGGAACGCCCACGGCCTACGACCGGACGCTGGCCACGCGGTACGGTATCGCCGCTATCGATCTGGTCCACGAGGGACGCTTCGGGCGGCTGGTCGTGCTTCGCGGAACGGAGATCACCGACATCCCGCTCGCCGACGCCATCGCCGCCACCCGGACCGTCAGTCAGAGTCTGCTGGACGTCATCAAGGGCCTCCAGCCGTTACCAGATCGCTGAGCTCCGGTCGATTCCGCTTGCTACGGCTCTGCAAAGCGGGTAAAAAGAGGGTGCTGGCCGCTGGCGTTCCACCCGGTCTGGCGGTCTGAAGAGGCACAAACATGGCTGGAGCAGTGCAGGCGACGGCGCGCGAGGTCATGGACATCCGGCAGGCGTCGGAGTACCTGGGCATCAGCGGCGATACGCTTTATCGCTATGCATCTGAAGGGTTTGTGCCGGCGTTCAAGCTGGGCAATCGATGGCGCTTCAAGAAATCGCTCCTGGACAGCTGGATGGATGAGAAGTCCGGCGTCAAGCTGCCGAGCACGATTGCCGTCATGCCCCGGGAGAAAAAGCCCGCTGCCCGGGCACGTTAGAGCAAATTATCTGTTGCTATGGAGCGGAATGTTCGTGCAGAGCCGTTTTCCTTGGTAGAAAACGGCGTTGATTACCTGTGGCTCCCTATACACCCACAGGTAATTTGCTCTAGCTCGCCGAGTCCACCGGAGCGGCCGCAACGGAAGGTTGAAGGGTAAGCACGGTGATCTCCGGCGGGCAGTTCAGACGAAACGGCAGGCCCACCGTCCCTATCCCGCGATTGACATAGAGCTGCATTCGACTGAAGCGAAAGAGCCCCTGCACATACTTTCGACCCAGCGGCGGAAGCACCAGAGGCCCGGCAAACGGCAGCCGCACCTGCCCTCCGTGCGAGTGGCCGGAGAGCATCAGGTCGACCAGCGGACCGCGCGGATGCTGCAGCACGCGGTCGGCATAATCCGGCGGATGCGCCAGCAGAATCACCGGGCCGCCGGGCCGCGCCGGTACCGTCAGGTCGAGATTTGGCCGGCTGGTTCCCGGCTCATCGGCCCCGCAGATCCAGAGGCGGTCGCCCGATCGATCGATCGCCACATGCCGGTTCACCAGCACGGGAATCCCATTGCTTTCAAGCGCCGCCACCACCATGGGTGCACTCACGCTGACGTCGTGGTTGCCCAGGATCGCGAAGCGCAGCGGGCACGTGAGCCCCGATAGCACATCCGCGCACCGGTGGGCCGCATGCCGCGCCGCCAGAAAGGTCAGCGATCCCTTGGTGATGAAATCCCCCGTCAGAAGCACGATATCCGGAGCCAGGGCATTGGCGCGGCGGACGATGCGCTCAAGAAACGCGGGCTCGGTGAACTCGTCGAGGTGAATGTCGCTGAGCTGCAGCACACGCAGGCCGTTGAAAGCGGTGGGTAGATTGAGGATCTCAATCGGCCGCGAGACCACCTGGACCTCATGCCGCGCGATCTCGCCCGAGTAGAGTGCCAGTCCCGCCGCGGCCGCGCCGGCACCGATCAAAAATCGGCGGCGCGTCACGGGGGACGACACAGCATCGACAGGCGGGGTCCGAAGGACGGTCATACACCATGATACCGGGCGGCGTACGGTCTGCGCCAAAACCCGATTGGGGTCAGACCGCCCCACTTTCAGTAAACTGAACCGTATGGCCAATGCGGCGAGAAGAGGACGGGCGATCGCCGCGGCGGCGGTGGCGGGTGTCGAGGCCCTGCTCCTCTCCCATGCGCCCGACATCCGCTATCTCTCCGGCTTTACCGGGTCCTCTGCAATTCTTGTTCTTGCAAAGCAGAAATCTGTTCTCTTTACCGATGGCCGCTACACCACACAGGCTCGGTCCGAGAGTCAAGGGACACGCGTTGTGATCTCCAAACGCCCAGCTGTGCTGGACGCGTGTGCATACCTAGAAAAAATCGGCGCGAGGCGCTGCGGCTTCGACCCTGACCACACCTCGGTCAGCGCTCTCGATCGGATGCGAAAAGCCCTGAGCGCTCCGTTGCGCCGCTCCCTCTTCCAACCAGCGCCGGCGATCGTCGCCAAACTACGCGAGGCGAAGGACGCCGCGGAAATCGCCCAGATGCGCTCTGCCGCCGACCTCGGTTGCTGGATCTTCGACACTCTCTTCGATCACATCGTCCCCGGCGCAACCGAAGCCGAGGTCGCCCTTGCCATCGAATCCGCGGCCCGGCGTGCTGGCGCTTCCGGCATGAGCTTTGAGACGATCGTGGCCGGCGGTCCGCGCAGCGGCCTTCCGCACGGCATCGCCACCTCCGCCCGTCTGCCCCGACGCGGGTTCGTCACGCTCGACTTCGGCGTCGTCCTCGACGGCTACTGCTCCGACATGACCCGCACCGTGCACCTCGGCCGGCCCTCATCCGAGGAGCGCGCCGTGTATGATGCGGTGCTGGGCGCGCAACTCGCCGCGATCGACTGCGTTGCCCCCGGCGTCAGCGGAGCGGAGGTCGACAAGGCGGCTCGTGCTACTTTGCAGAGGTCAGGTTTTGCACGATATTTCACACACTCCACCGGACATGGCGTCGGCCTGGAGATCCACGAGGGCCCGCGACTGGCAGTCAAGGTCCAGGAAAAGCTCCGCCCCGGCATGGTCATCACCATCGAACCCGGCGTCTATCTGCCCGGCCGGTTCGGTGTGCGCATCGAAGATATGGTGCTCGTCACCGAGCAAGGAAGTAAAATACTTACCCCGAGCACAAAGGCTCTGATCGAACTCTGACCCGAGCCGCGGCACCTACGTCACAACAGGAAACGAGAGAATGGAACAGGATCAACTCGAAGAACTCAGGGCGATTGTCGATCTGCTCAAGGCAAACGGCATCGCCGAGTTCGACATGGAACGCGCGGACCTGAAGCTGCGCCTGAAATTCGCGACGGCCGCGCCTCCTTCGGCCAGTGCCCTCGATGTCGCTCATCTGAGCCGATTTCTGGAGGCGCACTCCGCGGCCCCGGAGCAGATGCCCTTGGCTGAGGTCGCGCCCGCGCATGCGGTGGTTCCCCCGGCCATCGCCGAAATTCCGGTTCATCAGGTCAAATCTCCTCTCGTCGGAACTTTTTATGACTCGCCCTCGCCCGGAGCCGCCGCCTTCGTTCAGCCCGGCGACCCGGTCGAGGTGGGTCAGGTGCTCTGCATCGTCGAAGCGATGAAGCTGATGAACGAGGTCGAAGCCGACATGGCCGGCGAACTCGTCGAACGCATCGCGGTCAGTGGCCAGCCCGTCGAATACGGCCAGCCCCTGTTCAGCATCCGGCCTCGCTGAGACATGCCTCAGACGAGACACCCGGGCCCGCAACGGCATCCGCATCCCGACCCGCATCCCAGGAAAGGCACACCGCTCGATGTTCGGTAAAGTCTTGATCGCGAACCGCGGCGAAATCGCCCTGCGCGTCATCTCCGCCTGCAAGGAGATGGGCATCCGCACGGTCGCCGTCTACAGCGAGGCCGACCGCAACTCGCTCCACGTCCGCTTCGCCGACGAGGCCATCTGCATCGGTCCGCCGCGCTCGGCCGACAGCTACCTCAACGTTCCCGCCGTCATCTCTGCGGCCGAGATCGCCGACGTCGACGCCATTCACCCGGGCTACGGCCTGCTCAGCGAAAGCGCCAACTTCGCCGAAGTCTGCCAGGCCTCGAACATTAAATTTATCGGCCCGAGCCCGGAAGTAATCCGCCTGATGGGCGAAAAATCGACCGCCCGGCAGACCATGAAGAAGGCCAAAGTCCCCATCCTTCCCGGCTCGGACGGCGTTATCGAGAGCGAAGGCGAGGCGCTCGAATGGGCCCAGAGCGTCGGTTACCCGGTCATCCTCAAAGCGGTCGCGGGCGGTGGCGGTCGCGGTATGCGTATCTGCCGCACCGCCGAAGATCTCCCCGCGCTCTTTCAGCAGGCGTCGACCGAGGCCGCCAACGCCTTCGGCAACGGCGATCTCTACATGGAAAAATTCATCGAGCGCCCGCGCCACATCGAGTTCCAGGTGCTCGCCGACGAGCACGGCAACGTGATGAGTCTCGGCGAACGCGAGTGCTCCATCCAGCGGCGACACCAGAAGCTGATCGAAGAGGCGCCTAGCCTCGCCATCACGCCCAAGGTACGCGAAGAACTCGGCAAAACCATCCGCAAATCGCTCGAAAATATCGGCTACTGGAACGCCGGCACCATCGAGTTCCTCATGGACGAGGACGGCAAAATTTACTTCATCGAGATGAACACGCGCATCCAGGTCGAGCATCCCGTAACCGAGATGGTCACCGGCGTCGACCTGGTAAAGGCACAGCTCCGCATCGCCGCCGGGGAAAAGCTCCCGTCCATCGTTCCCGCGATCCCGCCCATCCGCGGACACGCCATCGAGTGCCGCATCAACGCCGAGCATCCCGAAAAATTTACCCCGTCGGCTGGTCGCATCACCGCCTTCAACCTCCCCGGCGGCAACGGCGTCCGCGTCGACACGGCGCAGTACGCCGAGGGCGTCGTACCGCCGTTCTACGATTCCCTGATCGCGAAGCTCATCTGCCACGGAGCCGACCGCGAAGAAGCCATGAACAAGACCCAGCGCGCTCTCGAAATGTTCGTCGTCCAGGGCATCCACACCACGATTCCGTTGCATAAAAAAATCTTCGCCGACGCCGAGTTTCGCTCCGGCCAGTTCGATACCAAGTTCATGGAACGCTTTCTCGAGAGACAGAAGGGCTCATAGACCTGCGCGATCCACTGCCCGAGGCGCCGGCTCCGCCGCTTCTCCCCCGGCTCTACGCCATCGTCGACCGGGACCTGCTCGACGCCCGCCATCTCGACCTCCTCGACACCGTACGTCAGCTCGCCGACGCCGGCATCTTGCTGCTGCAACTCCGCGACAAGAACCCCGACAGAGCCCACGTTCGCAAATCCGCCGAGCAGGTCCGCGACGCACTCCTGCCCTACCGCTGCCTCATTATCCTCAACGACCACCCCGACCTGGCCGCGAGCCTCAAAATGGACGGGGTCCACCTTGGTCAGACCGACCTCCCTCCCGCCGACGCCCGCGCGTTCCTCCCATCCGGCCTCATCGGCATCTCCGCCCACACCGACAGAGAGATCGCCATCGCGGACGCTGGCCCGGCAGACTACATCGCCGTCGGCCCCATCTTCCCCACCGGCACCAAACGCGACGCTGCCCCCGTCGTCGGTCTCGACAACCTCCGCCGCGCCCGCGCCCTCACCGCGAAACCCATCGTCGCCATCGGCGGCATCACCCTCCAGAACGCCCGCGGCGTCGTCGAGGCCGGCGCCGATTCGGTCGCCGTCATCTCCGCCCTTCTCGGCCCCGGCGATCGGCCTGACATCATCGCGCGCGACTTTCTCGACATTTTGCGATAGAACTGACGCACGTGAATAAACCGTCAATCGCAACGAGCGAGAACTCCAACACGCCCGAGCTCGTAGAGGGCATGGGCCTCTTCTCGGCGACCGCCATCGTCATGGGATCGATGATCGGCTCGGGAATCTTCATCGTCTCGGCCGACATGTCGCGCGCGCTCGGCTCCCCCGCGCTCCTGATCGCCGCCTGGCTCGTCACCGCCGTGATGACGATTAGCGGCGCCCTCTCCTACGGCGAACTCGCCGCCATGATGCCGCGTGCCGGCGGCCAGTACGTCTATCTGCGCGAGTCGCTCGGCCCACTGTGGGGCTTTCTCTACGGTTGGACCCTCTTTCTCGTCATCCAGACGGGAACCATCGCGGCGGTCGGGGTGGCCTTCGGCAAGTTCCTCGGCGTCTTCTTTCCATCCGTCAGCTCCGCGCACTGGCTGTGGCATATCGGCCACGTGCCGGCCTGGCAGGTCGGCCCCATGACGCTCGGCAATATGGATCTCGGCCTCAACACGGCCAATCTCTCCGCCATCGTCATCATCACGCTCTTGACCGTGCTGAACACCTTCGGCGTGCGCATGGGCGCGGCGGTCCAGAACCTCTTTACCTCCGCTAAAGTCCTCGCGCTCGCCGCTGTCGTTCTGGTCGGCTTTGTGGCGAGCAACGGCACAGCGATCGCCGCCAACTTCGGCACGGGCTGGCGCAACTTCTTCGCGGGCGCCGGCTGGAACACGACCCACGCCATCCAGGTCGGCGTCGGTGGACCCACCGTCTACGTCGGCCTGCTCACCATCGTCGCCGCCGTCCAGGTCGGGTCCCTCTTCTCGTCCGACGCCTGGAACAACGTCACCTTTACCGCGGGCGAAATCACCAATCCGCGGCGCAATCTTCCGCTCTCGCTCGCGCTCGGCACCGGCGTCGTCCTCTTGCTGTATCTGCTCTGCAACGTCGTCTACCTCAGCGTGCTTCCGCTCGCCGGCTCGCCTACCGGCGCCACCCTGGCCGAGCGCGGCATCCAGTACGCGTCTGAAGATCGCGTCGCTACCGCCGTCATGGAGCAGGCCTTCTCGGGCACCGGCGCCAAACTGATGGCCGCCGCCATCCTCATCTCCACCTTCGGTTGCGTCAACGGCATGCTGCTCGCGGGCGCGCGCGTCTACTACGCTATGAGCCGCGACGGCCTCTTCTTCCGCTCCGTCGGCCGGCTCAGCCCGCGCTCCGGAGCTCCCGTCAACTCACTCTGGGTGCAGTGCGCCTGGACATGTCTCCTCTGCCTCTCAGGCTCCTACGGCCAACTGCTCGACTACGTCATCTTCGCCGTCCTCCTCTTCTACATCCTCACGATCGTCGGTCTGTTTGTGCTTCGCCGCACCCAGCCCGACGCCCCCCGCCCCTACCGCGCCTTCGGCTACCCCGTCCTTCCCGCGCTCTATATCGTCATGGCGCTTTGGATCAGTGCAGTACTATTGCGTTACAAACCGCAGTACACCTGGCCCGGGCTCATTCTTGTTCTGCTCGGAATTCCCGTTTATCTGCTCTGGAAGCGGAACGGACCGTCACCAGAGTTGTCTTAGAAATCCTCTACCAAACTTCAGGAAGACAAGGGCCCGCATGACAGATCTGTTTGCGAAGAAGTCGATGGATTCGCTCCTGCACGAGGCGAAAGAACAAGGTTCCGACACCCTCGAGCGATCGCTCGGCCCGTTCGCGCTCACGGCCCTGGGCATTGGTGCCGTTATCGGCGCGGGCATCTTCGTCCTGAGCGGACTTGGAGCGAAGACCGCCGGCCCTGCCCTGATGCTCGCCTTCGTCCTCTCCGGCCTCGGCTGCGCGTTTGCCGGCCTCTGCTACGCCGAGTTCGCGGCGATGATTCCCCTCGCCGGATCGGCCTACACCTATGCGTACGCCACGCTCGGTGAACTCTTCGCCTGGATCATCGGTTGGGACCTCACGCTCGAGTACGCCATGGGCGCCAGTACCGTCTCCTCCGGCTGGTCCAACACCTTTGTCGAGTTCCTCGCCATCTTTCACCTGAAGTTCCCGCTCTGGCTCGCCTACGACCACTGGACCGGCCTCAAACGCGCCCTCGATGCCGTCGCCCGCGAAGCCGTGCACGCCGCCCACCCGGACTTTGTCGCCGGCACCAAACCCTTCAGCGAAGCCCTGACAGCGACCGTCGCCCACCCCACGCCGCAGCTCGCGGCCAGCGCTCACGCCCTGCTGAACGCGCCCACCATCGGCGGCGTCGAGATCGGCTTCAACCTCCCCGCCTTCCTGATCGCCCTTGTGATCACCACCGTCCTCGTCATCGGCATCAAGGAGTCGGCCCGCTTCAACGCCGGCATCGTCATCGTCAAGGTTTCAGTCGTTCTGTTTGTGCTCGCCCTCGGTTCGCACTACGTCAGCCGCGCCAACTGGGGCACGGACTGGCACACCTTTGCGCCCTTCGGTCTAGGCGGCATCGGCCTCGCCGCCGGTCTGGTCTTCTTCTCGTACATCGGCTTCGACGCCGTCTCGACCACCGCCCAGGAAGCGAAAAACCCCCAGCGCGACATGCCCATCGGCATCATCGCCTCGCTCCTGATCTGCACGGTGCTCTACATCGGCGTAGCCGCCGTCCTCACCGGCATGGTCTACTGGCCGGAGGTCAACGTCGAAGCCCCCATCGTCCGCGCCTTTCTCGATCGCAACCTCAACACCGCCGCCAACATTATCACCGTCGGCGCCCTGGCCGGCCTCACCAGCGTCATGCTCGTCATGCTGCTCGGCCAAAGCCGCGTTCTCTACTCGATGGCTAAGGACGGCCTGCTTCCAACGGGCTTCTTTGGCGCCATTCACCCGCGCTTCCGCACCCCTTGGAAGGGCACCATCCTCGCCGGCTTCCTCGCCGCCATCGTCGGCTCCGTCACCCCCATCGAAACTATCGGAAAGATGGTCAACATCGGAACGCTCTTCGCCTTTGTCATCGTCTGCATCGCCATCATTCTCCTGCGCCGCAGCGACCCCGACCGGCCGCGTCCCTTTCGTACCCCCTTTGTCCCTCTCGTCCCTATCCTCGGCATCCTGTTCAACGGCTACATGATGGTCGAACTGGGGATCGCCAACTGGGAACGCCTGTTCGGCTGGATGGCCATCGGTCTTGTCGTTTACTTCCTTTACAGCCGAAAACACAGCACGGTCCAGAAACGGCTCGCGGCAGTTCGCAGCGAAACCTAGGAGACTCTTGGTCGGTTACCTACCGCGACGTGACCGGCAATGTCGCCACATCCACGGACGTGGGATCGTCCCTGAGCCGCACAAAAAAGCTTCCATTCGCTGGACGGGGCATCTCGATGGCATTCTCGACGTAACCCTCGGGCACCATCACCGCATCGGTAAACGCCGCATCCGCCGCGACGGCATCGAGCAGAAACAGATCTGCTCCGGTCAGCGTGCACGGCTTCGCAGCGTCCGATCCGCATCGCACTGCCGTCAGCGAAGGCACGCGGACGAGATTGCCCAGAGCGATCCAGTCCCCGGCCGTCCCGTCGTGAGCCACCACGCGGAGGCGCAGCGGGCCAAACGCCGACGGCCCAAAGCTCTTTCGCAGATCGACCCCCAGCACCACCGTTCGCCTGTCCTCAAGCACCAACGAACCATCCCCCAGAGCGGCCGAGACGCTCTGTCCGCCCCCCGCATATTCGACCTCCACGTGGGCGTCCCGAGCAAACGGAACCGAGGACCGCAGAGACACCTTCAAATGTCCATCGAGCGGCAGGTCGTCCTTGTTTGCCAGCCGGATCGTCGACACAGGCGTTTGCTCGACGCTTCGGCTCAGGATCGACACCACAGGTCGCGTCGGCTCGACCACAAACGGCAGGCTCAACACACGTCCGTCGCCCAGGGTCACCCTGGCCGTGGCACTCTCCCCGGCCTTCAACTTCGGTGGAGCCGCACCCGCTGCGGCCGCCAAACGCAACCCGCTCGGGTCGGCGGTCCGGACAGATCCCGTCGTCGTAGCCTCGCCCGATGCTTCCTCCACAACAGGAGAAAAGCTAGTTCCATCCACATCGACGCTGCGGACGTCGCCAAGGTTCGATCCGAGCAGGAGCAGCCGCAGATCCTCGGCGTGGAACGAGACCGACTTCAGCTCTGCCGGCTTTGAAAATGCCTGGGCGGCCACAACATCGACCCTCGACGTCCCGTACTGGTGCACCGCCAACGCGACTTTACCCGGTCGCGTCGGCCGCAAAGTCACACTGACGTCGGCCGGCTTTGTCTCCGACGCCGGCTTCCACTCCGTCTTTTCCGCATTCGCCGAAGTGACAGACTGGATGCACGCCGTTCCATCCCCCGTGAGATCGAGATGGTTGTCGACCCCGGCGATCACCGGATCGTTGCGATCCCCGGCCGCTGCCCTCAGCTTCCATCCGCCGCCCGGCGCGATCTGCACCGGCAGCGTCGGCCCGGTGAAGTGGTCGAAGCCCCAGAAGCCCTCGACTGTCACGGTCGCCGTGGTGGCCGGCAGCTTGGCCGCGCCGGGTGTGCCCTGCCCTGCAACAGCCTGTCCGGTCTCTGTCCCAGGCTTCTTCTCCTCCGCTGAGCTCTTTCCACCTCCGTCCGGACCGGGGTCCGGCAGAACGCGCCGCACCTCTTCCACGGCCGGCACCAGACCGCCCTGGTACGCGTCCGCACGCAAGGGGATCGCGCTCGTCTCCGGTCTGCCGTTCACCCGCAGCACCATGTCATGCGCCAGAGCGGTCGAAAACACCAGGGGCGCACCGTCCACCGGAAAGATCACGTCCGGCCGCAGGAGGCAACTGACATGCCCGGGGTTGGCCGGTCGCAGCGGCGGCAGCGTCGCCCCCTCAACCGCCGGCAGGCCGATCACAATCACCGACTTCGGATTCAGAAACGAAGGCGGCGTGTTCAGACGCAGGTTCAGATTGTCCCGCTCCGGAAACGCGATCGCCGGAATGTACTGGTAGTGCGCCGTGTGCAGGCCGCTCAGGAGCCGAACCACATCGACCACCGCTCCCACATACGCGCTGTAGGCCCCACCGCCGGCGAGCGGTGTGGAACTCGCCGCATAGATCAGGTCCGAACTCGCACCGTTCGTCAGGGTCGAAACGATCGTCTGCCCGTGCCCATCTTCGAGCAGGCTCTGGTTGCCCGACTGCGTCAAGCACGTGTACTGCAAGTCCGGAGATCGCTTGAAGCAATCTTCGTTCGGTTTCAGATTCAACGTCCGCGCCAGCAGCTGGGAGTGGTCGAGCAAGGCCTTCGGATCGGTCGGCGGTACCTGCTTGATCGCCGCCAGATACTTCTCAATGCGCGACTGCTCGAAGCCCGCCTCCGCTAGATCCTGCGACGCCCGGACAAAGATGCCAGGCCGTCCGCGCACCGCCGACCGCAAGGTTGTAAAGTCGCCACCCGTCTCCGGCGCGAGAAACAGCAGCGCCTGCTGCGCCTCGGGCGGAACCGTTACCGTCACACCTTCCTCCCGCACGTGCCGGTCCCAGGTCTCAATCCGCTTGAACCAGCTGTCCGGCGGAGGGTTCGTCGTTCCGCGAAGAAAGACCACGACCAGGAGGTAACGCACTGACTGTGTCGACGGCAGATCCGGATGAAGCCAGACTTGGTCGCCCGGCTGCAAATTCGGCACCGACGCGATCGGCAGCATCTTTCCGCCGCGCGTCACGCGCACCTCCACCCGCGGTCCGATCAGGTCGAAACGGGCATCAGCCCTGAGCTTCGGTCCGGCCGCGCCGAACAGCCCAAGCAGAACGAGCAACACAAGGGCACGCTGACGGCGAAGCTGGCGGGTACACAGAGCCATATACCCATTCTAGTTGGAAGCGAGCGCACCGCGTGTTACACCGTTGGGTGAGAGCCCTTGCTGCCGGTCTTGCCGCCGACAGCGCCGTCGCGGATCCGGCTCGAAACATGGTCGCTCGCAATCTGCCCGTCCCGGATCGTCACCACCCGATGCGCATATTCGGCGATATCCGGCTCGTGGGTGACAAGAACGATCGTGTTTCCGTTGGCGTGCAGATCGTCAAACAGCGCCATGATCTCGTCGCCCGTCTTGGAGTCCAGGTTTCCCGTCGGCTCGTCAGCCAGGATGATCGACGGCCGGTTCACCAGAGCGCGCGCGATCGCAACCCTCTGCCGCTGCCCGCCCGAGAGCTCGTTGGGCTTGTGCATCATCCGGGAGCCGAGATTCACCGATTCCAGAACTTCCTTCGCCCGCGCCGTTCGCTCGGCTGCCGGCGTTCCGTTGTAGATCAACGGAAGCTCGACATTGTGCAGCGACGTCGCGCGCGCCAGAAGATTGAAGGTCTGAAAGACAAAGCCGATCTCCTTGTTGCGGATGCGCGCCAGCTGGTCGTCGTTCAGCTTGGAAACATCGTGACCGTTCAGCTCGTACCGTCCCTCGGTCGGCGAATCGAGACACCCGATCAGATTCATCAGCGTCGACTTGCCCGACCCTGACGGCCCCATGATCGCGACATATTCGTTGTGCCGGATGCGCAGGTTCACGCCCCGGAGGGCATGCACCTCCTGGTCGCCCATCGAGTAGGTCTTCCACAGGTTCTCCGTCACAATCACGTCGCCGGTCGAAGCTTCCGCGCCGTCTATCCGCGCCGTGTCCACCTGTGTCTCAGTCGCCATCCTCATCTCCGTCTGCCAACCTCAAACGATTCTACGTAAGCCGCCGGAAACAGTTCCCGGACAGATCTCAGACCGCGATTTTAGGTATTCGCTCCCGCGGCAGGGGCGTCCGGCGTATTGTCCCGCTTCACGGCAATCCCGCTCTTGAGCGTTCGCAACACCTTGTACCGCCCGGTGACGATCTCCTCGCCTGGCTTCAGGCCGCTCAGCACCTCGATATCCGTTGCCCCCGTGATGCCCGTCTTTACCGGCACAAACTCGGTCCGCAGCTTGTTTCCGTCCTTGCGGAGCAGATAAACGCCTTGCACGGAGGCCGGCTTGCCCTTGGAAGCCGTCCCCGCAACCGCATCCGCGGAGCTCGCCCCGGCATGCTTCCCGGCGTCCTTGGCCATCTGCTGTTCTGCCGCGGGATCTCGGTCGACCAGCGCCTGGATGGGGATGATCGCGGCATTCGCCTTGTGTGCCGTCGTAATCTTCGCGGTCGCCGACAGCCCCGGTCGCAGCTCTTCGGACGTCGGGTCCAGCGTCACGACCACCTTGAAGTCCTTCGCCTCCTCCGTCCCCGTCGTGCTCTGGCTCGTCGCCACGCCCGTCGTCCGCAGCAGCGCCTGGTCCCCAACCTCGGTCACGTGCCCCTTGAAGACCTTTCCGGGCAGAGCATCCACCGTCACGTCCGCCGGCTGATTCAAACGAACGTTCACGATGTCGGTCTCATCCACCTTCACCTCCGCCGTAATCACCGAGACATCCGCCAGCGTCATCAGCGTCGATCCCTGGGCGTTCTGGATCCCCAGCACCACCGTCTCCCCTTCGCGCACAGGCACGTTCGTCACCAGACCGTCGAACGGCGCACGGCTCACGGTCTTGTCGAGCGCATCGTAGTTCGACCGCTGACTCGCAATCGCCTGGTTCACCTTGGCCCTCTGCGAGTTGGTCTGCGCGGGCGCCTGCGCCTCGGCTGCCTGCCGCTGCTCGAGCGTCGCCCCGGAAACATCAAACGCCGCCTTGCGGCTGTCGAAGTCCTGCTTCGAGATCAGCTTGCCATCGTAAAGCGCCCGCGCCCGCTCGAAGTCCAGACGCTTCTGCTCGAGATCCGCCTTCGCCTGCGAAATGTTCGCCGCCGCCGTCTTCTCCGCCGCGCTGAACGAGTTCACATCCGTCCTCGAAGATGCAATCGTTGCTTGCTGTGCCGCGACCATCGCGGACGGCTGCACGCTTTCCACCGTCGCCAGCACCGTGCCGCGCTTTACATGGTCGCCCTCGCGCACGTTCAGGTGCGTAATCCGACCCATCGCCGTCGCTCCGATGTTCACATACGTCTTCGGCTTGATCTGCCCGGTCCCGCTGACCACCGACACCAGATCGCCTTCGGTCACCTTGCCCGTCGCGACCTTGACCACGTTGGCCTGGCCATGCAGAACCGTAGCCACGGCGATCCCTGCCAGCAACAACACCACCGCAACCAGGGCAATGATCTTCTTTGCGCTCATCCGATTTCGCTCTTTCGTCCAGAAACTCTGGCGTTCCCCATCTGCGCCTGATGATATCAGCCACACCTTGCAGCAACTCATACGCCAACCCTTGGTAACTTGTTCCCCGGCGCGCTCCGCTCTACAATGAAATTTCATGAAGAGGTCGCGCAACTCAATGAAGGTCACAGCTCGTCAAATCTCGACCGCTTCCGCTCTCCCCCTTCTCTTTCTGCTGGCTCTTCCTGCTGGCCGCGCGCAGGTCGGCTCCCCTTCCACGTCCCCCGATGGCGTCCTCAAGGCCCCCACCACCGAAGAGAAGCCCGATCCGCTGAAGCGCCGCCTCAACGACAACGAAAAGCGGCAGCAGCAAAAGGAACTCAAGCGCGAGCTCAAGGGCGAATACAAGCAGTGGGTCGACCAGGACGTCCGCTGGATCATCACCGACGAAGAACTCAAAGCCTTCCGCCAGCTCTCCAACGATGAGGAGCGCGATCAGTTCATCGAAGCGTTCTGGCAGCGCCGCAACCCCAACCCAGACTCCCCCGAAAACGAGTTCCGCGAGCAGCACTACCAGCGCATCGCCTACGCCAACGAGCACTTCGCCGCCGGCAAGCCCGGCTGGCGCACCGATCGGGGACACATCTACATCGCCTATGGCAAACCCGATTCGACCGACTCCCATCCCTCCGGCGGAAACTACGAGCGCCCCATGGAGGAAGGCGGCGGCAGCACCGCAACATTTCCATTTGAAATCTGGCACTACCGCTACCTCGAAGGTATCGGCGACAACATCGACATCGAATTCGTCGACACTTGCATGTGCGGCGACTACCACATGACGGTCGATCGATCGGAGAAGGACGCCCTCAAGTACGTCCCCGGCGCCGGCGCAACCATGTACGAACAGATGGGACAGGCCAAAAAGGCCGATCGCTTCAACGGCAACAGTCTCGAGCAGCTCGGCACGGGTCCTCTCTCTTCCCAGAATCAGAGCAAGCAGTTCGATCGCCTCAGCCGCTATGCCCTGCTCAGCGCACCGCCCGTCATCAAGTTCAAGGATCTTGAGTCCTACATGGCCACCTCCAAGATCCTCACGGGGCCGCCGTTCCTGTTCGACGTCCGCACCGACTACGTCAAGGTAACCAACGACACCGTCCTGATGCCCATCACGCTGCAGATCCGCAACCGCGACATCACCTTTCAAACCAAGGACGGCGTCTCCGTGGGCACCGTCAACATCCTCGCCCGCGTCTCCAACCTGAACCACAAGCCGGTCCAGACCTTTGAAGACACCGTCAACATCCAGGTTCCCAGCGAACTTCTCGGACGCAAGCAGAACGACATGTCCGTCTATTGGAAGTCGCTGCCGATGCGTCCCGGGCTCTACAAGATCGACATCGTCATCAAGGACGTCAACAACCCGGATCACATCGGTACCTGGCGGCGATCGGTCAATCTTCCCAAGTACGACGACGACCGCCTCGCTGTGTCCTCGCTTATCCTCGCCGACCAGATGGAGCGAGTCCCGTCGAAAGATATCGGCGCCGGCAACTTCGTCATCGGCAACACCCACATCCGGCCTCGTGTCCCCAACGGCGGGGCAGTTCCCGTCACCTTTCACCGCGGCCAGAACCTGAACTTCTGGATGCAGGTCTACAATCTCGGCATCGACGACAAGAGCAAGCAGAACGGCGCCACCATCTCCTACCAGATCCAGAACATGTCCACCAACAAATCCGTCCTTGAGACCGAGGAACTCACCTCCAAGCTGAGCCCAAACGCCGACCAGATCACGCTCCAGAAGAGTATGCCCCTGGCCAGCCTCGAGCCCGGCAAATACCAGGTCACCATCAAGATCAACGACGGCATCACCAAGCAGCAAATCGCCGAGTCGGCTCCGTTCGTCGTCGACTAGGCCCAGCAAACCTCACCGAGACACGATCAAGCGGATGCGATCAGGCTATGAGCGGTCTCTTTTGATTCCCGGGCTCCCCCCACGCGCTTTGTCTCCCGGGAGCCGCCTCTCAGTAGGCCATCGACGCACAGGTAACCCACTGTGCCCCTCTTCACGGAGATCTCGATCCTCAGCCCGGCCCTCACCCCTATCCAGATCGGCATGGCCCGCAACGTCTGCCAAGTCCGGCGCTCTCGTGTCGTGGCTCTCGTCGGCCTGGCCGCGCTTGCAACCTCTGCACTGGCACGCGCCCAGGGCATCGGCTCCTCCGCGCGCCCATCTGCCGCGGCCCGTGAACATCGGGTTCTGGGCCAATCTTCCATCGTAACCGGCATCGTTCGCGACTCGCGCGGCGTCCCTCTGATGGGTGCAATAGTTGACCTGCTGGACGGCGCCGCGGCCGTTCGCGCCGGAGCCGTCACGGATCTCCACGGACGGTACCTCGTCGCCAATCTCCACCCCGGACGGTATCAGGTACGCGCCACCGCCACGCTCTCCGTCCCCGCTGTCCGCAAGTTGCAACTCCGCTCCGGCGCCGAAGCCATCGTCGATCTCACCGTCGGCACACTCTTCGATTCCACCTCCTGGCTTCCCGCCGAACGTCGTCGCGCCGACGAGCCGGCCGACGACTGGAAGTGGACGCTGCGCTCTGCCGCCAATCGCCCCATCCTGCGCGCTCTCGACCCCGGCCTCACCTCTGCCGGCGAACATTCATCAAAGTCTTCCATCAAGCTCGGGGCCGGAGTCGAACAAGTGTCCGGCAAGTTCGTCCAGAGTGGCCGCCGGCAGACGCTTTCAGCCGATCTTCAGCACGGCGAGCAGTCGAGGTCCGCCATTCGGGCCGATGTTGTCACCGCTCCCAGTCACTCCGTACGACCCACCTCCTCGCAAACCTTCGCCTTGGCTAGCTTTGCCTTCGCCCAGGAACGCCATCTCGGCCCGGCCAGCACGTTACGCATCAGCGCCACCCACACCTCCGCCTCGGGTCTGCTTGGCCCGTCCGGACCGGCCTCCATCAGCTCCCTCCAGCTCTCCTCCGGGGAGCAGATCTCGATCGGCGATCTCGCTGCGATCGAGGCCGGTTCCCGACTCGCCGTTCTTGGCCAAAACGGCAGGTCCACCGTCGAGACCCTGCCGTTTCTCCGCATCCTCGCCCACCCCGCCGGCGACTGGACCGCGGGCTACGATCTCGCGACCGCGCGCGATCTTCAGGAACTCTCCGATATTGGTCCCTCGGCACCCGATGTTCCCACCGGGGCTCGCGTCCAGGGCCATCTCCGCGTCGAACACGGCCTCCATCAGAGAGCGTCTGTCCGTCGCACCACCCACCGATCCTCCATCGAGGTCGCTTTCTACCACGACCGCCTCGATCGGGTGACCATCTCAGGCGTCCAAACCTCCGGAGCGGCTCGGCTCGGCTCAGCCGACGCCGACACGGAATCCCGGGTCGCAACCGAGGTGGCCAGTCTGCTCACTGGCCCCCTGGGTTCAAGTCTTCTGTCCGACCCTGCTTCCGGCAGCTTCCGATCTCTTGCCGCCGGATACACCGCCAATGGATGGAATGTTGCCTGGACAGAAGAACTCTCCCCGGATCTCCGCATCACCGTCGCCTACAGCTCCGGAGCCGCGCTTGCCCTCACGCCTGCGAGCGCCCAAGGCTCCTCCATTTCGGCCGCTGGAAACCCAGCTTCTGGGAGCCCCGTTTATGGGAGCCCAGACCGCCTGACCCGCGCCTCCGGACAGACCGCAACCCTTGCCGTCAAAGCAAGTCTTCGTGGAACCGGAACCAAGCTCCGGGCAGCGTATCGTTGGCAGCCCGAGCGTCTCCTCACCCCCGTCGATCCCTACAGTCCCGCTGCCTCCGAGGCCTACCTCGGCATGCACCTCCGCCAGCCGATCCACCCCTCCTATCTCAGGACGCGCGAGGTAGAGATCTCAGTCGACGGGATTAATCTTCTCGCCCAGGGGTATCGTCGCATCCTCACATCGACACCCGCCCAGGCCTGCTTCCTCGCAAACGCCCCCCGAACCCTCCAGGCAGGACTTTCTTTCATCTTCTAAGCAGCAATTCCAGGTAGACATTGGATCGCTCTGGGCGGCAATGGAGCACATATCCAAGACGACCCGGACCTCGGCGGGGCGTAAAGCGTAGGTCCCACTGTCCGCGTTTAAGCATCTTTTGCCTTGACGTTGCGGGGGTGCTATCGTGCAGCTACACCGCACAGGAGATCTAACGACCATGCGCTTTGTCAGCGTTGCCACTTCTGCGTTCTGCCTTGTCGCCATGCCACTTCTTGCTCAGCGTGGAGCGCAGCTTACGCCCGAGGAGAGGGCTGCACTTGTGCTGAAGCGCGAAGCCACCGAGAAGCAGTTGGAAGATGTGGCTGTGATCGACCGCAAGGTCATGGTTCCGATGCGTGACGGTAAACGGATGGCAGCCGACATCTACCGTCCGAAGGACAGCTCCAAGAGATACCCGATCATCTTCAGCCGGACGCCCTACAACTTCAACTTCTGGGATGTCCAGATGGGGACGTACCGCGACATGAGCCAGGAACTGGAGGCGGTGAAGCGTGGATATGTGCTGGTGGAGATGAACGAGCGCGGTCACTTCTTTTCCGAAGGCAACTACGAGATATTGGGGGCGCCGCTGACTGACGCCGACGACCAGTTCAACTGGATGTCGACGCAGCCGTGGGCCGATGGCAAGATCGGTCTGATTGGCTGCTCGTCCACTGCGGAATGGGAGCTTGCGGCGGCATCGCTGGGCAACAAGGCACTAACGACCATGATCCCGCAAAGCTTTGGCGCTGGCGTGGGCAAGGTGGGGCCTTATAACGAGCAGGGCAACTGGTACCGCGGAGGTGCGGTGCAGATGCTGTTTATCGACTGGCTGTATGGCGAGCAGAATCAGGTTCGACCTCAGTTTCCACCGGACACGTCGCAGGCGAATCTGATAGCGGCATCGAAGCTGTTCGATCTGGCTCCGCAGCTTCCACCGATCAATTGGGCCAGAGCTTACGAGCACTTGCCGGAGAAGGACATTATCTCGGCGGTGGGCGGACCGAAAGGGATCTTCGGTGATCGCATGCAGAACACCACAGGCGGCGCCATGATCGAGCGGGGGCCAAACGATCCGGCATGGCGCAAAGGCGGCATCTGGCAGTCCGACACGATGCCGATCAACATCCCTGCGTTCTGGTTTATGACGTGGTATGACGTTTCGATCGGACCGAATCTCGCCGCTTACAACTTTGTTCGCGACCATGCGAAAGGCGACGCTGCAAACGAGCAGTACGCTGTGATCGCGCCGACATTGCATTGCGGATATAAGCGTGCGAGCGCGCATACGCTTGTGGGCGAGCGCGATATGGGGGATGCGCGCCTGGACTACGATGCTATGACTTATGCGTGGTTCGACCACTTCCTGAAGGGTGAGGACAAAGGCTTACTAAAGAAGATGCCCAAGGTGCAGTACTACACCATGGGTTTGAACCAATGGCAGCATTCGGACACGTGGCCTCCCGAGGGTGCTCGGACCGAGGTGCTGGAGTTGCGCAGCGAGGGTCACGCCAACACGCTGGCCGGTGACGGTGTTTTAGTCCCGCGCGACGACCGCAATCCGAAGTCGCTGCTACAGTTCAGCGGCTCAAAGCCGATACTCCAGCACAAAGATCTGCCTGATATGTTCACCTACGATCCTATGCACCCGACGCCGAGCTATGGCGGAAACGTTTGTTGCGCGGCGAACACGATTCCGGGGAACGGCGGAGCTTTGGATCAACGGAAGATGGAGAACCGTTCCGACATCCTGGTGTACACGTCTGCGCCGCTGGCAAGGGACGTAGAGGTTTCGGGACCTATCACGGTTACGTATTACGTCTCCGCCGACGTAAAGGACACGGATGTGACGGCCAAGATTATCGATGTCCTGCCGGATGGCACCGCCTATAACCTGGATGAGACAATCCAGCGGCTGCGCTACCGCGAGGGCGATGACAAGTCGGTCTGGATCGAGAAGGACAAGGTATACAAGGTGACCCTTACGCCGATGGTCACCTCAAACCTGTTCGGTGTGGGTCATCGCATTCGACTGGAGGTCGCGGGCGCGAACTTTCCCAGATTCGATCGCAACCTCAACACCGGGGGCAACAACTTTGACGAGACGACCGGCATCGTCGCGCACACGGCAATCCATCACTCGGACAGGTACCCCAGCACGGTGACACTTACTGTGGTGGCAAAGCCGTAACTAGAGCAGTTCTCCTGATGGTGTGGCTCAGGACAAAGTTGCGGAATGCAGTTTTCTCGGTAAAAACTGGCGCAATCGAACGGGGCATTCAACAGGCTCCTAGAAAACGTATTTGAGCGAGAGTTGCAATTGCCGTGGCTGCGATCGGCTGGACGTGATCTGGCCGAAGGTGGACGATGTAGCGTTATTACTTGGATTGTTCAGCGACGTGATGTTGAAAACATTTGCGGCATCGGCGCGGAAGCTGAGACGCTGGCCCTCAAACAGGTTAAAGTCCTTGAAGATCGAGGCATCCGCCGCTTGATAGCCCGGTGCGCGTTCGGAATCGACCGAAGCCGTTCCAAACGTGCCGTTTGCCGGCTGGCCATACGCGCAGATGCCATTGTCGACACCCGCAGTGCAGGTGTTGACTGACGGGTCTGTGCCGAACCACTTGAGCGCCGTCCGGTTTGCTATGTGCAGCTTGCGATAAGCATTGGCACGCTCGGAGTTGTTGCCGGTGTAGTTATTGTTTGTGGCGGTGATGTTGACCGGGAAGCCGGAATAGACGAGGGTGGTGGCCGCAATCTGCCATCCACCGATCGCCTCATCCAGAACGCGGTTCATGTTGCTGCCGAACTGGCGTCCGCGGCCGACCGGTAGAGCGTAGGCAAGGTGCCCATTGAAGTTGTTGCGTACATCCTGCGCGGCGGGACCGTACTCTGCGCGGTAGTTGTAGAAGTTCTGCGCATAGGGCGACTGGCCGTTAATTCCCTGCGCCCCGAAGAAGCCGGTGCTGTTAGTCAGTGCCTTCGACCACGTGTAGTTGACCGTGAACTCCAGACCACGGCTCAGGCGTTGGCGGAAGGTGGTCTGCAGGGCGCTGTAGTTCTGGTATCCCTGCGAACCGGTGTAGACCACTGAGCCGTTCTGGCCGACGAGGTTGATAAACGGCCTGGGAAAGTTCGCCGTGCAAAACGCGCTGGTCAGATTGCTTTGTACGGCGCCGTTCTGGATGCATGGTCCCGGCAGTGCGTTGGCCGCGCCGGCCGTCACCAGATGCTGCCCAAGCTCACCTACATAGGCGGCGGTCACTGATGCGGTAGTGTTGAGTTGGTATTCCAAAGCCAAGTCGTATTCCTGCACAAACATGGGACGGATGTTTTGCTGCCACGCGCGAATTTGCGTGGAGCAGGGTGTGGCGCTTGTGAGGACATTGCAACCCACGGCGGCCGTTCCGAAACCCTGGTTTGGCGTGAAGTAAGTGCCTGGGCTGGTGGCGGTCGGTGCGAACGCGGTGGCGGTGAATGAGTTCTGGAAGGGATAGTTGAAATTCAGGCGAAGGTTCGCGCCTGTACCTTCAAAGTAGTTGGTGATGCCGTAACCGCCACGCACCACCATGCGCTGGCTGACGCTGTAGGCGAAACCAAGCCGAGGCATGAAGTTGGTATACACCGGGTTGTAGAGCGCGCGGCTGGCGCCGTTTACGCCCGCTAGCTGCACCGTCTTGGCCGCGAAGTTGATGTTCGCTTCCTTGTTGTTCACCTCATAGATGGGCTGGTCATACTCCCACCGCAGACCTAGGTTGACGGTGAGTTGAGGTGTGACCTTCCAGTCGTCCTGGGCAAAGGCGGCATCGCGATACGACCGCTGACCTGTAAGACCGGTCACGCCGCCGATTGCACGCAGGTATACGTAACCCTTGTAGAAGTCTGCTTCGCTGTAGCCTCCCGTGGTGCCGCCCTGTGCTGTAAAGACGCCGGTGTAATCGTAGTGGCCCATCGCGCCGTCGTTGCCCGGGTAGAAGGAGTTTTGCTGATATCGCAGGATTTGAAGGCCACCCTTAACGGTGTGGCGCCCAAACTGGTACGTCAGGTTGTCGTAGTAGCTAAAGGTATTGTCGTAGAACGTCGTTCCTGTGGATGAGTTGCCAACGCCAGTGTTCGAAAAATTTCCGCTCGACCCGTTGAAGTTCTGCGCTATAAAGCCGATCTGAGCCTGAGGAACGCCCGTCAGTCCAACGACGGAGTTGCCGCTGGTGCCGAACACTCCGGTTGTATCGGTCGGAATGGCCCCAAGGTTTACGACGCGCGAAAAGCCGGCCGTGAACTCGTTGATCAACTGCGATGTAAAAGTATGCACGGAGTTGAAGGAGAAGCTCTGGAACGGAAATGTATTGTGCCCGGGAAACCCGATCGCCAGCACCGGGTTGGTCGTGTCGCCGGCCTTGCCGTGCGAGTAGCTGCCGGAGATCTTGTCGCGGGCGGTCGCGTTCCAGTCGATCTTCGCGTCGAACTGGTCGTTGTAACGGTTGGTCTTAGTCGGCGCGCTGTAGTTATTCTGAATCACCGTTCCCGGCAAGGCCGCGTGGTTGGGTAGGGGATAAAACTGTGGATGCGCGAACAGGTAGGCCGCCACCGGATTACCAACCGCACCGATCTGGTTATTGACGTACGCCGGCTGGCCCGCAACCTGCGTGTTGTACAACTGAGTCAGCTTGCTGGAAAGACTCGGGTTCAGCAAGTCGCTGAAGTCCCCGTTGCGCATGGCTGCCGTCAGAACGCTGGCAAAGCCTACACCCGCCGAGTGGTAGCGGGCGCCCTCGTAGTCGGCGAAGAAGAACAGCTTATCGCGGAGGATGCGGCCGCCAAAGGTGCCTCCGAAGATTGTTTGATTGTATGGCGTAATGGGGGCAAAGCTCGAAGGCAACGCATAATGCTTGGCGGCGTAGCTGTTCGCATCAAGGTTGTAGTTGGAGAGATATCCGAACGCGCTGCCGTGATACGTATTGGTGCCACTCTTCAGCAGCGTAATAACGTCGCCCCGCTCACGTTGCCGAACTCCGCCGGAGCATTCAGTGTCACGATACGCACCTGGCCGATGGCGTCTGGGCTGGGATTGTAGCCGACGCCGTTGTTCAGCGTCTCGTTCATGTCGATGCCTTCCAGCAAGAAGTTGTTCGTCTCTTGCCGATTGCCATTCTGCGAGGCGAGCGTGCTGTTGCCATTACGCTCAATCGCGTTGGGCCCGGTGAAGCCGGCAGGGTTTCCGGTGACCGCGCCCGGCGTGAACAGCGTCAGTTCCGTAAAGTTTCGGCCAACCAGCGTAACCGTATTGATCGCATTGGTGTCGAGCGTGGACCCCAGCGTCGCGTTCTCGGTGTTCAGAAGGGCGACCAGTTCACTGCTTACGGTCAAGTTGGTCGTTGCGCCTTCCACGCCCAGTTTGGCGTCGAGCTTGGCATCCTGGCCGGACTCCAGCGTAAACGGCCCCATCGTCTGCGCGGCAAATCCTGCGGAGGTGAACGACACTTTGTAAGTGCCCACCTGCAGGTTGCGAATCACAAAGACGCCATCACGATTGCTTTGGGTGTCGATCGACACGTTCGTTCCAGTGTTCGTCGCAGCGACCTTCACGTTGGGCACAATAGCGCCCGAAGCATCGGTGACCGTGCCGTTCACGCCGGCGGTAATGGTCTGTGCGTGCACGCTGAACGCACAGACAGCCGGCAACGCCAGCAGGGTTTTCCAGCGTCTTCCTTGCATCATGAGACCTCCCGAAATGTGTATGTTCAGATGTTTTCCGAGGAGACATCCAGAATGCCGGATCGCTCGCAAGATCGCTTCAAGTATCGTTTGTCGTGAATGTACATCGGCTCTCCCTCCATGCAAAGCTTTCTTTCACCAAGGGCAGGAGGCAGGAGAAAACACACGTCATCCGCTGCGGTGGACGCAGATCCCATGTCTTCGTCCACTTTCGTCTTCCCCTAACAAGGTAAGCCGGCGGAACTACCTAGTTGTTTAGTCCCAGCGTGTGGTGGAGTAGTCTATCGAGACTTACCTTCGCC
>CAXSGC010000016.1:0-91207 GCA_964236945.1 uncultured Acidobacteriaceae bacterium | reverse complement strand
CCACATAAGCCATCTCCACCGTACCTCCGGTCACCTGCTGCATGTCTTCGGCAAGCGCTTCGACCTGGGCGCGATCCCCCTGATCGACCTGGGCGCGATCGCCCTGATCCGCCGGGGTTACGCGCAGCGCCAGCAGATGGCCGAGCGTGTCGACGGCGATGTGAACCTTCGATCCCTTGCGCCGTTTCGCACCGTCGTAGCCTGCCCGCGCGCCGCTCTCGGGCGTCGATTGCAGCGTACGACTGTCGAGACAAACCGCTGTAGGCTGGCCCTTGCGACCGGCAAATTCGCGCAGCAGAATACGCGCGTCTTCGACCATCCGCTCGAAGCAACCCGCTCTCATCCAGCGCTGCATCTGCTGAAAGATCGCAGGCCACGGAGGATCGTCGTGCGGCATGAACCGCCACTGGTTGCCGGTCCGCGCAATGTAGCGAACGCCATTGAAAACAGATCGCAGATCGTGCTCCCGATGGGCGCTGTCCTCGCGGCTCAACAGCAAATACGGCAGCACAAACGCCCACTCCTCCTCCGAAACGTCGCCGGGATAACCGACTTTCAACTTACTCGCCATCCATCCATACTGAATAGAACTGGCGGCCAACGTAAGCACCTACCTTGGTCCAAACTTCATAACAGGCTCTAGCTGGCTCTGTATAGACCACGTTTTACAGGGCTGTGTTTCGGGATGCCTAGGGTGTAGATCAACTCGTACTTTGCGGCAAGGGTACGCCTTCTTCGGGGAGCCTGCACTGTTGACGAGCAGCTTGATAGCACCGAGTTTTTCGAGCAGCATCAGGTCACGATGGACAGCATTTTCGGCGCGACGGACTGATCCGGCGAGCTGGGCGACGGGCATGGCTCCATTGCGCGCGAGGGTATCCAGAAGCTTGACTCGACGGGGTGTGAAGTGCGCGAGCATTGCATCTGGATCTCCGGAGCTGATCCCGGACTCGGAGGGGAGACTGGCGCGGCGTCGAGCACGCGCTCGTGGTGACGCATTCCTCGGGCGAACTCCTCGAGGGTTTGCGTACGTATGACCATCTTCGAGTCGGGAGCAGGTTTCATCGCTGAATCCTCAGAGGGTGGACCTCGGACAGGAAGCGGTCCATCTGCTCTTGGTAGCTAGTGTACGTGGTCTCTTCGGCTTGTCCGCGAAAATGCCGTTCGTGGTAGCCGTGGGCGGTATCGTATCCGAGCACTCAGCCGTTGTCGCGAGGGTAGAGAGTGAAATCGATGTACGCGAGGCTAGATTCGACGACAGCTCCCTGACTGTCCTTACGCCAGCTTTCCCGAATCAGCGGGGATCTCTGGGACCTTCGAGGTAGATTCGGTTCTCATAGACGAACGACTTCGATGCACTGCTTCGACGACGTGCGTGCATGGCGACAGTTTAGTTGAAGCCTCGGCGGGTGCGGTTTTTGGCGGTGAGGTCTTCGCGTTCCTGTTCGCGTTCGCGCATGCGTTCGGCGTACTGGGCGGCCTGGTCGTTGCGGGATTTTTTTTCGGCGGCGGTGAAGGAGCGTTCTTCGGAGCGGGAGATGCGTTTGTGGGCGTACATGCCTTCGAGGAGGAACTCGGCGGCGGAGACGGCGAGTTCGGGGGCGGAGGTGGGGGTGATGTGGAGTGGGGTGAGTTTGTCGAAGAGGCCCTGGATCTGTTGCAGCTCGGCGAGCGAGATCGTGGAGGGCTGGGCGTCGTTGAGCTGGACGGTGCCGCCGAGGTTGAACCACTGTTCGATCTGCTGGGTGTTGGCGCCGCCGAAGTACTGGTCGAAGACTCCGGCGACGGAGCCGCGGATGATTTCGCGTATGACGGTGTCGGCGCCGCGCATTTCGCCTTCATATTCGAGCTCGATCTTGCCGGTGATGCCGGGCAGGGCGGCGTAGATGTCGCCGACGCGGGGGACGACGGTGGATTCGCCGTGGAGGAGGGCGCGGCGTTCGGCGTTGGAGACGACGAGCTCCATGGTGGAGATGGGTAGGCGCTGCGAGACGCCGGAGCGCTTGTCGACTTTTTTGTCTTCGCGGGCGGCGAAGGCGATGCCCTCGACGATCTGGCGGATGTAGTGGGGGATGACGATGGCCTGGATGGCGTCTGCCGCGTCGGGGGCGTAGGAGCGTGCGGTCCAGGCTTCCTGCTCGGTGATGCTGATGGCTTCGTCGAGAGATTCGGGGTAGTGGGTGCGGATTTCGGAGCCGATGCGGTCTTTGAGGGGGGTGACGATTTTGCCGCGGGCGGTGTAGTCCTCGGGGTTGGCGGAGAAGACGATGCTGACGTCGAGGGGGAGGCGAACGGGGTAGCCCTTAATCTGGATGTCGCCTTCTTGCATGATGTTGAAGAGGGCGACCTGGATTTTGCCCGCAAGGTCGGGGATCTCGTTGATGGCGAAGATGCCACGGTTGGCACGGGGGAGGAGGCCGTAGTGCATGGTGAGTTCGGAGCCGAGCTCCTGTCCGGTGCGGGCGGCTTTGATGGGGTCGATGTCGCCGACGAGGTCGGCTACGGTGACGTCGGGGGTGGCGAGTTTTTCGACGTAGCGGTCGTTGGGTGTGAGCCAGGCGATGGGAGTGTCGTCGCCGAGACGGGCGAGGAGGTCGCGGGAGAAGCGGGAAAGCGGGGCGTAGGGGTTGTCGCGGAGTTCGGAGCCGGCGACAAAGGGGACGATGGGGTCGAGCAGGGTGGTGAGGGCGCGGAGGATGCGGGATTTTGCCTGGCCGCGGAGGCCGAGGAGGATGAAGTTGTGGCGGGAAAGGACGGCGTTGACGATCTGGGGGATGACAGTGTCGTCGTAGCCGACGATTCCGGGGAAGAGCCGTGCCGGGGTGCCGGTGGTGCCGACGGCGCTCTGGCGCAGGCGGGCGATCAGATTGTCGCGGAGTTCGTCTTTGACGGAGCGGCCGACGCGCTCGGGGGTCCACTGGCTGGTGCGAAGTTCGCGGAGGGTGGACGGGAGCGGCGTCTGGGTAGGCATAGGTTTGAGTATAAAACCTGCGCGGTTGTGGGGTTCAGCGGGAGATTGGAACGGGGGGTCGCGTGGGCAAAGGAGAGGTGCGCTCTTTCACGGTGTGGAAGTGGGTGAGATTGCGATGGGTGGTGGGGTCGGGGGCGGTGTGTTCGGTAAGGTCGGAGCGGAGGTGTGGAGGACCGAGGCGTTCGGCGACGAAGCGTTCAAGGAGGAGGACGACGGCGATGCTGACGTACGAGCAGAGTTCGCCGTAGATGCGTGTTTCAAGGATGACGCCGGTGTAAAACATGACGGCGCACCAGAGGGGAAAAATAAATACGTAATTGGCGTAACGAATTGGGCGAATCTGCCGATAGAGAAGGAGAACGACGGGAAGGAGGTAGCCGCAGATGTTGAAGAGTGCGGGCCAGAGCCGGGGTTTAAGGCGGCCGAGATTTTCGCGGACACGGACATAGTTTTCGCTGTTGTCGTTGTGTCGGAAGAGGTAGTGGAGGGTGAGTTTGACGGCGAGCCAAAGCGCGCAGAGGAGCGCGACGCGGAGCCACGGGACGCGGGCGGGTGAGAACCGGTCGCGGATGCGGGCGTATGCGTCCGAGGTGCCGGTGGTTGCTGCATCGAGGATGTAGACGCCGATGAGGAAGAGGGTGGTTTCCCGGTTCATCGTGCCGAAGAAGACGATGAAAGCGAGCGGGAGGAAGCGGCGGGTGTAGATGCAGAAGAGGCCGGCGGTGAAGAAGGCGAGGGAAGGGAGGTCGTAAGGGTAGGAGAAGTTGGCGTCGATATGCACGACGTAGGTCCAGAGCGTGACGACGAGGAAGAAGGGGAAGACGATGGGCGCAAGCAGGCCGGTCTCGGTGACGGCGCGGTAGAGTCGCGTCGTGAAGTATCCGGCGATTGCGAAGGAGAGGAGGGCGAGGATGTAGAAGGCGCCGGTCCGCGGCGTGGCTGCAGGTAGGGTTGGGACGAGCGAGTGGGCATGGGTTTCGGCGCGCTGGGCGAAGATGCGCATCAGGGTGGCCGAGTGGTTGATGGGCCACATGAGGACGATGGGGAGCACGCGCTCCTGAAAGGGGAGGCGCTCGCGACCGGAGAGGTAGCGCGGCATGTCGAGGTAGAACTGCGTGCTGACGACGTAGTAGCGGATGAAGTTGAGCGTGGCGAAGAGGTAGAGCACACCCGTGAGAAGGGGAACCGCGAACCGGGAGCGGAGGAGCCGATGTGTGACAGACAGGTGTGTGACCGACACGGAGGAGCCTTCAAGAGGTATATGGATAAGGATGATTGTGAGGTAGGATGCCGCGGGGCCGACGCGGATGTCAGAGACAAGGGAGGTACGAGGGTAATCAGGGTGTTGCTGTCGGGTTCCCCTGGATCAGGGCGCCAACGAGACGGCTGGTTTGCCTCTCAGGCGCTGGACGATCAGTTCGCCGAGTTGATCGGTCAGTCCGTTGCGATCGAAGCTGGTGTTGCATAACACGATCACGGCGAAGTCCTGTTGTGGATTGAAGACAGCATAGGAGCTATAGCCCCCGGTACCGCCGCCATGCCAGAAGCTGCCGTCGCTGTCGATTTCAAACTAATTCAAGGCGATGTGCATGCCTTTGAAGGCTTCCGCGTGAACGACATGTGTCATCCGGATGACAGTCGGTAGAGACCGCGCGGCCGAGGTTGCGACGACCTGGGGCAGATGATCCGGATGAAGCTGGACTTCGAGGAAGGTCAACATATCGGGAGCGTTGGATCGGATTCCACCGGCTGCGACCAGGGCGTTGAGATCCCAGGACCGTGCAGGTTTGCCATCGTCCGAGTAGCCTTGAAGGAGATGTCGCTGCATGTCTGGGGTCAGCACGACGCCGGTGTGAAGCATGCGCAATGGAGCCAGCACCTGATTTTGCAGAAGGGCGGCGTACGGTTGCCCGGCCTGATTGGCGAGTGCTTCCCCCAGCAGGCCTTCGCCCAGATTGCTGTAAAGAAACGGAGCGTCCGGTGGCGTGGAGACGCCATGCTTTGCTATGAACGCATAGAGTAAGTTGATGTCGTAATCCGCTAAGGGATTGGTCGGATCTGCATGCGGATCATTGTCTGGCATGGGAGGCAAGCCGGAGTGATGATCGCTGAGGTCAAGCAATGTGATCTCTGGGCCTGAAGCGGGTTTGGCGACGGTGCCCGGGGGAAGAAGAGCGCGAACAGGCTCGTCCAGCCGGACAGCGCCTTCGACCACACGTTGCGCGAGGATGGTCGCTGTGAACGTCTTGGTGATGGAGCCTATTTCGAAGATCGAATCTGGATGGGCGATGCCATAGCTGAAGATCTTTCGAACCCCGTGCTGCACTACGCCGATGGTTATCCCCACATTGCTGCCGGGGGTAAGCTGACCGGAGCTTCGCTGGGTGGCGAGTTCTTTATCGAGCAGGGCCTCGAGCTCGGTTACGGGAATCGGCCTGATCGCCTGCTGCGAGGCCGGTCTGGTGGGGTACACGGGTGCCTGTGCCCCGGCGGTGGGAGAAAGGGCGAGCGCGGCGAGGCAAACGAGGGCTATCGGCAGTGGCCACATCCGTGGTTTCGTTCCAGGTTCCGGCATGGCTTCCTTTTGACCTTGCGGCTCCGAGCGGATTTCTCCTGATCGGCTGACTGTGTGTGAGGGGAGTATGACGCGGGAGCGTTGGACGGGAGAAGCTCTCGAGATGTGAATTGTTTTGGACGGGGCGCTTGCTGCCGGATCGGATCAGGCGAGGTCGAGGTCGTCGAGCATGCCCTGCATCTCGGAGGCGGCGTGGGTGTTGCCGGTGCGGTGGGCGGCGGCGAGGCCGGAGGTGAGGCGGTCGCGGGCTTCGGAGGTGCGTTGGAGTTTGAGGAGGGTCTGGGCGGACATCTGGTAGGCCGGGACGTAGTCGGGCGTTTGGGTGAGGACCGTGGTGAATTCTGCGAGTGCCTGGTCGGGGTTGCCGGCGCTGGTGTGGGCCATGGCCAGGCCGTAGCGGGCAAAGGCGTCGGTGGGGTTTTGCTCGAGAATCTGGGTGAGTGTGGCGATCTGTGCGGAGGTGTCCATGCCTCCGTTGGGTGCGGCGGGGTGGGGAAGGGATGTGTGGGGTGGCTGCCAGCTTCGCTTTTGAGCGATGCTCGGAGTGGCCGGGGACCGTACCCCCACCCCACCCTGGTATAGGGTACAGGGTAATGTATGTGTAGAATCAACGACTTACGGCCCTATGCTGCCTGTAAAATATTGCAAACATAGGACTTGCCCGTAAAATATCCAGATTCAACAACTTACGGCACCGTTGGTGCACGTTTGTGGCCAAAGCGGTCTACCTGTAGAACGCGGTGTTGATCGGAGGGGCGAGGTCGAGGTCGGTCCTGCGTCTCTTGCAGTGCCCTCCGCACGGCCCTTTGCTCTATGTCCAGTTTAGAGCTTGGGGGAGTTTGTGCGCCACGCGGAAGTGCTTTGAACTCAATGGGATGTAGCGTATCTCGGGTTGACACGCAAGGGGATACGAAGTTTCGCGATTGAGCGAGGAGCCAAAGCCGTCGATCTCCGCAGACGTTAGGGACGCCTCGTTCCCGAAGGCCACCATGACCATCTCGTCGGCAGTTTTGACTTTGTGAGCAGGGAGCGAGCGGCGCAGCTTGTGAGGTCTGTTGTGATCGAACCAGCATTCTGGAGTTTGTTGAAAAACAAGAGCGCAAGGCGAAAGCCGTACCTCAGCGGCTAAAGCCGCACGGCAAACAAAGCGTTTATGGCACGGCTGAAGCCGTGCCCTTAAGCAAACGGAGTATTTCAACAGGCTCTTAGAGCAAATTACCTGTTGCTGTGAAGCGGCGTATTCATGCAGAGCCGTTTTCCTTGGGAGAAGACGGCGTTGGGACCTGTGGCTCCTAATACACCGACAGTTCATTTGCCCTACGGGTGATGTTGTGTCTGCTTCGGGGTGCATACGACAGCACCACGGAGAGTCGTGGACTCGGGGATGGCGAAGTTCTCGGAGATTTCACTGACCGGAGATCGGCCCGTGAAGTTCTCGACGATGGAGTCGGTCTGCACTCGCGCCCCCTTCAGGATGGGAACGGCGCTGACCTTGCCGGGAGCGACCTCGACCAGCGGGCAGTCTGTCAGTCCGTAGCGGTGTTTTTCGTCTGTGTGAGCATGATGGTAGGGAGCGCGAGGCGGGTGGGGTGGGTAAGCGCATGGCCGAGTTGTCGGAACCGATCTGGGGCGTGTTGACACGAAAGGCTGTGGCTAAAGCCGCACTGCAAATAAAGCGTTTACGGCACGGCTGAAGCCGTACCCTTAAATGAAACGGAGTATTTCAGCAGGCTCCTAAAAGCACCTTTTGCAAAACCTGACATAGCAGATAGCACGCGGCCTCGCTAAGGAGCTCCGCATTTGCCGTCGGCTCCGGAAATCCAGGGGGCTGGACTTGCTTTATCAGGTCTACTGGAGTCGACTTGTCGGTCTTAGCTTCTCGTAGATCTCGGCCATGTGCCAGCTTGTTTCGTAACATGTAGAGGCCAGCGGCAATTTCGCCAACTGTGTAGGTCGGACCGGGTGTACTCCAGTGAGGAAAGGCAAGAGTGTCTTCACCCAGGCAGCCGCAAAGCTTGTTCTTGAAGTCATTGCGATTAGCGCTATCGAAGATTGCTTCCATGCCCATCACCCAGAACAGACCCGCAATGAGTGGATGAAAGTGTTCCAGGCCCAATTGGAGGAGGATTAGTGCATTGATGGGTTGAACTTGATTTTCGTCTGTGACCCGCTGGATGCGCGTGATCATTTCGCGAACGCGGTCTAACATCTCGGCGTCGTAGTGTTTTGTTAACGCCTAAGGCCCGGGCTCCATTCTCGGACGTGATTCAATATTGTTCTTTGAGTAGATATAGCCGAAGGTCTGTATAGGCTTGATCACCTGAAGGGCCATAAGGCCGCTATAGAACCTCTCAAGACCTTTTCGCTTTGTCTCGACTTCTGAGTGGCCAGGGCGCCATGTTGGGTACTTGCAGACGAGGTATCGCGTCGCGTCTGCTTGGGCGTCGAAGTCACCTTGGCCCATTACGTATGTCCATCTATTGGCTAGCAGATCTTCGGTTGGTTTAAGCAAATAAAGATCGTCTTCCGAACGATCATCTTTGCCGAGCGAGATCGCATCGTCGCCGACGGGGGCAATGTTTCGCAGTGCAGTGTAGATCAGACTTTCCATGCACTGATTATGCAAGAACGCTGACTTTGGGCGGGTTTGATTCTACCCTGGAGGAAAACCTTCAGATGGATAATGGAGCTTTGAGGGGATGCGGCATGGTAGGTGTTTGTCTTGGAGCTTGTTGAAAACCAAATATCAAAGAGGTACCTCAGCGGCTGAAGCCGCGCTGCAACACGACGCGTTTACGGCACGGCTGAAGCCGTGCCCTTAAGCGAGACGGAGTAGTTCAAAGCGAGACGAAGTAGTTCAAAGTAAAACGGAGTGGTTCAAAGCGGGACGGTGTGTTTCGACGGCCTTCCGGAGCTTGGGCGAGATGGAGTGTCTCGGCGCGCTTCCGGAGCCTGAGTGAGACGGTGTGTTTCGATGGTCTTCCGGAGCCGTTTTTTTTCTGGGAGGAACGGCGTTGGATTTCCGTGCCTCGCGATAGGCGCGACACGTGATCTGGTCTGGCGGGGCTCCATTCGAGGCGGGTGCGCTTTGATGCGATCGAGACAGGAACCGAGACGTGGTCGGGGCGGGCCGGCCTGGATGCTAGTCTGGTTTCAGAGCAAGCCGGGAGCGTGTGGCGGGCTGGTTTAGAACCGCCTGGGGTCGGAAGCCCTCGGTTTAGAAGGCCTGGATTTAGAACGGCCTGGGTTTGTAAGACCTGGTTTTAGAACGGCCTGGTTTTAGAAGAGGGAGCAGAGCAAGCGATATGGGATCTGGGACCAACGATCGGCCCGAGAAGAGTTTGAGCCGGGCGATCCGCGAGCGGCGGTCGACGCCCAGCTTTGATGGGACGGCGATGCCGGCGGAAGACCTGCACAGGATCTTGGAGGCGGGGATCGAGGCGCCGAGCGGGTACAACATGCAGCCGTGGCGGTTTGTCGTGGTGCAGACGGCGGAGGGCAAGCGGCGGCTGCGGGGGGCGAGTTACAACCAGGCCAAGGTGGAGGAGGCGTCGGCGGTGATTGTCGCGTGCGGCGATGCGGATGGTTGGCGCAGGGACCTGGAAGTGATGCTGCAGATGGGCCAGCAGGGCGGGATGCCGGAGAGTTACGCGGCGCAGGCGAGGACGAGCGTGCCCAAGTATCTGTCCAGTTTTTCGAGCGAGCAGATGCGTGCGTGGCTGAACAAGCAGGTAATGCTGGCCTACACGAGCATGATGCTGATGGCGGAGGTTTTGGGGTACGACACGGCTCCGATGGAGGGATTTGAGACGGAAAAGGTGTGCGAGGTGTTGCGCCTGCCGATGAGCTTTACGGTGGTTGCGCTCCTGGCGATCGGGCACGTGAAGGGCGCGGACAAGTTCCATGGGGGGCGGTTTCCGCTGACGCATCTGGTGTTTAGCGAGGAGTATGGAAAGCCGCTTCGGTAGAGGTTAGAGCTGGTTTTACTCCTGGGATCCGAGCACACGGGAGAAGATGGTGTCGACGTTGCGCAGATGGTGGGCGTAGCTGAAGGCGTTTGTAAGTTGTTCGGGGGAGAGGCGGCTGGCGATCTCGGGGTCCGCGCCGATCTGGTCGCGGAAGTTGAGCTCGTCCTTCGAGCAGCGCATGGCGTGGGACTGGATGAGGCGGTAGGCGTCTTCGCGCGACATGCCGGCGGCGGCGAGCTCGAGGAGGAGCTGGCCGGAGAAGATGAGGCCGGCGGTGGATCCGAGGTTGCGGAGCATGCGTTGGGGGTAGACGAGCAGCTTTTCGATGAGGCCGGTGGTTTTGGTGAGCAGGTAGTCGGCGAGCGTGGTGGTGTCGGGGAGGATGATGCGTTCGGCGGAGGAGTGGGAGATGTCGCGTTCGTGCCAGAGGGCGACGTTTTCAAAGGCGACCTGGGCGTTGGCGCGAACGACGCGAGAGAGGCCGGAGATCTGCTCGGAGGCGATGGGATTGCGCTTGTGCGGCATCGCGGACGAGCCCTTCTGCTTTTCGGAGAAGAACTCTTCGGCTTCGCGAACCTCGGTGCGTTGGAGGTGGCGGATTTCGGTGGCGATCTTATCAAGCGTGGAGCAGAGAACTGCCAGGGTGCTGATGTAGGCGGCGTGGCGGTCGCGTTGGACGACCTGGGTGGCGATCGGGTCGGGCCGCAAGCCAAGCTCGGTGCAGATGCTCTCTTCGTGTGCGGGGTCGAGGTGGCCAAAGGTGCCGACGGCGCCGGAGAGTTTACCGACGCGCACATCTTCGGCGGCCGCGTCGAAGCGAAGGAGGTTGCGCTGCATCTCGGCGTACCAGAGGAGGAGTTTGAGGCCGAAGGTGGTGGGTTCGGCGTGGATGCCGTGGGTGCGGCCGATCGTGGGTGTGTGCTTGAACTCGACGGCACGGCGGCGGAGGACCTCCGAGAGGCTGACGATGCCGGAGCGGATGACGGTGGAGGCGGCCTTGAGTTGGAGAGCCTGCGCGGTGTCGACCACATCGGTGGAGGTGAGGCCGAAGTGCAGCCAGCGCGACTCCGGACCGATGTGCTCGGCGACGGCGGTGGTGAAGGCGATCACGTCGTGCTTGACCTCGGCTTCGATCTCGAGGATGCGCTCGACCGAGAAGTTGCTGCGATCGCGGATCGCGTTGGCGGCGGCCTGCGGCACCAGGCCGGAGCGGGCGAGGACCTGGGACGCGGCGATCTCGACCGCAAGCCAGCAGCGAAATTTGTTTTCGTCCGACCAGATGTGCGCCATTTCGGGACGGCTGTAGCGAGCGATCACTTGCCCACGCCCAGCAGTTCCGACATTTCTTCGTGGAGAAAACCGAGGCCGGGCTTGTACGGCTGCACCCATTTCCCGTCGATGACAAACTGCGGGATGGCGCGTTTGCCGACGTTTTGGAGCACCTCGTCAGCGGCGCCGGGGGTGTTCTCGATGTCGATCTCGGTGAAGGGGATGTCGTGTTGCTTCAGAAAGCGCTTGGCTTCGCGGCAGTCGCGGCACCAGGCGGCGGAGTAGAGGGTCAAAGTCATAAGTTTAAGTTTACAAGCTTTGAGCGGTGGAAAGACGCCATTTTGGGGCAGGGGAAGAGGTTAGGGGCGGAGGGAGTCGCGGCGGGCGCGGAAGAAATTGGTGAGAAGCGCAGCGGATTCTTCAGCGAGCAGGCCGGCGGTGACGTGGACGCGGTGGTTGAGCCGCGGATGGTGGAGGACGTCGAGGACCGATCCGCAGGCTCCGGCCTTGGGGTCGGGCGCGGCGTAGACGAGACGGGCGATGCGGGCGTGGAGGATGGCGCCGGCGCACATGGCGCAGGGTTCAAGGGTGGCGACCAGGGTGCAGCCGCCTCCGGGAGTGACGAGGCGGTAGTTGCCGAGGGTACGGGCGGCTTGGCGAAGGGCGACGATTTCAGCGTGGGCGGTGGGGTCGTGGGTGCGGAGGACCTGATTGTTGCCGCGGCCGAGGATGGTGTGGCCGTCTGGGGCGACGACGATGGCGCCGACGGGCACCTCGCCGGCGAGCTCGGCGTGGCGGGCTTCGGCTAGCGCGAGATGCATGAGGTCCGTGTCCGATATCACGGCTGCGGGGCTTGGGTCGGGCGTGTCTGTCGCGTTTGGGGAACAGCTTCCGGGCCGAAGAAACGGGCGATTTGGGCGGCAAGCTCGCCGAGGGCTGGAATGCGTTGTGCGAGTTCGGCATCGTCGTCGATGAAGTTTTTACGCCAGATGTCTTCGAGCAAAGGGGTGAGCCGGGCCGGGATGATTTCGGCTGTGGGAAGGTGTGCGATGGCAGCGTAGAGGGCTTCAGCTTCGGTGTCGTACTCGTCCGGCGGAGCGCCGTGGAGTTCGATGAGGCCTTCTATATCGGCGTCTCGGACGAGCTCCTGGATGGAGGCGAGATCGGGTGGAGGTGGCCACGACGCTTCCGTGGCTGCGATCGTCATGCGGGCTCCTGCTGGGTGAGGCAGTGGATGGCGCCGAGACCCCAGATGAGGTCTGTTGCGTGGATGCCGGTGACGGCGCGGGTCGGGAAGCACTCGGCGATGGTGTTGAGGGCGATGCGATCGTTGGGGTCGTTGAAGGTGGGCACCAGAACGAGGTCGTTGGCGATGTAGAAGTTGGCGTAGGAGGCGGGCAGGCGCTGGCCCGCAAAGACGACCGGGGCGGGCATGGGCAGGGGGCGGATGTCGAAGCGGTCTCCGTCACGGTTGCGGGCCTCGTGGAGGCGTTGGAGGTTTTCTGCGAGCGGGAGGTGGTTCTCGTCGGCGGTGTTGGGCTCGACCGCGGTCAGGATGGTGTTGGGACCGACGAAGCGGGTGATGTCGTCGACGTGTCCGTGAGTGTCGTCGCCGGCGCATCCGCGGTTGAGCCAGAGGACCTGCTCGATGCCGAGGAAGTCGTGGAAGGCCTGTTCGAGCTGAGCCTTGGTGACGCCGGGGTTGCGCTGTTGGACGTCGGACAGGAGGCACTCTTCCGTGGTCAGCAGCGTGCCCTGGCCGTCGGTGTCGATCGATCCGCCTTCGAGGACAAGCCGCCCCCGCGTGCCGTCGGCGAGGTTCGCCGCGGGCTGAAAGGAGCGCAGCGCGTAAAGCTCGGCGATGCGCTGGGGGAGGAGGTTGTCGTTGAGGTGGTTGGGGTACTTGGCCCAGCCGTTGAAGCGCCAGTCGGTGAGGGCGACCTCGGCGTCTTCCGGGTTGGCTGCGGGATTTTCTGCCTTGACGAAGATGGGTCCGGAGTCGCGCAGCCAGACGCGATCGGTGCGCCAGAGATGGAAGTGGAGGCGGGCGAGGTTGGCTCCCTGCCGGCGGAGCATGCCGGTGGCGCGCTGCTCGGTGGCAAGGTCGTTGACGAGGATGTGGACGTCTTCGACGCTGGAGAGATGGCGGACGATTTCGCAGTAGACCCAGGGGATGGGCTGATATTTCCCGGGCCAGTCGGCGCGATTCTGTGGCCAGGCGATCCATGTGGCGGCGTGCGGAGACCACTCGGCCGGCATGCGGAATCGTTGCTGCGCTGTGCTTTCGGTCACGGCTGTCGGCCTCCTGCTCGCTTCAGTGTAGATGGGGCATCGGAGGCGCTCCAGGGAAACTTAGCCGCGGAGATGTGCTACGTCGTTAAGGGGCTTGCTAGAATGAAAGGATGCCGGGATGGCGGAACTGGCAGACGCAGCGGACTCAAAATCCGCCGAGGGCAACCTCGTGGGGGTTCGACCCCCCCTCCCGGCACCAAACCATAAATTGCTTCTTCTGAGTGGTTTAGAGTTGGCAAGTGGCACCTTTAGCGCTCTCCGGTACACCCGCCAACGAGTGTACCGGAGCCTCTTCGGTACAATTTCGGTACAGTGATGCCGTAAAGCACTGTACCGGAGAGCCATGGCAACCCTCGTAAAAACCGATTCAGGGACCTGGAAAGCAGTCATCCGCAAGGCGGGATGGCCGACGACCGCGAAGACGTTTTCGCACGAAGCGTGACGCCAAAGATTGGTCACGTCGCAGCGAAGACGAGATGGTGCGCGGTGCCTACATCCAGCGAGCCACGGCAGATCGCATGACCGTAGAAGTGGCGCTGAAGCGCTACCTTGCAGAAGTCGTCCCAACCAAGCGCGCCACGTCCCAACTCGCCGACGTGAAGCGCTCAAGAATTCTGATCAAGCATCTCGGCAAATACTCGTTAGCGGCGCTCAATCAAGAGCTCATCGCAAAGCTCAGAGACATGCGGCTAGCAGGTGAGGACCGCCTCAGTCCGACGGGCAAGCCCCAGCCAAGGGCGAATAACACAGTGCGCCTCGATCTGGCGCTCCTCGGGCACCTTTACACGGTTGCGATCAAAGAGTGGGGTGTTGGGCTGCCTGCCAATCCCGTCATGAACATCCGCAGGCCCGCACCTGGTCCAGGACGAAACCGGCGCATGACTCCAGAAGAAGAGTCAACCATCCTCGCGGCTGTAGACGCCCACTCCAATCCGATGCTCGGCTGGATCGTGCGCATCGCCCTCGAGACCGGTATGCGGACCTCAGAGATCATTACCTTGCGACGCGCTCAGGTTGAGATAGACCGCCGTATCGTACGGTTGCTAAAAACAAAGAACACACACCCCCGCACAGTGCCGTTGACCACAACTGCCACAGAGCTCTTCCAGAGCGCGTTGAATCATCCGGTCCGACCCTCCGGAACAGATCTGATTTTCTTCGGGGAACCCGGCAGGCAAGGCACCCGAGCCCCATACGCGTTTGACCGAGTATGGCAGGAGATCAAGAGAAAGCAGGGCCTGAAGGACTTTCACTTTCACGATCTGCGTCATGAAGCCGTTAGCCGCTTCGTCGAAGCCGGCCTCTTCGATCCGGAAGTATCCGCAATCAGTAGTCATAAGTCCATGCAGATGCTTAAGCGATACACGCATTTGAGAGCTGAGGACCTCGTTTTCAAGCTCGATAACATGTCGCATCGAGCTGAGAGCCGGAAGCCGCTTACAGAGCAGACCAATGGGTAATCGTAAAGCTAGCGACAAGCTGCCGATCCCTAACTGGTTTCGCCTGCAGAACTACTTCGGTCTCAGAATGATGGTGGAACCAGCTGCTTGGCTGGACCAACTGGCTTTACGTATCGACCTCCTGAGCCTTTGGAAAAACATAAGTCCCTTCACACACGGTCGTGCAGGAACCATGCTGGTCGACAAATTCTACTGTGACGAGTTCGTATGCGCGTCACAGGACATTCTCAGGAAGCAATCACGAAAGCGTTGCTGGAGGCAGTGGTCCCATCGAGAGCCTTGGAAAGTCGCGACTGGACCAGCTACGCACGACCCACAACAGGCGCTGTGTTCGGTACACGTGGAGATCGCGAGGTTGCCGGTCACGTTGGGCGAGAAACAATTGGGGTGTAGTGGAGGGTCAACCGCCTATCATGAGACCCAGAAGCTCAGACCTCATCAGCAGGCCGAAGGAGTCGCGGGCCGTGTCGAGAGAAAATCTTCTGGTCTGGAAAGGTAGGCTTGGCCACATCGAAACGAACCGCCGTTACCCTTCGCTGCGGCAGTAGATGGATAACGCATCAGCTTTCGACCAGGCGGGCGCTCTTTGGGTCATAAACCATACCCTCGATCGAGCCATCGCGGATGCGCTGAACTGCTTCGTCGATCACTTGTAAGGGCACCAGGAACCATCCCCGCGGCTGCACCGGGTGGCCGAAACGATCGGGGATGGTGAGATCGAGCTGTGCCGGAGCAAAGATGCGATGGAAGAGTTTCTCAAGCTTACGTCGGTTTAGATCAGCGAGTTTGTAGGTTGCGGCGATTTCAACGTCTGCCAGCAAATACGTCGGGTCGTGTGCCGCATCGGCAATGCGAGTCTCGACCTTCCCACCGGTCACGCCGATCTTGTGAATCAACTCGCGATGTTCAACAACAAGGGGATGAGTCGATAGACTGCGCAATACGTAGATCGTGCCGCTTTCGATATCAGCCTCGTTCCACTCTTCACTGAACAGAGGACCGGCGTTTGGATCGGTCAGCCTGCGGCCCGCTTTGTCCTTGTAGAGCGCACGCTGGAGTGACCTGCGGAGTAAATTGCTTTCCGTGCCATTGGAGTAGATGACTCTGAGTCGCGCATCGCTTTCGCCGTTCGGTGCCTTGATCGGATCGCCCATCTCAGCCACATAGACGACCTGGCCGCCAAGGATGAAGAAATCGCCCAGCGTTACGCTTGCGTCCCTTCCGAAGGGCCGAGCTGTTCGTGTCCCTGCTGCAAGGTCGCTCTCGACCTGCTCGAAAAGAGGCTTGAACTGCTCGAAGTTGGCGGCAGGTGCGCGATTCGCGATCTCCTCAGCAACCCTCCTCGCTTCACGCGAACTGACGTGTCGAAGAACGCTGATGTCCCCGGTGGGTGTGACACCAGCGTCCAGCTCCGCCAGCAACGCTGCATCATCCAGTGCTTGGGGGGTGGATTCGTTTAGAGCCGTTGGCACCGAAAGCAGCCCATCCCTGTCGATAGCCGCAAGTAGCTCGCGCGCCTCTGACATTCCGCGGAGCCGGTCGAGCCGTACTGCGTACATCCGCTCAAAGATATTGACACCTTCCCCGTGCGCCGGAATTCGCCCATGCTCTGCGAAGAAGCGCTGAATATCTTCAAAGCCCGCAAGGATGCGTTCTTCGCGCGCGGTACGACCCGCGACCGTAAGTGGTGCCACCGACACACCGAGTTCAGCTAGCAGATCGTCATCTGATAGCTCCGCATGATCCAGCTTCGGTTTCATGCGGACCGTCCACCGGCGGAGGTCGATTGCTGAGCGCGGTAGCGCGCCAAAGCTGCGACGCCCTCAGCCATACGTTTCTCCCAGGCATCAGGGGAAGTGATGTCGGGCAACCGACCGCGCTCACGCTTGAACTGCAATGCGCGCTGCGACAACTCGCGCGCTTCTTCGTAAGAAAGACTGATGCGCTTTCCGGCAATGCTGGCCTGCACCTGCCGCAGCGTTCTTTCGTCCATCGCCTTTGCCAGAACCGAATAAGCCGCGTCGAACGGATTGATCCGGTCGATCAGGTCGATGTCGAGCTCGCGCACGTCCATCGCAAACTTGCGGACACCCTGGATGAGCGAAAGATTGGCCTTTGTCTCGATATCAGTCGCGTCACCACTGGCGATTTGCTTTGCCTGTTGCGTGATGTTCAAGGCAGCCACGGCGTGTTGACGTATGGCTTCCTGGTCCGCTTCACTCAGGTCGGGATAGCGTTCGCGGACGATCTTGCCCATGCGCAACTGTGTCAATTCTTCCGGCACGGTGTTCTCGCGGTCGAAGAGCCCGCGCTCCACGGCGACCTTGTCCTGCACGAAGGCTGTGATGACCTCATTCAAGTCTTCACGGCAGATCCGGCTGGCCTCAGGGCTGCTGGGCACGACCAACCCATTCAACTCGAAGTGAATCTGTCCGCTTTCGCCATGCACGCCGACGTTTGTCCCGCCCTCCACGTAGCCTTCCGGTCCGTAGACAAAGCCCTCCCGCGCACCGGCATTCTTGGGGGTGAACTCGAAGCGCGGAGCGAGCACCTGCTCCATTAGCAGGCTGGCGGCTATCGCCTTCAACGTATCGTTGACGGCGTCCACCACAGCGCTCTCGGCGGCGTCAGGCTCGGCGATCAGATTAGTGAAGCGGGCGCGTTCCTTGCCAGGAGCGTCACGAGTAGCGCGGCCGATGATCTGCACCACCTCCGTCAGGCTGCTGCGATACCCGATAGTCAGGGCATGCTCACACCAGATCCAGTCGAAGCCCTCCTTCGCCATCCCAAGCGCGAGGATGATGTCAACGTGATCGCGATTGTTGCGTTGCACCGGGTCTTTGAGTGCGGTCAGTACGCGCGTCCGCTTGGGCGCGTCGCTGTCGTCCACTAGGTCAGCCACCTTGACCACGCGGCCCGTCGGCAGTTGGATCATGTGGAAGCCCGACGCCGGGTCGACACCCTTCCACTCGCCCAGCGTGTTCATGATCTCGTTGACTTCCTTGATCTTGTCCTGCAGGCTCTCTCGCGAGTTCACATTGGGGATGTGCACGATCGTCTTCAGCGACGGGTCAAGGACCTTCTCAATCGCGTCCACGTACCGGTCTGTGTAGAAGAAGTAGCCGATGTCGAGCGACTTCAGGAAGTCGTAGCCGTTCAGCTGCTCGTAGTAGGTGTACGTGACAGTCTCGAAGCGGTTCTCGTCCTGTGGCGCCAGCACCGCCTCGGCGTCGCCGCGAAAGTACGATCCCGTCATGGCGACGATGTGCACCTTGTCGCGCGCGATGAACTGCCCCAGATGGCTGCCCAGCCGGTTGTCCGGGTTGCTGCTCACGTGGTGGAACTCGTCAACCGCGATGAGCCGGCCGTCGAAGGCCTCGACGCCGAGTTCATCCACAGCGAAGCGAAAGGTGGCGTGGGTACAGACCAGCACCGTATCGTCGCCCGCCAGAAACTCGCCGACCGCCTTGACCTTCGATTTTGCCACCCGCGGCTCATCGATGCCGGGGGCGTTGCAGAGGTTCCACCGCGGCTTGACGGTCCAGTCGGCCCAGAAGCCGTATGCGCTGAGCGGCTCGTCCGCGAAGCTGCCTCCGATCGAGCGCTCGGGGACGATGATGATGGCTTGCCTCAGGCCCTGGTTGTGCAGCTTGTCCAGGGCGATGAACATCAGAGCGCGCGACTTGCCCGAGGCCGGCGGCGATTTGATGAGCAGGTACTGCTCGCCACGGCGCGAGTAGGCACGCTGCTGCATGGGGCGCATGCCCAGCGAGTCGGCTTTGCTGGACACTCCCGTGCGCGCTGTACCGATCGAGACCGAGGGAATGGTCCGGTTGTTTGCCGGGCTGCTCTGGCTCTCGGGAACGCTGGCCGTTTCTGTCATGCGATGGTCTTCCTCTTCGATCCGGCGGATGCCTTCTTGGTCGCGGCTCGCGCGGTGCCGGGGGACTGTGCGGTAGTCATCCTGGTATAGAGCTCGAACAGCTTCTCCAGGCGCTCAGTATCGTTGCGGAAGCGGCGGCCGATGTAGATGCGCTCCAACGTCTCGTCGTTCCGCTCATGCGCGCGGCGGAGATTGTCGGGCATGGTTTCTGGATCATAGAGGTCGGCGATGGTGGCGGGAAAATGGGCCTCGCGGGCGAGCAGGATGTCTTCGGCGCAGCGGGTGAGGTCGGCTTTGTTCTGGTCGGTGAGGGTGGGGACGGGGAAGGTATTCCAGCCGAGTGTATTCGAGTAGAGATATCGCGTCTCCAGCTTTCCGCAGACAGTTGCGATCCAGACTAGATGGATGCGGGAAGCGATCAGGGCCATGTTCCAGAGGGGCGCGTCGTAAAGGGCAAAGGCGAGATTGCTTAAAACGACGTCACCGCTAAAGAGGTCAACCGGAAGATAAGGTCTTCTCTCCGATGAAACTGTGGGAACGGCTATCGAATGCCTATGGGCGGTACCTGCAATCTGAACAAAGCGATGTGCTTTATGGGCGAAATCACGTGTTGACGCTGCATCGCTCTTGGAACGGCAGACCCGAACATTTTCAAGGATCACACTGAGCTGCGGGTGCTTCTTTGCATAATCCGCATCGCTATCTTCAATCCAAAAGCACCATCGTTGCTTTCCCTGGATCATCTCCTCCGAACCGAGGTAGGGACGCACGAAGCGTACGAGTTCTGGATTGCTCTTGATCAAGAGAGTTCGCTCGTTGAGATCCAGAATGAAATGACCTCCGTCTCTGGGCATATTTCCAAAGAGCATCTTCGATTGAGTTCCAATCGGACTTTCAGCCTTCTCTACAACGTCTGATCTGTTTGGAACCAGGTAAGGACCGATACAGGTACATTCACGAACCATATCGCCGTCGTAGATGTACTTGGATCGCTGCGAAGTCCTTCCTAAACCGATTACGACAACTGTTACGCCGGCATTATGGCTCGCCAAGTTGCTCCACTTGAACGAGGTATGCGCGAACCGAATCTCAACATCATTCTTGAAGGCGACGGGCCAAATCTCGGAAGCCTGTTGTCCTTGGCACACGCTGTTCGTTGACACGAAAGACGCTGCTGCGTCTGGAACTTTGTTGAGATACTCGAAAAACCGAGCGAACCAACCGGAGACGAAATCCGTCGTCTTCGACAGGTGCGGATGCTTGATCCAAGCGTTCGCGAGATCTGACTTCTGCTCCGCTGATTGCCATTTGCTCCCCCTATAAGGCGGATTGCCGCAGATATACGTCTCGCCACCCTCATTCTCAAACTCGATCTGGGCTTGGTCGAGTGGTGTGGAGAATAGATCGTCGCCGACCAGCTTGACGCTGCTTCCAGTGGGCGGGCAGATGCTGAGCCAGTCTATCCGCAGGGCGTTGCCGCAGGTAATCCAGTTCTCCGCTTTGAGCGGTATGAACTCCTCCCGGGCGAGCAGCGGACCACGGTAGAGCACGTCGGACTGGAACTCGGCGATGATGAGGGCCAGGCGGGCGATCTCGGCCGGGAAGTCGCGCAGCTCGATGCCGCGGAAGTTGGTCAGGGGAATTTCGGTGCGCGTTTGCTCCTCGCCTCGGCGGCGGTTGATCTCGGCCTCGATCTTGCGCATCTCCTTGTAGGCGATGACCAGGAAGTTGCCGGAGCCGCAGGCGGGATCGAAGACGCGGATCTTCGACATGCGTTTGCGCAGGTTGAGAAGGGTGCGGGCGTTGTCGCCGGCGGCCTGGAGCTGCGCGCGCAGGTCGTCCAGAAACAGCGGGTTCAGCACCTTGAGGATGTTGGGGACGCTAGTGTAGTGCATGCCGAGCGCGCCGCGCTCCTCATCGTCGGCGACGGCCTGGATCATGGAGCCGAAGATGTCGGGGTTGATCTCGCGCCAGTTCAGATCACCCGCGTGCAGAAGATAGGTGCGGGCAATGCGGGAGAAGACCGGAACGTCGGTGGAGCCGGAGAACAGGCCGCCGTTGACGTAGGGGAACTGGTCCGCCCAACCGGAGAGCTTTCCTGCTGCAAGGTGAGCATTGCGGTCGGCATCAGGTATATTCATCGCCGCGAAGATGGCACTGATGACCTTATACGTGTTGGGAATGTTGCCCGTGCTCATCTGCTCGACAGTCCGCGTAAACAGGCCCCGACCGCCGGCAAAGATGTCCGTATCCTCAGCGAAGAAACAGAAGATCAGCCGCGCCATGAAGTGGTTCATGTCGTGCCGGCGCGCCTCAGTCGACCACTCCGGGTTGTCCTTCAGCAGCTCGATGTAGAGCTTGTTGAGGCGGCCGGTGGCGCGCACATCGATGGGATTGTCTTTGATTTCCTTGACCGTGGAGATGCCTGCCAGGGGAAGGAAGAAGCCGAAGTGCCGGGGGAAGTCGCGGAAGTTGGGCGCGATCGTTTCGCCGCCGATGAGATCCTCGGCTTCGATCGTTTCGCCGTCGGTGGCGAGGATGAACCTGGCTTTGGCGGCTGTGGTCCTGGAGCTTTCACGCAGAGCCTGGAGCGTTTCGCCCACGCGCCCGGGCGGGCTGACGGCAAGGTGGATGTTGTTGCGCTGCAGCACGCCTCCGGGAACGTCGGACCCGTTGGACTCACCCTTGCGCAGGCGCTTGATCGTGGTCTCTTTATTGCCGAAGGCGGCGAGGAAGGCGAACGGAAACTCTGCCCCGTCGAAGGGTTGAGCCGCCAGCACCGATACTGCAACCTCGATCTCAACCGCGTTCACGTGGGAGTTCTCTCCGGTGGAGACTCCTCCCCGAACGAACGCCCGGCGTCATCTTGGGTCTCCAAGGGGATGATACCGAATTGTGCCCCAGGAAGGAGTGCCGCGGGAGGCCACGGCGAGGGAGGCGCAACGATGCGCTCCTGGTAGGCGGTTTGGGGCTGCTTACTTCGGGATCAGGGATTTTTGGCGGGTTTGGGCGAGGGTTTCGAAGCGTTCCAGGAAGAGTTCGGTGACGGAGTCGATGCTGTAGCCGGCGAAGAAGGCGGTCGACCACTCGAGGTCGGGGATCGTGAAGACGAGCAGGAGATAGCCGATCCACACGGAGGCGAAGCCCTGGAGCACCTGCGCCTCGCGGACGTGGAGCCAGAGCAGCCAGTCGTCGATGGTCTTGAAGTTCGGGCGGGTCTCGTTTTTGACGGCCTTGAGGAGAGAGATGGCGATGTGCGCGCCGCTGCCGAGCAGGATGAAGACGTAGTCCGCGAGCAGGCGCTGGAGTTCGGTCGGGCTGAAGCGCCAGTGCTGGACGAAGCGGCCCGCGTGCGCGAGGACCACCGGGATAAGCGCGCCGAGGAGGAGGACGACGGCGAGTTGGACGGAGCTGAAGGCTTGGGCGGCGCGGCTGCGCGCGGCTCGGTAGACGATGCCGTGATCGATGTCGACGAGGCCGCCTTCGATCGCGGCGGCTTGCTGGGCGAGCTCGTCGAGGACGCGTTTGCGGAGTTGCGGAGATCGGGGAAGCTCGTCGCCGAACTGGAACTCTAAGCCGAGCGGCTGGCCGACGCGGAGGTTGGCCATCACATCGTTGACCCGCGGCGTGAGCGTCAGCGAGGCGCACTGGTAGACGATCTGGTCGAGGCCGGTGGCGACCTCGGCGAGGTTGGCTGCACGTTCTACGGGGTCCGCGGAGACGTGCCGGCAGAGACGCAGGATGCGATGCCAGAGCAGCGTGATGGTAGCGACGCTGTCCGAGCACCAATCGAGCTCGGTGTCGCTCCTGTGAAGAAGCTGCTGGATCTCCGCGAGATTGCTGCCGATGATGTTGTCAACCTCGTCGAGGTCGGCGGAGGCGGCGAGCGGGTCGGTGCCGGGGACGGCGGGATGATTGCAGGAGGGCGGCTTGGCGAGAAGATCTTCGAGGTACTGGGCGGCCGCGCGAGTGGCACGGAGCGAACCGAAGATGTGGCGGTCTTCCGGTTTGCGGGCCGCCTCCGGCGTGGGTTTGCGGGCCGTCTCCGGTGTGTTCTGGGCGCCGGTCAGCGTACTTCGAGACTCGGTCGGCTGCTCCCGAATGGACATGCCCGGTGATACTTCCTTTCGAGGGGCAGTGTCAAGGGATTGAGCTGAGATGGATAGTGTTTTAGTTTGCGTTCTGCTAATCGGCGTACTCGTATTCGGGATCGGGGTCCTCGTCCCACTTCGCCGTGACCGCATTTCTGAGTCTGCTGAAGCCGGTTCGCCTTTCTACTCCGTTGTCATCTCTGTAGGCTATAGCTCCTGCGCATCTCAGCCGCATGCTGGAAAAGTACGAAGGGTTTAAGCTAATGTGGTAATCGAGCCAAGCCTCAGTGAGGCTGATTTTCAGCGGCTGTTGTTCTCCGGGCGCCAGAACAGCCTGCGCAAAATGCGCGGTTGCTACAGGGGATTTCGGAGAATGGGCCCATATCCACTCCAAAGTAACTACCCCTTCGCATATGTGAGCATCGCTACCGCCTCTGTTGACCGCCACAATTTCTATGGAGAGCGAGTCATCTGTCTCTTCGAGACAAATTGTTCTTATGCGGACCTGAGGCCGGAATTGAAGGATCAGAGTTTTTCTCGCGATTTCCGCTTGAAGGGCGCTGGCTTTCGCCGATTTGCTGGTTTCACTGGTCTGTTCGGCAATAGCCAGAAGCGTCAATATCATGACAAGGCTCTCTACTCCGTTAGGCCAAGCGAAGACACGATACCAAGTTGGAGGGTGCCATTTGGCCTGCTCCGTATGACTATCGGGGTATGGGCTGTGTGTACCGGGCGTACCCGGTAAAGTTGTTTCTGAGGGGCGGGCCTTGTCCTGATCGGATGGAGTTTTGTCTTGGATGGCTACGTAAACACCCACCCCCAAGACGAGAACGACTCCCAGTATGTACTTCCGCATGGTGGAAGAATGTATCACGCAGACTCTCCCCAAAGGCGGTGACAGAGCGAAGCTGAAGTAAATCAGGAAGCTACCGCTGCGATGCAGATCATCAAGGGCCAACGTCTGGCATTCGGACCGGATTGCGCGGATCTCGCCTGGGGATGGGCATGTGATCGCGTGGATCGATCTTTCCGGGCTCTTGCCGGCAGATCGGATGCGGATCTTTGTAACCGGCGAGCAGTGGCCGGAAGTGTTTGAGATCAGGCTGGTGGCGCCGCGGGTGCGGTAGACCTCCGGTCGCGGCTTAATACCGTGGGATGGTGGGGTCGATGGAGCGCGACCATTGGTCGATGCCACCCGAGAGCGACTGCGCCAGGCTGAAGCCCTGCTCGCGCAACCACATGACGACCGAAAGCGAGCGCGCGCCGTGGTGGCAGAGGACGACGATGGGCTGGTCCGGGTCAAGCTCAGTGTTGGCGCGGGCGGCGATCTCGCCCATCGGGATGAGGGTGGCGCCGGGGATCTGGGCGGTCTCGGTCTCCCAAGCTTCGCGGACGTCCAGCAGAACGGGGCGATTCGGCTTGTGCCGCATGGCGTCGAAGGCGTCGACGGAGATCTCGGGTGAAAGTTCGGCTTGGGCCATGGGTTCTAGGATAACGCGGTGCGGTCAGGATCGATTCCGGCCGGGTAAGTTGCAGATGTTTGGTCTCCGGTCCACCTGCTGACGTCGGTCACGCCGAGGCGATGAGAGTGAGCGATGTGGAGGCGAGCTGTTCGACGGGATAGTGGCGGAATTCAGGAGCAATCTGCATGGTCTGGAGCTGTTGGAGGGCCTTGGGATTGGGCGTGAACTCGGCCGAATCGACGTGAAACCCGTGCCGATCCGCCATGTCGGTGAAGTCCATGGGGCGGAGGCGGTTTTGGAACTGGATGGAGTTGTTCCACCGGCTCCACTCTTCGGAGGTGTACTGGAGGTAGTTGGCCTGGGTGACGTTGGGGTCGGTGTAGGCGTAGTGGTCGCCGCAGTTGACGCAGTGGAGGAGGTGTCCGCCGGGGTGGAGCAGGCGCTTGCCTTCGGCGAAGAGGTCGAGCAGGACGGGGTGGGGGACGTGCTCAAGGACGTTGTTCGAGGTGATCAGGTCGAGGCTGCCGGGGGAGAGGCGGGTGGAGGTGGCGTTGGCGGGGGCGTCGTACTGGATGTTGGCGGCGCGGATGACATCGTCGCTCCGGAGGAGCCGGTCGAAGCGTTCACGGGCGGCGTCGGGTGTGGTGAAGTGGAGCAGGGCAGGGTCGTCGAGGTGGGCTTCGAGGGCGAGCAGGGTTCGGCGCGCGGCGGCGGGACGGAGGTGCGGGTAGATGTCGACGGTGTGGATGTTGCGGAAGCCGGCGAGGGCGAGCGACAGGGGAAAGACGGGCAGCCAGCCGGTGCCGATCTCGAGGATGCGGCTGTCGCGGGGGTCGAGGCCGAGCTGGGCCATGCGATCGAAGAGCACGGTGACATCTTCGCGAAAGGCGCCGTGGATGTTGGCGTCGCCGCGGAGCTGGCCGAGGTTTTTCTGCAGGAAGTGGTTGCATCGGCAGCCGCCCGGAAGAAGGCTGAGTGTCTTCTGGATGAGTCCCTTGGCTTTCCAGTGCATAGATGTCTCCCAAAAATGTGCTCTCGCCCGTGACTTCTCAGGGTGGAGCAGACCGTTTGCGACGTACGTTAGCCGGGGTCGTGGGGTGGTGTCAATGACACCTCTGGTAATGCGGCTTGGGTGAGAGAGGAAACTAATGGGGAGGATTTCGGTCGGCACGGGATTTCCGAGGCGAATTACACTGGCGTGTGAGGGCGAAGATCGCCCGTCCTCGTGTTCGATACGTCTAGAGAGTATGGTGAGTCGCTTGGAAAAGGTGTTGATTGTTGAGGACGAGGTGCATGCCCGCACCGGTCTGACGGAGCTGGTGGAGAGCTGGGGATATCGCGCGGATGGCGCGGCCGACGGTGTGGAGGGCCTGGAGCGCGTGATTTCGTGGTCGCCGTCGATTGTGGTGACGGATCTGAAGATGCCGCGCATGGATGGGATGGAGCTCTTGAACCGGATCGCGGATCTGCCGCAGAAAGTGGCGGTGGTGATGCTGACGGCGCAAGGGTCGATCGAGAGCGCGGTGGAGGCGATGCGGATGGGAGCGTTCGATTACCTGCCGAAGCCGGTGGACCCGGCGCGTCTGCGGTCGATTCTGGGCAACATCTCGAGCGAGCAGGAGCAGGAAGTGGAGCTTGAACCGGCGCGGCGGCAGATGAAGGAGACGAATTCGCTGGGACCGATGGTTGGGTCGTCGCCGCAGATGCGCTCGATCTTTCGGCTGATCGAGCGTGTGGCGCCGTCGAATGTGAGCGTTCTGGTGACGGGCGAGAGCGGTACGGGAAAGGAGCTGGTGGCGCGCAGTCTGCACGATCTGAGCGGACGTCGCAACAAGCCGTTTGTGGCGGTGAACTGCGCGGCGATTCCGGAGACGCTGATTGAGAGCGAGATCTTTGGGCATGAGCGCGGGGCCTTTACGGGCGCGGTCGAGCGTCGGGCCGGGTGCTTCGAGCTGGCTGAGGAGGGCACGCTCTTGCTGGACGAGATCGGCGAGATGCCGGCGGCGACGCAGGCGAAGCTGCTCCGTGTGCTCGAAGATCGCAAGCTCCGGCGGCTGGGCAGCAAAGTGGAGACGCCGGTGGATGTGCGGGTGGTGGCAGCGACCAACAAGGACCCTGAGCGGGCGGTGGCGGAGGGCCAGCTGCGCGGCGATCTTTACTACCGCCTGAACGTCTTCAGCATTCAGATGCCGCCGTTGCGGGAGCATCTCGAGGATGTTCCGGCGATGACGGAGCGGATGATCGCGGAGATGAACCAGCGTCATCATTGTGTCGTCACGGGGGTGAAGGATAGTCTTCTGGAACGTTTGAAAATTTATCAGTGGCCGGGAAACGTGCGAGAGCTGCGAAATACGATCGAGCGCGCCACCATCCTTGCGGGCACGGGTCTGCTGGGCATCGAGCACCTTCCGGCAAACTTTGGCGAGGCTGGATTTGCGCCGCCGGTGAACTGGCCGCGCACGTCTCTGGCGAGCTCTGGCGGGGTGAGCCTGATGGGCGCGGCGAGCGGAGTCGGTTTTGCCGAAGCGCGATGGGAGGCCGAGCGCAGCCTGAAGGAGGAGAACTCGGTGCGGGTGGAGGTGGGGACGACGGTGGATGAAGCGGAGCGGCAGCTGATCCTGAAGACGCTGAAGTCGACGCACAACAACAAGACGCGCGCGGCGGAGATCCTGGGCATCAGCTCGAAGACGCTGCAGAACAAGCTGAAGGAGTACCTGAGCGCGGCCGGGACGGGGGATTCGCGCGTGGGTCTGGAGTAGGCCGGCGATGCGCTTGAAGACGAAGCTGGTGCTGGCGGCGACGGCGCTGACGTTTGCGCTGGTGCTGCTGATGTCCACGATCTTTGTTGGGGAGTTGTTGCGGCAGAGGATCGAACAGACGGTCTCGAGCAACGAGGTGCTGGCGCACGAGATGGTTCTGATGACTCGGCAGGCGGTGGAGACGGGACTTCGGGAAAAGCCGCCGGCGAATCTGAGCGAGGGCGAGCTGCGGGCGGCGGTGGCGGGAGCGCTTCGGAGCAACGATGAGCTGGCGGACCTGATGAGCGCGATCGTGCGCTACTCGCCGACGGTGCAGGATGTGAGCGTGGCGGACGCGAACGGACGGACGCTGGTGAGCACGGACCCGGACGCGTTCGACCAACCCGTGCCGGCGCGCACGGACCTCCACGTGGTTCGGGATGGAAGTGTGTTCTCGCAGACCAAGCAGGTCTTCGGCACGCCGCACGTGCTCAATCTTTCTGCGCCGCTGGAGCGGAACGGAAAGCCGTTCCTGCTGGTGCATGTGGGGGTGCGGTCGACGTTTCTGCGGGCGATGTATGAGCCGTGGCTGCGGGCGGCGTTGGCATTTGCGCTCTTGGCGGCGCTGGCCTCCATGCTGGCGGCGGCGGTGCTGGCGAATGCGGCGTTGTGGCCGATCGAGCAGATCAGCCGGCAGCTGGAAAAGCTGACGCGGGCCGAAGGTGTGCGCGTCGAGGATGCGCGACTGGAGGCCGAGGAGGAGCGGCGCGGGTCGCATCCGGACGCTGTGTTGCGGGCGACGCGCTCCATCAGCCGGCTGGGCGAGCAGATGCGGTCGACCGAGGCGGGGTATACGGCGCTGCAGACGAATCTGAACCAGATGCTCGACACCTTGCGCGACGGCGTTCTTCTGTTGACGGCCGATGCGCGCGTCGTGATGGCTTCGGATTCGGTGGCGAAGTTTCTGAACCGGGACCAGACGGAGATCGTCGGTCGGCGGCTGGAGGAGGTGTTCGATCTCGGCACGGCTCTGGGCAGCATGGTGGTGCGAGCGGTGGCCGAGGGCGAGGGCGTGAGCGCGGAGACGGTGGTGCTCGAGGACGGCCGACGGGTGCAGGTGTCGCTGGACCGGATCGAGGACGGGAGGGAGAGCGGACGCGCGATGGGGACGATGGTGACGCTGCGCGATACGGAAAGCGCGATGCAGCTGGAGCAGGAGCTGGAGGTGTCGCGTCGGCTGGCGGCGATCGGACGGTTGACGGCGGGGGTCGGGCATGAGGTGAAGAACCCGATCAATGCGATGGTCGTGCATCTGGAGCTGTTGAAGGGCAAGCTGGCGGGGCCGGGCGACGGCGGGTCGGGCCCGCTGAATGGAGCGACCGCCGGGGCGCAGAGGCATGTGGAGATTCTGGCCGGGGAGATGCAGCGGCTGGACCGTGTGGTGCAGACGCTGGCCGACTTTACCCGGCCGATGGAACTGCACCTGGAGGAGTGCAATCTGCGCGAGGTGGTGGCGTCGGTGGTGGAGCTGACGGGGGCGGAGATGCACGAGAACGGCGTGCAGGTGCTGATCGAGGCGCCGCGCGAGCCGTTGGTGGTGCGGGTGGATGCCGAGCTGGTGCGGCAGGCGCTGCTGAACCTGATGTTGAACGGGATGCAGGCGATGCCAGGGGGCGGCCTGATGCGCGTGACGATGCGGCGCGACGGATATTTTGCTGTGGTGGAGGTGACGGACGGTGGAGAGGGTATCGCTCCGGAGGTGTTACCGCGTATCTTCGACCTATACTTTACGACGAAAGCCAGAGGGAGCGGGATCGGTTTGGCGACGACCTACCGGATTCTGCAGATGCACGGCGGAGCTCTGGATGTTCGGTCGAATCCGGATGCGTCGGCTGAGGATCACGGGACGACGTTTACGGTGAAGCTGCCGATTGCGATGATGACGGGCTTTGAAACGCGTCGACCGGCAAGTATGGGCGCGGCGCGGCTGGGAACCGGTATGGGAGATCTGGGTTGAGGCACTTTGGCGAGCGATGGCGGAGGTTCCCGGCGGGTGTGGGGGTTTGCCTCCTCCTGTGCGGTCTGAGCGGGTGTTTCCATCACAAGAAGCCGCCGCAACCGGTCGTTTTGCCGGCGCCGACGCCGGTGACGCTGGAGACGCCGGCCACGCCGGCGAAGGTTCCAATGGTGGAGACGCCGAAGCAGAAGCTGCCCGATGTTCCCGTGGCCTTGGCCGCGACGAAGCCGAAGAAGCCTCGACGCCGGCCGAAGGTTGCGCCGCAGGGAGTGGCAACGGGGGCACAGACGAGCGGAGGCGCCGGGAGCCAGGCTGGATCTTCCGGCAGCGGATTCGGGGCGGGGTTGGCCGGCGCGACGCAGGTGGCCAGTGCGGAGCCACCCGCGGCCGAAGCCGGTATCGGGGCGCTGGGGGCGCTGACGCCGGGCGGGGGCGATCAGAGTCCGCGGGCGCGGCAGGAGGCGGCCGACCTGATCGCCGCAACCGAAAAGCGCATGAATGCGCTGCCCAAGGAGACGGTGAAGGCTCAGGGCGCGCAGATCAACAAGGTGCGGAATTTCCTGCGCGAGGCGCAGTCGGCGCTGCGGTCCGGCGATGCGGAGGGTGCGCGGACGCTGGCGATGAAGGCGAAGTTGTTGCTGGATGATGTGGAAAAGGCGGGCGGGGGGTAGGGTGTAAGCCGGGTGAGCCGACTACGCTTCGGCGGCACCGTGGCACTTCTTATATTTTTTGCCGGAGCCGCAAGGGCAGTCGTCGTTGCGGCCCACCTTGGCTCCGGCTTTGCGGGGGGAGACGCCGTTTCCGTTGCCGTTGCCTCCGGCGGAGCGGGCGGTGTCGAGTTCGCGTTCTTTGCGGCGTTCGAAGTCGCGTTCGAGGGCGTCGATGGTCGTGGGAAGGGCTCGGCTGGGCTGGGGGCGGGGCATCTCCGGACGGGTGGAATCGAGGCGCGGGGCGTTTGGGCGGGGCGGGTTTGTACTTTGGGTGTTCTGCCGCTGCGTGTTCGGTCTGGGACCGTTGGGGTTTGGGTTGGGCTGGAGCGGGGGCATGTTTTCCGGCGCGGGCGGGTGCGCGGCAGAGTCCGGATTTCCAGCGTTGCTGCGTTGCGGAGGCAGGCTCGCACGGGGGGCATTCGGAGATCCGGGAGCTTCGGGGTCCGGCTGCGGCGTGTGCTCGAAGCCCGCAAGCTGGGGCTGCTGCATGCCCTGCTGAAAGGTTGGTTGCTCGGGTAGCTGCGGCTGCTGTAGCGCGGCCAACTGCTCGGGCGTCTCGATCGGCATTCCGTCCGGGCCGAGGATCTGCATACGGAAGAGGTGGCGGGTGGTGTCTTCCTGGAAGCGCAGCATCATCGCCTCGAACATCTCGAAGGACTCTTTTTTGTAGGCAACGAGCGGGTCCTGCTGGGCGTATCCGCGCAGGCCGATGCCTTCCTTGAGGTGGTCCATCGCGAGGAGGTGGTCCTTCCACAGGCCGTCGAGGACCGAGAGCATGACGATGCGCTCGTGGTAGCGCATGGGGTTCTGGCCGAGGATTTTTTCCTTGATGGCGTAGCGTTCGCCGAGCTTTTCGAAGATGGTCTCGCCGAGCGCGTGGCGGTTGAGCGAGGTGAGGTCGAGCTCGCCTTCGAGGCGCGCGCCGAAGTTGTCATGGATCGCGTTGAAGAGAGCTTCGGTCTTCCACTCGTCCGGGTGCGCCTTCTCGGGGGCGTTTTCGTCGAGCAGGTTGGAGAGGATGGTCGAGACGTAGTCCTCGGTGATGAGCTGGCGCTGATCGACGCCTTCCATGAGCTGGCGGCGAAGGCCGTAGACGGCTTCGCGCTGCTTGTTCATCACGTCGTCGTACTCGAGGACGTGCTTGCGCGACTCGAAGTTTTGCGATTCGACGGCTTTTTGCGCGGCCTCGATGCGGCGGGAGATCATGCCGCTCTCGATGGGGACGCCTTCTTCCATGCCGAGGCGCTGGAGCAGGGTCGAGACCCACTCGCGCGCGAAGATGCGCATCAGGTCGTCTTCGAGCGAGAGGTAGAAGCGGCTGGCTCCGGGGTCGCCTTGACGTCCGGCGCGACCGCGCAGCTGGTTGTCGACGCGGCGCGATTCGTGCCGCTCGGTTCCGAGGATGTGCAGACCGCCGGCGCCGACGACCTCGTCGTGCTCCTTTTGCGCGGCGCCGGAGTGGGCGGCGGTGGCGGCGTCCCAGGCGTCCTGGGTCGCCTCGAACTCCTGCCCGGAGTAGTAGAAGCGCACCATGCCGGGACCGGCAACGGGCGAGATCGCGCCTTCGGCAGGGGAGACGGCGCGGGCCTGCGATCGGCGGACGAGGTCCTGACGGGCCATGAAGTCGGCGTTTCCGCCGAGCAGGATGTCGGTGCCGCGGCCGGCCATGTTGGTGGCGATGGTGACCATGCCGAGGCGGCCTGCCTGAGCGACGATCTCGGCTTCTTTTTCGTGGAACTTCGCGTTCAGAACGACGTGCCGAACGCCCTTGCGCTTGAGGATCTCGGAGAGGAGCTCGGACTTTTCGATCGATGTGGTGCCGACCAAAACGGGCTGCTTGGCGTCGTGGAGGCGCTGGATCTCGTCGGCGACGGCGAAGTATTTTTCCTTGGCGGTGCGAAAGACGACGTCCTGGTTTTCGAGGCGCAGCATCTGCCGGTTGGTGGGGATGACGACGATTTCGAGCTTGTAGATCTTGTCGAATTCGGCGGCTTCTGTTTCCGCAGTGCCGGTCATGCCGGAGAGTTTCTTGTACATGCGGAAGTAGTTCTGAAAGGTGATGGTGGCGAGCGTCTGGTCTTCCTTGCGGATGGCGACGCCTTCCTTGGCTTCGACCGCTTGGTGGAGGCCGTCGGACCAGCGGCGGCCGGGCATGAGGCGGCCAGTGAACTCGTCGACGATGATGACTTCGCCGTCTTTGACCACGTACGCGACGTCGCGCTTGTAGAGCGAGTGGGCCTTGATGGCGACCTCGACGTGGTGCTTGAGGTCCCAGTTCTCGGGGTCCGCGATGTTGCCGATGCCGAGCAGCTGCTCGATCTTCTCCCAGCCTTCGTCGGTGACGGTGATGGCGCGGGTTTTTTCGTCGACCACGTAGTCGCCGGACCAGGTTTTTTCTTCAAGCGTTTCGATCAGTTCGCCGCGTTCGAGCTCTGGGATGATCAGGTTGACGCGTGCGTACTTGTCGGTAGTCTGGTCCGTCGGGCCGGAGATGATGAGGGGCGTGCGCGCCTCGTCGATCAGGATGGAATCGACTTCGTCGACGATGCAGTAGTACTGTCCGCGCTGGACCATGTCCTGGAGCTCGAACTTCATGTTGTCGCGCAGGTAGTCGAAGCCGAACTCATTGTTGGTGCCGTAGGTGATGTCCGAGGCGTACGCCTCGCGGCGCTGGTCGTCCGAGAGGTCGTGCACGATGACGCCGACCGACAGGCCGAGGAAGCCGTAGATCTTGCCCATCCACTCGGCGTCGCGTTTGGCAAGATAGTCGTTCACGGTGACGACGTGGACGCCGCGGCCGGCGAGCGCGTTGAGGTAGCAGGGAAGCGTTGCGACCAGCGTCTTTCCCTCGCCGGTCTTCATCTCGGCGATCTTGCCCTGGTGGAGGACGATGCCGCCGATCAGCTGGACGTCGAAGTGGCGCATCCCGACGGCGCGGCGGCCGGCCTCGCGGACAACCGCGAAGGCCTCGGGGAGGATGTCGGTGAGGGCTGTCTTTTCGACAGCGTAGATCTCGGCCTGGACCTCGGCGGAGCGGGCTTCGATAGGGTCGGATGGGACGTTGACCCGGCTGACGGCCTCGGCGACGCGGGTGCGGAACTCGACCGTCTTGGCGCGGAGATCGTCGTCCGAAAGCGCCTCGGTGGCAGCCTCGAGGGCGTTGATCTGGGCGACGGTGGGCATCAGGCGCTTGATGGCGCGTTCGTTGGAGGTGCCGAAGACTTTGCTGATCGCTTTGTTGAGCACGTGCGGACTTGTCCCTCTTGGGCCGGTTCTGCCCAACCTTTAGTGTAAATGGTTGCGACGCGCGGAGTGAATCGACAGGGGCCGGGGAAGCGGTCGTCTCTGGCGCGTTCTTCTGCCGGGGGAGTACGATTGCTGCGCCCGCCCAGGCTGTATGGACCCAGGCGAGTTCCCGGGTTGTGTCGGTCGAGGTGAGCCATGCTTTCCCGTCCCCTTTCAGAGGTTCCCGGCGCCTCCCTCCGCATCTTTCGTTTGCTTCTGCTTTTGCCGGCTGTGGCCGCGGATCTGCTGCTTACCCCTGCGGCGGCGTGGCGGTTCGTCCGAGCGCGACCGCCGGGTTCGGCCACACGGTCGCGCGGACGTCTGCATGGCGGGCAGCAGCCGGTCGTCGGGGCGTCCGTCCAGCTGTGGGCTGTGGGGACGACCCGCAACGGATCCGGGCCGACGCCTCTGCTCGCACAGCCGGCCGTCACCGACTCGGGTGGCAACTTCTCGATTCCCGCGACCTATGTGTGTCCTTCCGGCTCGTCGCTGGTGTACCTCACCGGAACGAGCGGCAACCCGGGGCTGGCCGGCGCGGTGAACAACGCGGCGCTCGCTCTGATGGCAGCCCTATCGCGATGCGGCGACCCAAATGGCCCGGCGTTTGTCGACATCGACGAGGTGACCACGGTTGCGGCGGTCACGGCGTTTGCACCGTATATGACGGCGATCGACCACGTGGGATCGGCCGATCCGTTGCAGATGGTGGCGGCGTTTCACCTGGCGAACTCGCTGGCCAACCCGTCGGCCGGCTCGGCGAGCGGACTGGCGCTCGCGGGTGGACTCGCGGCACCGATTGCGCAGATCAATACCCTGTCCGACTTGCTGGCTGCCTGTGTCAACACGTCCGGAGGCGTTGCGGGCGACGACAGCGTCTGCGGAAAGCTGTTCACGAACGCGGGCGGCCCGGGCACGACGGACACAGTGGCCGCCGTCGGTCCAAACGACAACCTCTACCTCTCGGACCGTCTCAATGGGCGCATCCGGGAGATCGTTCTCCACTAAAGGTGACTCACGGCCCTTGGCCTACTGCAACCGAGGCGGCCGCATCGTATGAGGGGCTGCGGAAGATTGTCGCGCCTGCGAGAACTCGCGGGACTTGCGGACTTCGAGGACAACAGGGAGACCAGGGTTTTGGACTACGTGAATCTGGGCAAGACAGGGTTGGAGGTTTCGCGCCTCTGCCTGGGGTGCATGACCTACGGCCAGGCCCCGGCGGGGGACCTCAGCGCGCCCGGGCGGCATGCCTGGACGCTTGATGAGGAGGGGAGCCGGCCGTTTTTTCAGCAGGCGCTCGATCTCGGGATCAACTTCTTCGATACTGCCAACGTGTATTCGAGCGGCGCGAGCGAGGAGGTCCTCGGGCGATTTGTGAAGGAGCACGTGCGTCGCGAGGCGGTGGTGATCGCGACCAAGGTGCAGGGCGCGATGCGGCGCGAACCGAACGGCGGCGGCCTGAGTCGGAAGGCGATCCTGTTTGAGCTGGACGAGAGCCTGCGGCGGCTCGGGACGGAGTACGTCGACCTCTACCAGATCCATCGCTTTGATCCGAAGACGCCGATCGAGGAGACGCTGGAGGCGCTGCACGATGCGGTGAAGGCCGGAAAGGTCCGGTACATCGGCGCGTCTTCGATGTATGCGTGGCAGTTTGCGAAGGCACTCTATCTCGCCGACCGGCACGGTTGGACGCGCTTTGTGTCGATGCAGGACCATTACAACCTCTTGTATCGCGAAGAAGAGCGCGAGATGTTCGGCGTGTGCGTGGAGGAGGGAATTGCCGTTCTGCCGTGGAGTCCGCTGGCGCGCGGACGTCTGGCGCGGCCGTGGAAGGCGGAGAAGACGGAGCGATCGGAGACGGATCGCTTCGGCAAGACGCTCTATGCGTCGACCGAAGCTTCGGACCGGGAGGTGGTCGACCGGCTGGAGTCGATGGCCCGGGACAAGGGCGTATCGATGGCAACGTTGGCGCTCAGCTGGATGCTGACCAAGCCGGCGGTGACCTCGCCGATCGTGGGCGCGAGCAAGCCGGGACATCTCGAGGATGCCGTGCGCGCGCTTGAGGTGCACCTGACGCCGGAGGAGGTCGCAGATCTGGAAAAGGCGTATGTGCCGCATCCGGTGCTTGGGTTCAGCTAGATGCGTATGACGAGCCTTTTGCGACTTTGCCTGATGTCTACGTCCGGGTTCTTTGCTCTGGCGGTGTTGCCTCTATGGGCCCAGCAGCCGCCGGCGGCCCCCGGATGGACGGTGCGTCCGGAGTGGGTGCGGGCGCATGAGGAGTTTCTGGCGAGCGATGCGCTTGGGGGACGCGGAAGCGCGACGCGGGATGAGGAGATCGCGGCGACGTATGTGGCAAGCGAGTTTATGGGGTATGGGCTGAAGCCAGCGCCGGGGATGGCCGGATATCTGCCGGGGCTGGCCGGATATCTGCCGGGGCTGGCTGGATATCTTCAGAGCGCGGCGGTCGTCGTCACCACGGTCAGCGGAAAGCCCAGGCTCTCGCTGGCCGAGAAGACCGGATCCCAACATCCGAGATCAGAACATCCGGGATCAGAGCCGGCCGGGCGAACGACCTGGAATGCGATTGGCTACCTCGCGGGCACCGATCCGGGGAGCGGGACGATCCTGCTGACCGCCCATCTCGACCACCTTGGGCTGGGCAAGGCGGTGAATGGCGACGCGATCTACAACGGAGCCGATGATGACGCGTCGGGGACGACGGCTGTGCTGGAGCTGGCGCACGCTCTGGCGGCCGGGCCGAAGCTGCGACGGAACGTCCTGTTCGTCTGCTATGGGAGCGAAGAGGCGGGCGAACTGGGCTCGACTTACTTTGGCGAGCATCCGCCGGTGCCACTCGCGAGCCTGGTAGCGAATCTGGAGTTCGAGATGATTGGAACCCAGGACCCGAAGATGCCGGCGGGCGTTCTGCTCCTGACCGGATGGGACCGGTCGAATCTGGGGCCGACGCTGAAGGAGCATGGGGCGCTGGTCGGTCCGGACCCGTATCCGGAGCAGCATTTTTTTGAGCGCTCGGACAATTACGCCCTGGCGCTGAAAGGCGTAGTGGCGCACACGGCCGCGGGGTGGGGGACGCCGCCGATGTATCATCAGCCGAATGACGATCTGGCACACCTGGACCTCCCGTTTATGACGCGGGCGATCCAGTCGCTGGTCGAGCCGGTGCGCTGGCTGGCGTCGAGCGACTTTCGGCCGTCCTGGAAGCCTGGTGGGCGGCCGGAGCCGGGAAAGAAGCGATAAACCTGAACAAGAGGGGGAGAGATGACCGAGACGACAACAGGCAGCGCGGAGCAGTTTGCCCGGGAGAATGGGTCGCGCTTTGTCGAGGAGTTGAAGGAGTTGCTGAGGATTCCGTCGGTTTCGACCGATCCGTCGCATGTGGGCGATGTCAGGCGCGCGGCGGAGTTTTGCGCGGACGAGCTGCGGCGGATCGGCATGAGCCGGGTGGATCTGATCGAGACGTCGGAGGCCGAGACGATGATTGCGGCGACCGAGGGTCCGGCGCGGCGGGTGCCGATGCGGATCGGACATCCGCTGGTCCTGGCGGAGTGGATGGAGGCCGGCCCGGGCAAGCCGACGGTGCTCTGCTACGGCCACTACGATGTGCAGCCGGCCGAGCCGCTCGATGAGTGGACCAGCCCGCCGTTTGAGCCGACCGAGCGCAATGGCAACGTCTATGCGCGGGGCGCGGTCGACGACAAGGGCCAGATGTGGATGCACGTGAAGGCGATCGAGAGCCTCTTTGCGGCGGGCGAGGGCCGGCTCCCGGTCAACGTACGCGTCATTCTCGAGGGGGAGGAAGAGGTCGGCGGCGAGGGGATCGCGCGCTTTGTCCGGACGCGTGGAGCGGAGTTCGAGGCTGACGTCGCTCTGGTCAGCGACACCGAGATGTTTGCGCCGGAGCTGCCGACCCTGTGTGTGGGCCTGCGCGGGATGATCTACACGGAGATCGAGGTGCGCGGTGCCCGGACCGACCTTCACAGCGGCATTTATGGAGGAGCGGCGCCCAATGCCTTTGTGGCGCTGGCGCAGATCATCGCGAAGCTGAAGGACGACGAGGGACGCCTGCTGATTCCCGGCATCTACGACCAGGTGGAGGCGCCGACGGCGGACGAACTGCGGGCGTGGCGGGCGCTGCCGTTCGATGAGGAGACCTACCGCAAGGCTGAGGTGGGATCGGTCGCGCTGACCGGCGAGCCTGAGTTTTCCGTGCTGGAGCGGACCTGGGCGCGACCCACGCTGGACGTGCACGGGATGCCTGGGGGATTTATCGGGGCGGGCGCGAAGACGGTGATCCCGGCCCGAGCCGTCGCCAAGGTGAGTCTGCGGCTGGTTCCGGGCATGACGCCCGAGGACACGTTTCAGCGGCTCAGCGACTATGTCGCGACGATCGTGCCCAAAGGCGTGGAGGTGAGCATGCGGCTGATCCATGCGGGCGAACCGATCGTCGTCTCGACCGAGAACGCGTACGTACGCGCGGCCACCGACGCGATGCGCGAGGTGTGGGGCAAGGAGACGGTGTTTGTGCGCGGCGGCGGTTCGATCCCGATCGTCGGCGACTTCGTCCGCGAGCTCCGGACGCCGACCGTGATGATGGGCTTCGGTCTGCCGGACGACAATCTCCATGCTCCCAACGAGAAGTTTCACCTGGCGAACTTCCACCGCGGCATCCTGTCGATCATTGGATTTTTGCGCCGGGTCGGGGAACTCGGCTCTGCCGGCGTCTAGACCACGCCCCGGCGTGACCGGGTACGTGCTTGCGGGGGGCCGGAGCTCGCGGATGGGGGAGGATAAGGCCCGTCTCCGCCTGGGCGGCCGAACGCTGGTCGAGATCGCCGTCGCGAAGCTTCGCCCCTGTTGTGACGAGGTGGTTGTGGTGTCCGGGGAGCGCGACCTCGGCGCCGTGGCCGATCGTGCGATCTGCGACCTTCACCCTGGCTGCGGGCCGATCGGCGGCATGGAAGCGGCGCTGGGCGATCTTTGCGAGCGCAAAGGTCGATGGGCGATGTTTGGCCCGGTGGACATGCCTCTGGTCCCCTCGGGTCTGCTCGGCCGGCTGATGGACGGTTGGTTCGAGCACGCCGACACCAGACGCGTGTGCCTGGCCCGTGCAGGGGGGCGAGTGCAGCCGCTCCTGAGCCTGCTCCACGCCGAGACTGAGCCGTATCTGCGAAGGGCGGTTTCGGCCGGCAACTACAAGGTAGCGCCGGTTCTGTTTGAGGCGGCTGAAGATCTGGCACGTGCGTCGGGGCTGACCAGGGAGGCCACGCTCGGGATCGAGACCGTCGATGGGTGCGGGACGCTTGCCGGATTGGACTGGATGCCGGATCGAGAGGAGCAGCGGACGGAGCGGCTCTGGTTTCAGAATGTGAACACGCCAGGGGAGTTTCGCGAGATGGAGGAGATGCTCCGGGAGGGCGGGGCCGGCCCGTCGCCTTCTTCTGAACCTTAGTACCCAAACACCAAAAGAAGATGCTCGATATTCGGCGTCCGTCCGTGCATCCTAAAACAAGAGCGAAGGTTCAGCGAAGCCCGGCAGACGTCCCAGCAGTTCTTTCAGAGGGGAGCCGGGTCCGTCAGGAAAGGCGACAGGTATGGCAGAACAGGATCGACTCAATCGGACAAGGGAGGAAGAAGCGGCCGCGTTCGCGGCGGAGTCGACCGGACTTCACGGCCACATGACTCAAGCTCGCGACATCGGCGGCCATATGGTTTCGTCCGGGACTTCGGACACCTCGATATATGTCGGCGATTCGACTTACGGCAAGGGAGATCATGGGCAGCCGCATGACGCGTCGGCTCCGCTGACCGAGGGCATCTCCCCGGACGTCGCGCCGGCGGTGGAAGAGTTCATGGAGCAGGCCGCCCAGCAGAACGAAGCTGCCGCGGAGGAGCTCTCGAGCGAGCAGGAGGTGAAGGCCTACATCTCGTTTGAGCACGTTTCGAAGTCGTTTGGAAGTTTTGTCGTGCTTGAAGACGTCAATTTTTATGTGGATTCGGGCGAGACGCTTTGCATTCTTGGGCGCAGCGGCGTCGGCAAGTCGGTTTCTCTGCAGATGCTGCTGGGATTTCTGAAGCCGGATTCCGGCGTGATCCGGGTCTCCGGCGACGATATTACGGGCTACAAAGAGCGGGATCTGCAGGCGATCCGGCGCAAGGTCTCCATGGTCTTCCAGAATGGAGCCCTGTTTGATTCAATCACGATCGGCGAAAACGTCGCTTTTCCGCTGCGCGAGCGCGGCGAACTGGCCGAGGATCAGATGACACAGGTGGTGAAAGGCCTGCTTGAAATGGTCGGTGTCGCTGGGATGGACAATCTTCTTCCGAGCGATCTTTCGACGGGCATGAAGCGGTCGGTGGCGATCGCGCGAGCTCTTGCGAGTCAGCCCGAGGCAGTGTTGTACGACGAGCCAACCACGATGGTCGATCCACTCATGGGGCATCTTCTAGGGGATCTGATCGAACGTTTGAAAGAGCAGTTGCACCTGACCAGCATTGTGGTGACGCACGACATGCGGCTGGCGAAGAAGCTGGCAGATCGCGTGGTGTTTCTTCACGACGGAAAGGTCCGATTTTTTGGAACGGTGGATGAGATGGAAAAGAAGGAGGATCCGGTGCTTCAAAGATTCCTGACATTGGACCAGCTCATTCTGCCTGGCTAAGCGCCTAAGGTAATAGTTACCAAAGGTTACTTCTGTGTTGTTTTCCCCTACGACGGCATTGCATCGTAACTAACGATATGCTTGTCAGTGAGGGTATGGGCATGCTGACACAGAGGTGGGATGTTCGGCGCGACTTACCGGCATGGATAGTGTCTACACGAGAGCCTTCCCATGCGACGCGACGATGTCCTTATCCCAGGCACGCATTGTAAAGCTGCGCCGACCTTGTTCCAAGGCTGCCAAAGGACGGTGCGGGTCTTCTGCACACAAGAACAAGCTAGACAGGACAGAGTGCATTTGAGGTGCATCGCGTGGCGACACCAGACTACATAAATCACACAGTTGCCTCCGGTCGGCGGCTGAGTGGAGCGGGTGCGGAACGGAGAACCGTGAACTCCCGTGCAGGCTGGCTGCACCGGCCGTCCGTGACGGGTCTGATCTGGGGTTCGATCGATCTTCTAACTGCGATGGTGGCGTGGCTGCTTGCGATGCGGATTCGGGTCGCGATCCCGGCCGATGTCGGCCCTGTGGGTGTGCTTCCACTTCTGTTCCAATCCTCTCCTCGGGTCGCGTTTTTTTACGTTCTTTGGTTTGGTCTGTGTCTTGTATTTTTTACGCGGTCGTACGGTTTGTATGGTCCGGTGCACCACCGCAGCGGTCTTCATGAGCAGAGAATGACGGTCCAAGCGACGTTGACGGCCGGTTTGATCCTGTGCGGGACGCTGTACCTGTGGCACGATCTGGCGGTTTCTCGCCTGGTAATAGCGCTCATGGTGGTGCTCACGGGAACGATGATCTGTCTGCGCCGCGCCCTTTGGCGGCATATGGCATACCGGCGCTTCCGCTCCGGCATCGAGACGCGCAACGTTATGATTGTCGGCGCCGGCCGGGTCGGCCATGCGTTGCGCAATCACCTTGAGTCGCTTCAGCACCTCGGTTTCCGCTTCAAGGGATTTGTGGCCCTGACGGAGCGCGAGGCTGAATCGGGGGACGCGGACGTGATCGGCGACATGCGAAACTGTCTTTCGCTCGCGCGATCCTTGTTTGTCGACGAGATTTTTTTGTCTGTGCCGGCCGAAAAGCGTCTGGTCCTGCAGCTTGTCGAAGAGGCGCGGGGCGCGGGCATCGACGTCCGGGTCGTTCCGGATCTCTACGATGGCCTGGCCTGGAACGCGACGGTCGAGTACATCGGCCAGTTCCCCACCATTCCTCTCCATCGACGGGAGTTTCCGATCGGTGCGTTTCTCTTCAAGCGCGCGCTCGACATCACGGTGGCGTCGCTCGCGCTGCTGATTGCTTCGCCGGTGATGCTGGGGATCGCGATTGCGGTCCGGCTGGGCTCTCCCGGCCCTGTCTTTTATCGGGCCCAGCGCATCGGTCGTAAAGGCCGCACCTTTGTGTGTTACAAATTCCGCACCATGGTGGCGAACGCAGACCGGATGAAAGAAGAGCTCGAACACATGAACGAGCGCGAAGGCGTCCTGTTCAAGATCGAAAACGACCCGCGGGTCACCTCGATCGGCCGGCGGTTGCGCAAGTACTCGCTGGACGAACTGCCGCAGTTTTACAACGTTCTTCTGGGGGATATGAGCCTGGTTGGGCCTCGGCCGCCGATCGCCTCCGAGGTGAAGCAGTACGACCTTCCGCATCTGCGGCGGCTGGATGTGCTGCCCGGAATTACCGGACTTTGGCAGGTGGAGGCGCGGCAGGATCCGTCGTTCGACAGCTACATCTCGCTCGACACAGCGTACGTTGAAAACTGGAGCTTGTGGCTGGATCTCAAAATTCTGGCCCGGACGGTGGGCGTCGTCTTCAGTGGAACCGGGAGCTGAAGCCAATTCCCTGTTGCTGTGGAGCGGAAGTCTTCATCTAGGAGCCGTTTTCCTTGACAGAAACGGCGTCCATATCGATGGCTCTATATACACCGATAGGTAATTTGCTCAAAACGTCTAGACTGAACCCTGTGAAGATTGCACTCGCCCAGATCAATCCAACCGTGGGGGACTTTTCCGGAAACACGCGGAAGATCCTCAGCTTTGCCGAGCGCGCCGGTGCGCTGGGGGCCGACCTGGTGCTGTTTCCGGAGATGTCGATCTGCGGATATCCGCCGGCCGATCTGCTCGAAAAGGATTCCTTTGTCACGCGTGCTCAGGACGCCGTCTGTGCGGTCCAGGCGTGGACCGGCGTCGGTGGCCGGCCGGCGATTCTGTGCGGTTCGGTGATGCCGACCGGCGCCGACGCGGGCAAGCGTGTGCAAAACGTGGCGGTTCTGCTCGCGCGCGGGGAGATCTGCGCCACTCAGGCGAAGACGCTTCTGCCGTTCTACGACGTCTTCGATGAGCAGCGTTATTTCGAGGCTGCCGACGCGCACAACCTGGCGGTTCTCGACGGTCAGCCGCTCGCGATTACAGTGTGCGAGGACATGTGGAACGACAAGGGCTTCTGGCCGCGGCGGCGATACACGCTCGACCCGGTGGAGAGCCTAATGGCCGAGTGGGACCGACAGCCGGCCGAGCTTGCCCGGCGGCCGCGCATTCTCCTCAACATCTCGGCCTCGCCGTTCTGGGGCGAGAAGCGTACGTTGCGGCGCGAGATGCTCGTCGCCCTCGCCCAGCGGCACCAAGCGTCGGTGTTTCTGGTCAACCAGGTGGGTGGCGACGACAGCCTGATCTTCGATGGAACATCGCTCGCAGTCTCTGCAGACGGGCACGTGCTGGCCGAAGCGAAATCGTTCGCTGAAGACCTCGTTCTGGTCGACACGGACGCGAGCGCTCCGGCCCAGGCCGCCCCGGTGACTGGCAATGCAGAGGGTTCCGAGATCGCCGCGACGTGGGACGCTCTGGTGCTCGGAACGCGGGATTATGTGCAGAAGTGCGGCTTCAGCAAGGCTCTCGTCGGCCTGAGTGGAGGCATCGACTCGGCGCTGGTCGCCTCGATCGCGGTCGCCGCTCTGGGTGCCGAGAACGTGATGGGCGTCGGCATGCCGAGCGAGTTTTCTTCCTCCGGATCGATCGACGACGCGCGCGCTCTGGCGGCAAATCTCGGCATCCGGTTCGAGGTGCTGGCCATCCATGAGGTCTTCACCGGGTACATGGAAGTGCTCGGGCCGGTGTTCCTGGGAACGCCCTTCGGCCTGGCCGAGGAGAACCTGCAGGCGCGCATCCGCGGAGCCCTCCTGATGGCGATGTCGAACAAATCCGGAGCTCTGGTGCTGACGACCGGCAACAAAAGCGAGATGGCAACCGGCTACTGCACGCTCTACGGCGATATGGTCGGCGGCCTGGCCGTGATCGGCGATGTGTGGAAGACGCGCGTCTACCGGCTGAGCGAGTATGCCAATCGCGAGCGCGAGGTGATTCCGCGATCGACGCTGACGAAGCCGCCTTCGGCCGAGCTGCGGCCAGGGCAGAAGGACACGGACTCGCTGCCGCCGTACGATGTGCTCGATCCGATCCTGGAGGCGTATGTGGAGCGGTACCGCTCGGCCGAGCAGATTAGCGCGGATCAGGGTGTCGACGTGGAGCAGGTGCGCGCGGTGCTGAAGTTGGTCGAACGGAGCGAGTACAAACGGCAGCAGGCCGCGCCCGTTCTCAAGGTCACGCGGAAGTCGTTCGGCAACGGGCGGCGATTTCCGATCGCGGTGAAGGTCGAAGTTTAGCGACAACGCTCTCGCACAACGAAGAGAGCAGAGGAGGGGCAAAGAGGTGTTTGGGAAAATGTTAGCGGCGTTGGCCGCGAGTGTGACGTGGTTGGCGGTGGGTGCAGGTGTCGCGCAGACGGGCAGTGGGGCAACGACGCCCGCGACGGCGCCGGGGGCCCAGGCGGGGGCGCCCGCGCAGGCGAGCTCGGCCGATCCGTTTCCGCCGCTGAATCCGAAGTTCTTCACCGCGCAGACGCCGACCGTGGCGACGGTCGACGCGTTCTTGCGGGCGCTTTGGGCGTACGACGCGAACCGTCTATGGCGCGTGGAGGCGATTCAGACCACACGAGCCGCGGGCGTCAGCAAGGTGACCGTCTTCGTTACCGACCGGAGCCCCAACGCCAAGGTGCAGACGACGGCCTTTTTTGTGCTGCCCGATCAAAAGCATGCGATCGCGGGCGACTCCGGCGTGGTGAGCTTTGGGGCGACGCCGTTCGCCGACGCGCGCGCTCAGCTCCAGGAGCGCGCGGACGGACCGTCGCGAGGGGCGGCGGGCAAGCAGCTGATGCTGGTCGAGTTCGCCGACATGCAGTGTCCGCACTGCAAGGACGCGCAGGGCACGATGGACCAACTGGCGCGCGATTTTCCCAACGCGCGGTTGGTGTACCAGAATTTTCCCCTGACCGAGATCCATCCCTTCGCGTTCAAGGCCGCCGCCGACGGCCTGTGTGTCGCCAAGGCCAAGCCTGCCGCGTTCTGGACCTACCTGCAGGCCGTCTACGATACGCAGGAGGGCCTGACGCCGGAGATTGGTGACCAGACGCTCGCCAACGCGATCACCAAGGCGGGCCTGGAGCCGAAGTCGGTTGACGCCTGTGCCGCGACGCCGGGGATCCGCGACCAGGTGACGGCGTCGGTCAAGCTGGGCGACGATGTGGGCGTCGATCAGACGCCTCTGCTCGCGGTGAACGGACACCTCTTGCCGCTCACGGCCATTCCGTACGAGACGCTGAAGTCCATGATCGCGTTTCAGGCCCATCTCGATGGTGTGCCGTAGAGCTCTCGCCCACCCGCGGCTCTGAACCAAGTCGAGTAGTCTAGCGCATGATCCGGAGCGGGTGCGCCTCCGTGTTGAACACCACCTTGTTCCAGTCGACCGTGTCGGCGGGAGCGTAGAGCAGGTACAGGTACTTCAGCGTCTCGGCGAAGAAGAAGCTCTCCATATCGTCGATCTGTGTCTTCGTCCGGACGTCCGATAGCTCAGCGTAGGCGGCGGGCGTTCGGCACCAGCGTTCGAGCGAGTCGTCGTAGATCCGGCCCATCTGCCGGTAGAGTGGGTCGCCGGTGACGTGAGAGAGGTAGTAGGTCGATTCCACGATCTCGGGCCGCAGATGGTAGGCCGGGTCGGTCAACTTCAACGGTGAGTACATCATCATCTCGGGCTCGATGCCGTAGAGTGTCCACATCTGAAAGTTCGAGCGCTGCAGCCGCTCGGCGCGTGGGAGGTCGCCATGCAGCACCAGCACGGCGGCGAAGTACGCGTCCAGCGAACCGTACATCTGCGACGTGCGCTTGCCGGTGTTGAGGTCCGCCTGCCCATACCAGAAGCCGCTCGCGACGTCGTCGGCCAGGTATTTGTTGATCGCGACGATGCTGGCCTGCCAGATCGCGGCCATGTCCTTGTCGCCGAACAGCAGCGATCCCTTGAGCGCGTACTCGAGATACGAGTCGGTCCCGCTGCCGATGGTCGCGGTTGGGTCGGTCCATTTGCCGGTTTCGACGTTGATGACACTGCCCAGGAGGTCGATCGGCGACCGGCGCTTCCACATCTCCATCATCGCGCGCTTGGCGGTGTCGTAGTAGATGGGCTTGCCGGTCAGCTTTGAGAGTGTTCCGAACTCGGGCAGGAGCGCGACCTCCGCCGGGTTGGTCTCCGCTCCGCGCACCGCTCCGGTACGAAGGTTGACGTACTCGTACGGCATGCCGGTCGGCGACTTGAACGCCGGCAGGAGGCGCTTGCCGAGATCCTCCGCGAGCACAAGCAGGCGCGGATCGTCGGTCATCTCGTACGCGCTCAGGAGGCCGCCGAGGCAGCGAATGACGATCTCGAAGTTCTTGACCGAGATGTCCTGGTCGAAGCTCAGGTTGTGGTCGAGGTCCGCGCGCGCCTCGTCGGCCTGCTGCTTCAGACCCATCAGAAGCATCGTGTCGAGGCCGTCGATCTCGGTCATGTGGAGCGACGGACCGTACCAGTCGTGCGGCTTTTTGCTGAGCGGATTCAGCTCGTCGTGACCCCAGGCGTACTGCTTGTACGAGTTCCAGGCGTGGAGGTACTGTTGCCGGACGACCTCGGCCATTGCGGGGTCCGCGGGCGGTGGGGCGGGGAGGGCGCGGTTGGTCTGCTGCGCAGCTGCGACGGCCGAGAGAACAATCAAGAAAAGGACAAGCGCAGAGGAGGTCATTCTGATCCGCGAGAGAGAAGCGCGTTGAGCTTTCATGTGCCTCTGACGATACCGCAGCTCCGGCTGCTTTGTGTATCGGCGGCCGTGAGGGACGGGAGCTATGTTTGCCGGAGCCAGACGAAGCGCGCGAGTAACAGCGCAGCGAGCACGTACAGGAGCCAGTCCTGGCGGCGAAACCGGCCGGTGAAGAGGCGCAGCGCCGCCAGCGAGATGATGCCGAACGAGAGGCCGGTCGCGATCGAGTACGTCAGAGGAACCGTGACCAGCGTGAGGAAGGCGGGGATGGCGACGATGGGGTCCGACCAGGCTATGTCGCCGATGGTTGAGAGCATCAGGGCGCCGACGATGATGAGCGCCGGCGCCGTTGCGGCGGTCGGGATCGCGCCAACGATCGGTGCGACAAAGAGCGACACGAAAAACAGGAGGCCCGTCGTGATGGCGGTGATGCCGGTGCGCCCCCCGGCGGCGACCCCGGCGGAGCTCTCGATATAGGAGCAGACGGTGCTGGTGCCGGCCAGCGACCCAACGACGGTGGCGGTCGCGTCGGCGAACAAGATGCGCGAAAGCCGCGGAATGCGGTTGTTTGCTGGGATCAGGCCGGCGCGGCCCGTCACGGCGAGCAGCGTTCCGATGTTGTCGAACAGGTCGACAAAGAGGAAGATAAAGATGATCTCGGCGGCGCCGATATGAAGCGCGCCGGGAATATCGAGATGAAACGCCGTCGCCGCGAGATCGGAGAGGCGGTAGTGCGTCGGCGTCCAGTGCACCTGGCCGAAGATGAAGCCGGTAAGCATCGTGCCGGCGATGCCGACGAGGATGGACGCCTGCACGCGCAGCACCTGAAGTGTCGCGATCAGCAGCAGACCGAAGAGGGCGAGCAGCGTTGCCGGCGCATGGAGGTTGCCGAGTGCGACGGCGGTGGCGGGGTCGCGAACGATGATGCCCGAGTCCATCAGGCCGATGAACGCGATAAACAGGCCGACGCCGCCGGCGACCGCGGCATGGAGCTCCTGCGGAATCGCCGCGACCAGAAGCTGCCGAATGCCGCCAAAGGTGAGCAGGAGAAAGATGACGCCCGACAGAAACACGGCGCCAAGCGCGGTCTGCCAAGGCACGTGCATCTTCAGGCAGACGGTATACGTGAAGTACGCGTTCAGGCCCATTCCAGGGGCGAGTGCGATGGGGTACCGGGCGATGGCGCCCATGAGGACGGAGCCGATGGCCGCGCACAGGCAGGTGGCCGCTGTGACCGCGGCGATCGGCATGCCGGTCTTGGCGAGCAACGCCGGATTGACGAAGATGATGTAAGCCATCGTGACGAAGGTGGTGACGCCGGCGAGAAACTCGGTGCGCCACGTGGTGCGGAGCTCGGCGAACTGGAAGTATTGCTCAAGGCGAGCGCGCATAAAAGAGGGACGCACCTTTGGTCGGGGCAGATCTGGCGTTGGTCCGTTCACTATAACGTGAAGAGAGGGGCTGGGATCGATGGAGACGGGTATGACGAGAAGCGAGAAGGAGAAGATGCTGGCCGGCGAGCTGTATGACGCGGCCGATGCGGAGCTTTTGGCCGATCGCACGAGATCCGAGGCGGCGTTGCTCCGCTTCAATCGAGATGGTGCACGTGAGGCGCTGTGGGGCCTGTTCGGCGGCATCGGGGCCGAGACGACGATTCGGGCGCCGTTCTTCTGCGACTACGGGTACAACCTCGAGTTCGGGGCGAAGGTGTTTCTGAACTTCAACTGTGTGTTTCTGGATGTGTGCCGCATCACGATCGGCGATGGCTGCCAGATCGGGCCCGGTGTGCAGATCTATGCCGCCGATCATCCGCGCGACCCGGAGTTGCGCCGCCAGGGGCTCGAGAATGGGCGGCCGGTGACGGTCGGGCCCAATGTCTGGATCGGCGGAGGCGCCATTCTTCTGCCCGGCGTTACGATCGGCCAGGATGCGGTGATCGGTGCGGGAAGCGTTGTCACACGAGACGTTGCCGAGGGCTTGACGGTGATGGGCAATCCCGCGCGACCGCGTGTCCAGGGAGCCAATCAATGAACGCAGACGAGGTAAAGAGGCTGCTTGGGCTGGCGCCGCATCCGCGCGAGGGCGGTTGGTTTGTGCGGACGTATGAGGCTTCAGAGACGTTAGGGGTGACCGCGTTTCGGGACGCCCGCTACAACGGCGCCCGACGCACCGGCACAGCGATCTACTATCTGCTGGAGCCCGACACGTACAGTGCGATGCACCGTCTGCGGTCGGACGAGGTGTTCCACTTTTACGCGGGAGATGCGGTCGAACTTCTGCAGCTCGGACCGCTGGTGGCGGGTAGAAGTCCAGAAGGCAGGGTCGACGTTCTGGGGACCGATCTCGCGCGCGGGGAGCGACCGCAGCTGGTTGTCCCTCGCGACGTATGGCAGGGATCGCGGCTCTTGCGCGGCGGCAGATGGGCACTGCTGGGATGCACCGTCAGTCCAGGCTTTGAGTTCGACGACTACGAGGACGGCTCGCGCGCGGATCTGATCGAGCTCTGGCCGGCGTGGCGCGACCGCATCGAGGCGCTCACTCGAGCGTAAACGTGGGAGCCTCGGCAAACATCGGAGGGCTCGGTGATCGAGACGGCCCATCGTCAGCGTCGGCGCCGTACACCGGTCGAGCGAACGATTGCAGATGCGCAACGGCCTCGTCGGCGCGCGCGCGCAGCTCGACCATCTCGGCGGCGGGCTTTTTGCGCAGGGTCCGGAACTGCATCCCGAGGCGAACGTTGTCTGCGAGCACGTTCTGGTTGCGATCGAGAAAGGTCCAATAGAGCGCCGTGAAGGGGCAGGATCCCGGGCCGACCGATTTCTTCGGGTCGAACTTGCACCGTGGGCAAAAGTTCGACATGCGGTGGATGTACGCCGCACCGGAGACGTAGGGCTTGGTGGCCGTCACACCGCCATCGGCGTAGGTGCTCATGCCGAGAACATTCGGCTCGACCACCCAGTCGTACGCATCGACGTACGCGAACCAGAACCAGTCCGTCAGCTCACGCGGCGAAAATCCGCACAGAACGGCGAGGTTCGACAGCACCATCAGGCGGGTGATGTGGTGCGACCAGCCCTCGCGAATCACCTGCGCGACCACGGTGTCCATGCAATACAAGTCCGACTTTGCGCCCCAGTAGACGGCAGGGAGGGGAAGCGAGGCGCCGAGCGCAGAGGGCGTCGCTCCGGTGTACGGGTCGGCACCGCCGCTCACGAGAACGTTCGTCTGCCCGCCGCCCCGCAACTCGGTCCGGGACTGCGCGTTCGTGTACGCGTCCGGGGCGTCGCCCGCATCGGGCGATCGCTCCTGCGGCCGCGGCGGCTGCTCGCGCGGCGCAGGAATCAGCCGATATCCGTCCGTCTGCTGATGTACGTGACGCATGAATTCGCGCCACCCTAGCAGCTGGCGAATGAAGCCCTCCGCGCTGGCGAGCGGGATTGTGCCTGTGTCGGTTGCTTTCTCGACATCCCGAACGAGGTCGAGCGGAAGCAGGCGGCCGAGGTTGACGAGCGCCGACGTCTTTGAGTGAAAGATCTGGAGGTGATCGTCGTGCATCGCGTCCTCAAACGGCCCAAAGAACGGAAGCAGGTGCGTGAGCGCGAACTTCCAGTGGAAGTCCGCGTCGGCCTGTGTCGTCGGCAGATCGAAGCCGTCGATCTGGCCGAAGTGATGCTGGTACGTCGTCCCGATGTAGCCGATTACCTCCTCGGTAATCGCGTCCGGAGCAAAGCTCGGCGGTGTCGGGATCGGCGCCTCGCCCCTGTATGGTTTGCGGTTGTCCGGATCGAACGAAAATTGTCCTCCAACTGGCCGGCCGCCTGTCATCAGGATGCCGGTCTTCTCGCGCTGCCGCCGGTAGAAGCGATCCATCACGTAGCTCTTGCCCGGTTCGTAGAGCCCGTACACGCCGGTGAAATCCGCGGTAGTCGAAAGCCAGGTCGTGTCCAGGACCTCTTCCATCTGAAGACCGTTGCGCTTCGATGCCGCCAGGTCCAGACGGAGTTCGCGCTCGGCGGGCGTCATCACGGTGAGCCGAGGCAGCTGACGGTCGCGCTGCAGATCGAGCAGAGCCTGTCCGTGGCTCCCCAGCGAAAAGTGGTAGAGCACACCGACGCCGCGCGCCGCCTGTTCCAGAGCGAAGTGGCGCATGTTCGCGATCAGCAGGACGAGCTTCTTCTTGTGATACGGCCGGCGGTGGATCTTCGCGGTCGACTCGACGATGACGATGCCGGTGTCAGCGGCGCACTGTTCAGTGAGCGGTCCGGTTCGGTCTGTAAAGCGGTCGTAGGGGACGTAGATCCATCGGCGGTTCTTGAGGTCCGCGGCCAGCGGATGCGCCGCTTCGATCTGGTCGGTAAATTTTGGAGCCGCGGACTTCATGTCTCTCACTGTAAGTGCGGCGGCAGCTTGAAAACGTGGCTCCAGGCTTGAGCTTTTCGAGCCCGGCAAAGTGTAGAGCAGACGATGTGCGTCATTCCGAAAGCATCGAGCGGATAAAGAAGTGTGGACGCGTGATGCTTACTTAGGTGCAGCAACAAGGTACGCCAGGAAGTACCTGGCCCCGAACAGGAATGCGTGCCTGATCCTGTATCCAAGTTGTTGAGGAGATGGAGGCGCGGGTCGGGATCGAACCGACGCATAAAGGTTTTGCAGACCTCTCCCTTACCACTTGGGTACCGCGCCCCTGGGTTGCTTGCCGGAGTGGATTGGAGCGGGAGACCGGGGTCGAACCGGCGACATCTTCCTTGGCAAGGAAGCACTCTACCACTGAGCTACTCCCGCTCAACCTCTCCGAGTATAGCGACGCTCCGGGGAGGAGGTCAACGCGGCGCGGCCGGGGTCGCACGGCTATGCCCGCAGTCTGGCCGCCCTGAAGGTCGGCGGGTACTCCGCAGAGACAAACCGCATCCAAAACAACGAGTTGGCGCACAGCATCGGAAAGCGACGCGAACGATGGATACCCCGGAGATCGAAGACGACGAGACCAGCGAGCAGGAGGGCGCGTCTCAGCTCGCGGAGCTGAGGACGGCCGAGCTCGACGCCGTCATCGAAAGTATTCCGCACGGCGTCTACGTCCAGACAGACCCGGTCAAGGTGCGGTGCAATCGACAGGCGCAGCGGATGAGTGGACCGGACTTCCCGACGCACTTCCAGACGATGGAGCGTGCTCGCAACGGAGAGTCCTCTGAAGAGACGCAGGAGTGCAACGGCCGCTGGGTTCATAGCGTCGGAGCTCCCATTTACCTCAAGGAAAAGCTGCTCGGCGGCGTCGTCGTCAACACCGACATTACGGAGCGGCGCTTGCAGGAGGAGGCGCTTCGACGAAGCGAAAAGCTGGCCGCGGTGGGACAGCTCACATCGTCGATCGCGCACGAGATCAACAACCCGCTCGAGGCGGTCACCAACCTGCTTTATCTGCTGCAGCATGCAACCTCACTCGAAGAGGCGCGAGGTTACGCGAACACAGCGCAGGACGAGTTGATGCGGGTAGCCGAGATCACGCTGCAGACGCTGCGGTTTCACCGCAATCAGACCAGGCTCGCTCCAGTCGATCTCGCCGATCTGGCACACGCGGTCGTTCGGCTCTACCAGAGCCGCCTTTCGTTGCGGAGCGTCGATGTTCGATGGCGCATTCGGCCCGCGTCAGCCGTGAGTGGACTTGAGGGGGAGATCCGGCAGGTGCTCAACAACCTCGTGCGCAATGCCATGGAGGCGACGGAGCCGGGAGGTCAGATCGCTGTTCGGGTGCGCCCGCAGATCGACGGAACGACCGGCCGACCGGGCGTGCGGATCACGGTCGCCGATACGGGCGAAGGCATTCGGCCCGACATCGCGCGGCATCTGTTCGAGCCGTTCCAGACCAGCAAGGAGCAGACAGGAACGGGGCTCGGCCTGTGGGTGAGCAAGGGGATCGTTGAGAAGCACGACGGTCAGATCCGGGTTCGTTCCCGCCGCGGCGAACGGCATGGCACCGTGTTTGCGGTCTGGCTGCCGGTTGAGCCTGAACCTCACTCCGGCGAAGCCTGACCCCGGTTGAACGCGATGCGCGGTCCAGAGCCTGTCGCAGTTCGGTGCCGGATGATGTGCGGCGTCACCAGGAGCACGAGCTCGCCCGTATCGCGCTCCGTGTTTTTGTCCGCCGCGATGTCGCTGAAGCCCGGCAACTCGCCCAGCCCCGGAACACCGCTCACAGCGCGTGTCTCGGAGCGTGTCAGCGTGCTCGTCATAAGGGCGGTCTCGCCATCGGCGACCGTGATGTCGGAGACAAATTGCCGGCTGGCCAGCACAGGGATATTGTCGAGCGCAGCCCCGGTCAGAGCCTCGATCTTCAGGTCGAGATGCATGATCACGCGGTTGGATCGCTGGACGTTCGGCGTGGCCTTCAGCGTCAGACCGAGATCCTCGTACTGAATCTGTGGAACGGTGAAGGTGGACCTCGACCCAAGGTACTGGTTCAGGAGCGACGACGCGCTGACGCCGTTGATGCTGACCCCGGCGAGCGATGAGGCGTTCGCGGCCGACCCGCTGGTGTAGGTGGAGGTGGTGATCGGATATCGGCTGCCGGCGCGAAACGTGGTCGTCTGCCGGTCGCCAACGCGGATCTGCACGTCATCGAGCGCCTTTGTGTCGGAAGAGTTCAGAGCCAGGTTGAACGACGTCGTTCCGATCGCCGTCACGCCCGCCAGCGTCAGGCCGCCGCCAAAGAAGCCGAGCGTATTCGTCAGGAGCGAACTCGGCACCAGACCCGATCCAATCAGGTACAAAGCGATCGTGATCGTACTGGCGTTTGGCGGAATCAGACCCTGAGCGATCGCCTGGTTGACCAGCGTCTGGTTGGCCGAAACCAGCTGCTGGGCCGCGCTGCCGACGCTGTAAACGCCAAACTGCTGGGGCAGCTGGAGACCGATGTTGCGGTCGCGCGTGCGGTCGACCGAGAACAGCCGGAGCTCGATCATGACCTCGTTGTTGCTGTCCACCAGGTCCGCCAGCGTCCGGTTTACAGCGGTGAGGGTCTCGGTCGGCGCGCGCACCAGCAGGGTGTTGCCTGTGCTCTGCACGGAAACCTGCTTGATCTCAAAGACGTTGCGCAAGAGCTCGCCGAGAACTCGCATCTCGTCCGGCGTCATTCCGGGAACATAGACCGTTTCTTCGAGCAGGCGCTCAAAGCGCTGCCGATTTACGGGCGTGTCTTTTGCGATCAATACGCTATGCGCGTCCAGAGGAACGGCAAAGAGACTGGCCATCTCGAGCAGGATCGGCGCGGCCTCGTCGTACGTTGTATCTTGGAGCGCAAACCGAACGTCCTGCCCTGGGATGGAGCTGTCAAAGACCGGACGGATCCCGTAGCTCGTAAAGACCTGCCGAACGACGCTCTGCGTGTCGGCATGGAGGTTGAAGCTTTGCCGGCTCGCGCCCGGAGCGAGCGTGATGGGGCCGGCAAGCGTCGGCGGCTCCTCCATCCAGACCGGGCGGGTGCTTCCGGCGATGGCGCCGACGACGGCCGAAGCCTCAGGTCTGTTCTGCCCCGACCGATCGCCGGACGCGTCGATGACCATCCTGGCGGAGGCCGCCGCGCCGGCCTGCCCGTGCTGCGTTACGATGCTGTTTTCGGGATCGAGCTCGCGCGCCTGCGCCAGGAGGTTGTCGGCCTCCCTGCCGTGGCCCAGGAGCCGCTCCTTTCCGGCCTCCTGCACCAGCAGCGTCAGGTGATGCTCACGCGCCAGGAGAGCCGCCCTGCTGTAATCGGGGTTCGTCGGGTCCAGGGCGAGCGCCTTTGTGAACTGTTGCTCCGCCCCGACGACCTCCCCGCGGTTAAGCAACTTCGCGCCCAGGACGTAGGCGTCGCGCGCGGCGACAGCGTCCTGACGAGATACAGGCGCGACACCCGTTACGTTGCTCTGCGCTCCCGCCGCCGCTGCTGCTGCAGAGAACACAATCGCGGAGAACAGGAGATTGGAGAACAGGAGAGTGGAAATCTTCATAGGGTCAAGCAGAGGAGCAGGGAAAGCCGCCCGATGACGCCGGCCGGGTCGACGCCGGTTAGCTCAACGTCCAGCTGGCCTTCTGCTTGGACGAAACAGCGCCCTATCGGGCACTCGCGATACTTTGCACGCGTCCGCGTTCGCTCATCGGCGGCCGCCGCATGCCCTGGCGGATCTGCGCCGTGTTCATGTCGAGCTCAGCGAGGGTGCGGCTCAGGGTGTTGCGATGCATGCCCAGCTCCTCGGCAGCCTTGCACTGATTTCCGTTGTGGTGCGCCAGGACCTCCAGGATGTATCGCCGCTTGAACTGGCGGAGAGCCTCGTTGTACGGGACGCCGGCGCTGTGCATCTGGGTGACAAGGTTGTGCAGTTCGCGCTTCAAGGGCAGATCCTCGCTTTTTGTCCTCTGTCCCGGAGGACGTGGGTCTCATTGTCGCTCTACGGAGAGGGTTTGATCCAGCGCGGCTCCGTGTGCTTGACGGCGGCCAAACTGTCCCTGATCTGCTCTTGGAGGTCCTGAGGTACAACCGAGGATACCGCATGCGGTCCGGCAAGCAAATAGGGTGCGAGACGCGAGTGCAGAAGGGCTGGCCGGAGCGGAGCGAAGCTGGCGGCGGCGGTTACCAGGAGAGCTCCCAGGAGACATCCGCGCACGAAACCGAAGCCCGCCCCGGCGATCCGGTCGAAGATTCCCAGGCCGACGGTCGCCGCACCGCGACGGAGCGCCCGGCCCAGAAAGCCGCACAGAAGCATCGACCCAATTGCCAGCAGAGCAAAGGCCAGAACCGACGCCATCGGCAGCAGAGGCGCCCACGACCGGAGGGTTGCCGCAAGCGCACCGTACTCCCACCCCGCCACGACAAGGCCGGCGATCAGGCCGGCGAGGAGAAAGAGCTCCAGGATCAGACCGCGAAACAGGGCCCGCACCGTCGACCATCCCAACATCGCGAGGATCAGCCAGTCGAAGACGCCTAAGCTCTGGACACTGAAGGACGGAGCCCCACCGAAGGCCGAAGCCGCCCGGTCGACAGATGCATGTAGAAGATGCAAGCTCATAGGTGCGGACCGGAGATACGGGCAGGCATACAAGATTTCGCGCGCCGAACGGTCTGACGCCTTGTGGCCGCTCCCGCGTATAGGGCAGAGTCTACTCCGGCAAAGCGCCGCGACCCGTTAGCAAGGTGAATGCCTCCATGTACTTCCCCCGCGTTCGCTCGATCACCTCTGCCGGCAGCGCCGGTGCGGGCGCCTGCTTGTTCCAGCCGATCCGTTCGAGATAATCGCGCACATACTGCTTGTCAAACGACGCCTGCGGGCCTCCGGGAGACCAACTCGCCGCCGGCCAGAAACGCGAGCTGTCCGGAGTCAGGACCTCATCGCCCAGCACGATCTGCGGCCTAGCCGTTCTGCTTTGTTCTTCTCTGATTTGCTCTGTCCTGCTTTGCTCTGGCTCGGCCTGCTCTTTTTCGGCCTGCTCCGGCCTGGGATCTTCCACGCCGAACTCGAACTTTGTGTCCGACAGGATCAGCCCCTTGCTCTCCGCGTGCGCACTGGCCGCCTGGTAGATCCGCATGGTCAAGGCCCGCAGATTCTCCGCCGTCTCTCCGCCCACCTCTGCCACCACAGCGTCGAACCCGATATTCTCGTCGTGGCCGCCGGTGTTGATCTTCGCCGCGGGCGTAAAGATCGGCTCGGAGAGACGGTCCGACTCGCAGAGCCCCGGCGGCAGCGCCACACCGCAGATCGCACCCGTCGCCTGGTAGTCCTTCCACCCCGATCCGGAAAGATACCCGCGAGCCACGCACTCCACCGGAAACATCCGCAAACGCCGAACCAGCATGCTCCGCCCGCGTATCTGCCCGGCGAACGCCTCAAGCTCCGGCGGGTACTGTGCCACGTCCGCTGAAACGACGTGATTCGGCACAAGCCCTCGCAAGTAGTCGAACCAGAAGAGGGAAGTCTGCGTCAAGATCCGGCCCTTGTCCGGGATGCCGCTCCCCAGCACGTGGTCAAACGCCGAGATCCGGTCCGTCGCAACAAATAGCAGCCGCCCCTCGCTCACCTCATACACATCGCGCACCTTGCCGCGCGCAGACATCCGAAGCGGTCCGAGATCGGTCGCCAACAAGGCACCGACCGAAAGCTCGTCTTGTCCCGGCTCAGCCATCAAGAAAACGGTACCATCCCCAAAACGGTACCATCCCCGGTCGCGTCCAGATCCGTGTCAACCCACAACATCCTCCAACCGCCTCCAAACGAAGCACATCCGCGTGGCGCAACATCGCGTCCCTATCTCTAAACTAGAGATAGGGAAAGCTGTTTCCAGACGGAAACGCACACGTTCACCCTGATTGAGACGACTTCGCGGTTGGCCACGCACGTGCCCGGAACATGTTCCCCGGACGCCCGTAAGTTGTTGATTCTGGCTATTTTACGCGTAAGCCATTTGTTATCAATATTTTGGCGGCAACATAGGGTCGTAAGCTGCTGATTCTAATCACGTTACCTTCTACCCTATACCCCAGAGGGGGGTGGGGGGTACCCCGGCGGAACCAACCATCTTCCCGTCACGGCAGCGGCACCACCTCGTCCCACGGGTCGTCGGCCGCGCGGTCCGGCCACGCCGGACAATGGATCAGCAAATTTCGCCCCGCTCCGTCCGGCACCGCCGAGGTCGCGCGCGTGTTGCACTGCGCCTCCGTAAAGCTCGTGATATGCCGGATGCGCCGCAGCATGGGCAACAGCCGCGGCTGGTGGTACAGCGTCACCTCGACCTCCGGGATGCGAACCGGATCCGCCTGGTGAGCGAGCCTCGTGTCGACGACGTAGCCGCCAGGCAGCGTCCGCGTCAGGATCGCGGGACGCTCAAAGACGTCCGTCAGCGGCAGAAGCACCGTCGCTCCCAGCACCGGCACGAGCAGCAGAACGGCCAGAGGAACTGTGATCCAGCGCGGCCGAAGCAGCGAAAACAGCATCAGGAGCAGCTCCCATCCAACCACCCGCGCCCAGTTGAGCAGAGCGTTGGCGTAGAACGACGAGGTCTCCCATTTCGAGAGATGGCTGAAGCCCCAGAGAAGGCAAAAGACAAGGACAGATCCCACGATCGCGGCCTGAAGCCGGGATGAGATCCGCTCCCACCGCGCACGCAGCAAGACCATCCCGACAGTCAGGAGGGCCAGCGCAAACAGCGTGATCGGCACATGCATCTTTGTCAGCTTAGAGGATCGCCTGCCTACTCGGTCACGCCACGGCGCGCCGACGGCCGCTCTGCCCGGCGTCCCTCTCGCGCGATGCCGACAGGTTCACCGACACGATCTTCGACACGCCGGGCTCCTGCATCGTGACGCCGTAGATCACGTCCGCCTCGGCCATCGTGCGCTTGGAGTGCGTGATGACAACGAACTGCGTGGTCGCGCTCATCTCGTGGATCAGACGCGCAAACCGGCCCACGTTGGTCTCGTCGAGCGGCGCATCCACCTCGTCCAGAACGCAAAACGGCGCGGGCTGAAACTGAAAGATCGCGACCAGGAGCGAAAGCGCCGTCAACGCCTTTTCGCCGCCTGAAAGCAGGAGGATATTCTGCAGCTTTTTGCCCGGCGGCGAAGCCAGAATATCGATGCCGGACTCTGAGGTGTTTTCCGGGTCGGTCAGCCGCATCGATGCCTGGCCGCCCCCGAAGAGCTTCGCAAACGTCTCCGAAAAGTTCGCGTTGATCATACGGAACGCCTCGTCGAACTTCACCCGCGAAACATCGTCGATCTCCCGAATGGAGCTTTGCGTGTTCTCGATCGAATCGAGCAGATCCTTGCGCTGCGTCTCGAGAAACCCGTGCCGCGCGGTGGTCTCCGTGTACTCCTCAAGCGCCATCATGTTGACCGGACCCATCGCCTCCAGCTTGCCTTTGAGCACACGGGTCTGCTCCTCTTCGTGTAGCAGCGCCTCGCCTTGGATGTGCGCAATGCCAGCATCGGCGCGCAGATCCGCCGGCTCGACGCCGAGGTCGTTGCGCGAGGTTTGATCGAGATGCTCGATGTCGGAACCGAGCTTCGCCACACGCGCAGCCAGACCCGCCCGCGTCTCGCGCATCTGCTCCGTCTCATGCCGCAGATGGCGCAGACGGCCATCGAGTACACCGAGCTCTGCTCGCAGATCGGCGGCCTCGGCAGACAGACGCGCGCTCTCGGCGGTCGCGATCGACCGCGCCTCAGCAGCAACGCCCCTCTGCTCTCCGAGCGCCACGGTCTCCTCTTCACGACGCAGCTTCTCTGTCCGCGCCGACGCCATCTGCGCCTCCATCTGCCCGGCTCGACCGCGCTGCGCCCCGAGCAGACGCGTCGTCTGATCCGCGTTCGCCTGCGCATTGCGCCGCCGTTCTTCGAGCCCCGCCAGAGCTGCCGCCGCTTCGGCCGCAGCCTGCTGCTTTTGCTCGCGTTCGGACCGCAGCTCAACCAACGCGCCGCCGAGGTCCAGCATCTGCCGCTCCAGCTCCGTATGCTGCTGGTCGAGGGCGGCGGCTTCGCCACGTCGCCGGTCGATCAGGTCCGCCTTCGCGTCTCGCTGGTCCCGATTGCGCTCCGTCGTCAGCTGCCACTCCTGCAGCCGGCGCTCGATGCGTGCCGTCTCGGACGCCATCTGGCGCAAGGCCGCGCCCGAGTTCGCACTCTCCCGCTCCAGCCCGCGGCGCTCCTGGCTCTGAGCTTCAAGACGCGCCTGCAACTCGACGATCGTCCGCCCCAGCGAAGCTGTGTGGACGTCGGTCCCGGCCAGATCGGCCTCCGCGGCCGCCAGGCGCTTCTGCACCTCGTCCAGCTCGCGCTTGAGCGCCAGCGGCCCTTGAGCGCGGGTGCGCCCAGCCGTCACCGTCAGGCTGCGATAGATCTCGCCGGTCGGCGCCAGGAAAAAGAGCCGCGGATGCTCCAGCGCAAGCTGCTGTGCCGCCGCCGCATCCGGCGCAACAAACCCGTCGCGCAGCTTTGGCACCAGGGTCTGGATCGTGGGCCCAAACCCGTCCAGTACACGAACGCATTCGAGAAGCGGAATGGCATCGCGGAGGTTCTCGCGCGGAGGATCATCGCGAACCTGAGCCTCCCCTGACGCCTCGCCCGAGCCATGCACCAGAAAGGTCGCGCGGCCATTGACGTCTTTCTGCAAGAGCCGGATCCCGGCGTCGGCTGCCGCCCAGCTCCGGACGACAACGTAGTTCAGCTCGTCGCGCAGGAACTCGTCGACGACGTTCTCAAAACGGCCGTCCACTTCGAGAAAATCGGCCAGCGTGCCCACGGGAACAAGCTCCCCGGCCACCTCGCGGGTGCCCTTGCTTCCGGCCTTCAACAAGCTCCGCACCGTGTCGGTCGAGTAGCTGTGGTCGTGGATCAGCGCTTCCAGCGACCCGCGCCGGCCGCGCAGGGTCGCAACCTCGCCCCGCAAGACGTCCCCGCGGCGTTTGCTCGCCGACTCATCCGACCGCCGCGCCTCCGTCTCGATCCGCAACTCGGCGATCTCGGCTTCCGTCCGCGTCAGGCGTTCGGTCACGGACTCAAACGACAGCTTTGCCTGGCCGCGCTCGTGCCCAAGCGCGGCCAGCTCCTCATGCGCGGTCTTTGACTCCGCGATCAGCCGCTCCGACTCGCGATCGAGCCCGGCGAGCGCCGCCTCCGCCTGCCCCACCTCGTGCCGAAGCGCGTTGGCGCGCTGCAAGACGCTGGCTGCCTCGCGCCGCATCTGTTCCACTCGGGCCTCGGCGGTCGCCAGAGCCCGACCTGCCTCCTGGGCCCGGCCCTGCTCGCCCCCAGCCGCCGCTCGCGCCTCGGCCGCGGCGGCGTTGGCGCCCTCCAGAAATGTCCTGTGCCCGGTCGCCTCGGCCTCCATCTGAGCGATCTGCTCGACCGCGTGCCGCAGATCGTCGCCGCCCGCGAGGAGCCGGCTTTCGAGCTCCGCGACCCGGTCGGCGTTCGATCCGAGACGCGCCGAGATCCGCTCCAGCTCGACCGCGCCCTCGTTGGCCTGCGCATTGGCTGCCCGGATCTGCCCGTCGAGAGCGTACCCGGCCGCCATGCCCGATGTGTGCTCCGCGTCGAGCGATTCGAGCTCCGCCGCGCGCTTGTCGATCTGCCCGGCCAGACCGGCGATCTTCTCCGAAAGCTCCGCGTGCTCGACATGGAGAAGACGCATGCGACTGCTGAGCACCACACGCAGACGCCCGCGCAGATCGTCGCGGAGCTCACCGTAGCGCTCGGCCTTGTTCGCCTGCCGCTTCAAGATGCCCATCTGCCGCGTCACTTCGTCGAAGATGTCGTTTACGCGTGAGAGGTTCTGCCGCGCCGACTCCAGCCGCAGCTCTGCCAGGCGCTTCTTGGTCTTGAATCGCGTGATGCCGGCAGCCTCCTCGAGGATCGATCGCCGGTCGAGCGGCTTCGAACTCAAGAGTTGGCCGATGCGCTCCTGCCCGATGATCGCGTAGCTTTCGCCGCCGAGACCGGTGCCGAGAAAGATGTCCTGGATGTCGCGCAGGCGGCAGATCTTTCCGTTCAAGAGATACTCGGAGTCGCCCGAGCGAAACAGCCGCCGCGTGACAGTGATCTCGCCCGCGCGCACCGGGGCCCGGCCAAATTTGCGCCGCCGAATCTTGAGAACGACGTTGGGAGCCGCCGCCGCCGGACTCTCACTCGCCTCTGAATCCAATCCTGATTCCGGTTCCAAGGCTCCTATGTTCGCGTCTGGGACCGCGGCGCCGCCATCGCGGGTCTCGCTCGCACCCGGCCCCTCTCCGCCAACTACCGTCCCGGGCTGCGCCTCCGCCACGGCCAGCTCGGTTTCGGCGGCATTCTTCTGCCGCAAGAGCGCCTCATCCCAATCTTCTGCGTCGAGGCGCTCCCGCGGGACCTTGCCGCCGACCACCAGCTCCGGACCGTCCGCCTGCCCATCCGCACCGTCGTACACCTCAGGGTCCACCAGCGTCAGCGAGACCTCGGCCATGCCGGTCGGCTTGCGGTCCCGCGTCCCGGCGAAGATCACGTCCTCCATTTTGATCCCGCGGAGACTTTTGGCCGATTGCTCGCCCAAGACCCAGCTGATCGCGTCCGAGATATTCGACTTCCCGCATCCGTTCGGACCGACGATCGCAGCGACGCCGTCACCGGAGAGCGACACCTCCGTCCGGTCGGCAAAGGACTTGAAGCCAAGAATCTGCACTCGTTTGAGCTTGAGCATGCCTGTCGTGAGCTCCGTTCCCGTTCCGGTAGTGGTTCATCAATGCCGAACCCCCGGAACATAACAATGCTACCCACGACGAGAGGCTGGAGCAACATACTGGCCCTTCGTATTGTGGATAAGAAGACCGGGACGCAACATCTGGGGTCGGCGTGCACGAGGCACCGGGCTACCTCCGTTCGCGCCGGGAGCCCTGACCCGGGACGCCGGCTCGCCTTGTCCCTAAGCAAAGCTCGGCCCTGCAAGTCAATGGGTCTTCTCCGCGCATGGATTTAGCGGACGCGGAACGGAGGTGTGCACGATGGTTTCGTTCGCTCAACCGGGAACCGAGAACCTTGGGCAAGGAATGCTCTATGATGTCCCTGTCTGCGATGCCAGCAGGTGGCCACGCCAGCGAAACTGAACTAAGGGCAACGGCAGAACTTTCCGAGGAGTGTTGAATGAACAAGGTATGTGTTGCATCGTTTCTGGCCGCGACGGCCATCGCCCCCCACGCGCAGGCCGCGCCGACACAAACTCAGGTCAGCCTGGGCGCCGGTCAACAGGCGGGTGCGACCGGTGAGGTGCAGATGTCGCAGGCCGAGGCTACGGCCTACAACAACGCCATGGGGCAGACCGCACCGGCGGCAAAGGCCCAGGCGCTGGAAGCCTATCTGACGGCGTACCCGCAATCTGCGGTGAAGTCGAGCGTGCTCCAGCAGCTCATGGTCGCGTACAGCTCCATCCCGGACCCGGCGAAGACCCTGGACGCAGCGGACCGTCTCCTGCAGGTCGATCCCGGCAATATCCGCGCCCTCACGCTGGAGGTATACTTCCGCAAGAACCAGGCGGACCAGCTGACCGACCCCGCCGCCAAGCAGGCCGGGCTCGACAAGGCCGCCGAGTACGCGCAGAAGGGCCTGCAGGCGACCAAGCCCAAGGACATGTCCGACGCCGACTTTCAGAAGATCCAGCAGAGCGCCAACCCCATCTTCTATAGCGCCATCGGCACGGCCGCGCTGAACAAGAAGGACACGACGACGGCGATCACCAACTTCAAGCAGGAGCTCGCCGGCGTTCCGGTCGAATCGACCACCCAGCCCGGGCCAGTCCTCCAGGACACCTACTTCCTCGGCCTCGCCTACCTCCAGTCCACCTCCCCGGACTATGTCAACTGCACCTTCTACGTCACCCGTTTTGTCGCCTACGCGCCCGAGCCGTACAAGTCGCAGATGACCCCCACGGCCACCTACTGCTACAAGAGATACCACGGCAACTCCGAGGGCTACGACGCCGTCGTGACCGCTGCTAAAGCCAATCTCAACCCGCCGAGCGGCTTCACCATCACCCCCGCACCGAAGGCTTCGGACATCGCGCATCAGACCGTCACCTCGACCTCCGACCTCGCTACCCTCGCGCTGAGTGACAAGGAGTTCATCCTCCAGAACGGAACGCAGGCCGATGCCGACAAGGTCTTCGCCACCATCAAGGGCAAGGACGTCAAGATCCCCGACGCGACTGTGATCTCGGCGACCGACAACGCCGTCCAGGTTGCGGTCTCGGACGACGCCGTGCAGTCCAAGACGGCCGATTTCACCTTCAACATGAAGGAGCCGCTCAAGACGCCTCCGTCCGTCGGCTCGAAAATTACGCTGAGCGGCATCTACCAGTCCTACACCCGTGGCGGCGTGTCGATGGGTGGAAGCACCTCAGGGAGCTCGGCCTCCGGAACCTCCGCTGCGAGCACCACTGGAAGCACGGACGCCTCCGCCACCGGAGCGGCCTCGACCACCTCCGGTACAACCGCAGCCTCCGGATCGACCGGCAGCTCGGGCGATCCTGGCCCTGTCATGATCGTTATGAGCGACGGCGAACTGGCCAGCAGAGCCGCTCCCAAGGCTCCAGTCCACCACGCACCGGTACGCCGGCGCTAAGCAGATCCACAGCGGTTGCTTTCGAGCCAGAAAGGGCGTCCCACACCTGGGCGCCCTGGCTTTTTCCACACGCCGGCTTCTGCCTCCCACTCAAGGCCACGCGGCCTACCCTGTTCGTGGCATGGCGGGGGGTTCGGGCGAGGCGGACCATCTACGTATGAACACCTGCCTCGCCTGCATCTCTTTCCCTCGTATCCGTCTCTCGCGCCGCCTCGGTCAGATTTTGCGATCTCTCCCTCTGGGGCTGCTTCTGCTTTCCGCCGTGCACCTTTGCTCCGCGCAGCGAATGGGCGCACCGTCGAAGTCTCACACCTCTCAGGCTGCCGTCCAACTCCATCGACCGGGCTTGCAGCTGCTGAGCATCTCCACCGGAAGATCGAGGACCCACGGCTGGCGGTCCCTCTTCACCGACGGCGGCGGCTCGGCACCGCATCACGGCGAGGCCTTCCATCCCGGGGACGGTCTTCCCCTGAACGAGGCCCTCTCCTTGTACAAGCGCGTGCGCGGCTTCCGACACGTCGCGGCTCTGCCCCGGCGGCAGAACGTCAGCTTCCTCGCAAATGGCGCAGCAGTGCCTGCTCGCGGCGTCCGAGGATCTTTCGTCTCCGCGTCGTATGCCGCGATGGAACCCGGCAATCCACGACGAAAGCTTCTCCAGCGGCTCGGCAACGCGCTTCCGGACTGGCTCGCCTGGTAGGCGGCACAGGGTAAGCGGCGTCCCAGACTACTCGCCCAGCATCATTCGTCGAATGCTGCTGGCTCGCCCTGTTGCGCCGTCACAGCCGATCAGCGTCGCGCACATCTTCGGATTGCCGCGCGCGGCCTCAAACTTTCCCGGCATGCCGGTCAGAAAACGGTGCAGCGCCAGCTCCGTCTCGACGCCGATCACTGAATCGTACGGTCCCGACATCCCGACGTCGGTCTGAAACGCCGTGCCGTTCGGAAGAATGCGCTCGTCCGCAGTCGGGATATGGGTGTGCGTGCCCAGGACCGCCGTTACCCGACCGTCCAGATACCACCCGAGCGCGACCTTTTCGCTCGATGCCTCCGCATGCACATCGAGCAGGATCACCTTCGCCCCCGACTCCCGCTCAACCTGCGCCAGCAACTCGTCCGCCTTGCGAAACGGATCGTCGCAGGACGACATAAACACCCGCCCCTGCAGGTTCATCACCGCATACCGCTCACCCGTGGGCAAGGTTCCCTGATAGAGTCCAAAACCGGGCGTCTTGGCCACGTAGTTCGCCGGTCTGAGGATCCGCCGGCGGCGCTCGTGCGACTCCGGCGGCACGGCCATGTACTCAAAGATCTCGCGCTTGTCCCAGACGTGGTTGCCCGTCGTGATCACATGCGCGCCCAGGTCAAACAGATCCTCGGCGAGCTGCGGCGTGATGCCAAAGCCCCCGGCTGCGTTTTCGCCGTTGATCACAAGGAGGTCGACCGCGTTCTGCTCTACGACCGAAGCCAGATGCTCGGAGACGATGTGACGTCCGGCCGACCCAAACACGTCGCCGACAAAGAGGAGATTCATTCTCGGTGAGGGTATCATTCGTCTGGTCGCGAATCGTGACGCTTCTTAAGGAAAAACAGCATGCCTCTCACCACGCTTACAGCACGCCGCCTCCACACCGATATCGGCGAAATCGAATTTCCCGTCTTGGCCATCGGAGACGATGGCCGCATCGCCGATATCTCGTCGGACCCTTCCGTGCAGAGTGACGACACGCTCACTGCGGCCTTTCTCGACATCCACACCCACGGCGCCGCCGGCCACGACGTGATGGAGGCGACTCCCGGAGCGCTCACCACGGTCAGCCGCTTCCTCGCCGCCCGGGGCGTGGCCCACTTTCTGCCGACCACCGTCACCGCTCCTGTGGACGCTACTCTGCGCAGCCTCCAAGCTCTCGCCGCGGCGATCGAAGCGCCAGAGACCCCTGGGGCCGCGCGGCCCATCGGCATCCACCTCGAAGGCCCGTTCCTTTCGCACCGCAAGCGGGGCGTCCATCCCGCGCACCTCCTTCAGCCGGCCTCGGTCGAGCTTTTCGATCGCTTTCAGGTTGCGTCGAGCGGCCACATCCGCCTGCTCACCCTCGCCCCCGAGCTCCCCGGCGCCGTCGACCTGATCGCCCATGCTACGGCGTCCGGCGTTCGGGTCTCCGTGGGCCACACCGACGCGACCTCCGCCCAGACCTTTGCCGCCATCGAAGCCGGTGCGACCTCCGCCACCCATACCTTCAACGCCATGCGAGCGCTCGACCACCGTGAACCCGGCGTGCTCGGCACCGTCCTCGATCAGGAACAGATCTACGCCGAAATCATCGCTGACGGCATCCACGTTCGGCCCGAGCTTGTCCGGCTTTGGCTCCGCCACAAGGGTCCAGACCGCGCCATCCTCGTCACGGATAGCATCTCCGCCACGGGCATGGGAGACGGCCGCTACACGCTGGGCGGTCTCGATGTCGAGATGACCGGTGACACCTGCCGCCTCGCCGGCCATCCGGAGACGCTCGCCGGCTCGGTCCTCACGATGGATCAGGCCGTCAGCAACCTCCGGAGCTTCACGGGCGCGCCGCTTGCGCTCGCCACCCGCCTTGCCTCCCACAACCCCGCCCGGATGCTTGGCCTGGATGCTCTGACCCGCATTGCCCCGGGGGAGCCCGCGAACTTGAACCGGTTCAACGTCGGCGGCCGGCTCGTCGCCACCTACATCGGCGGCAAGAGGGTGTAAGTGCGCGGGAGGTCATCGATCGGCAGATCCATGCTGACAGGAACCTCCGTTCGCTCGCCCATAACGCCCATCCGTCGCGCCCTCCAGAGCGCACCGTCGATCGGGTTTACGGGTTCAGGGAGAACCTCAGTCGCGGGCGAACGTTCCCAGAGCGCGTCCACCATCGCCTGGCGCACCGCGACGACATGCTCCAGCACACTTCCCGCAGAGGCCACGCGTCTCGCCCCAGTCTTTTCGGCTGCTATCAGCACCTGCCGTGCCAGCTCACGCCCGGCCGCCCGGAGCACCTCCCCCGCAACCGGGTCGCCCGCCTCCGCTGCCCCCATCACCACCGGCACCAGCTCGGAGAACTCCGGCCCCGGCCGCCGATTCACGTGAGCCACCAGATCCGGGAGGTCTTCCAACGCCCAATACCTCTGGACGGCCGAGAGCAACTCACTCCCGACCCCGCGATCCCTGGCCCAGAGCCCTCGTCGCACCGCCTCCACGCCGATCCAGTGGCCCGAACCTTCGTCGCCCACGGCCGAACCCCATCCGCCCGCGCGAGCGATCTCTCCCGACGCACTCCGGCCCACCACGTTCGACCCTGTCCCCGCCACCACCAGCACCCCCGGGCCGCCGCGAAATGCCGCGTCCAGAGCGATCTCTTCATCCCCGCACAGCAAGAGTTCCCCACCGACCACCGGCCCGATCGTCCTCTGCGCCCAGCTCCTCACAGCGGCAATTGAGAGCCCCGCCAAGCCCACACACGTCCCTCGGACCGAATGCAGGCCGACCCCAGCCCGGGCCGAGACCTCTGCCAGCACACCCAGAATTCGTGTGGTCGCCTCCGCCTCACCCACACGCATCAGCTTCACACTGCCGCACTGCGCCTCCGCCAGAACCCTGCGCTCCTCCGCGAGCGCGCATCGGGTCTTCGTCCCACCGGCATCGATCGCCAAATAGTAAGCCATCCCCAAGAACCTCAGTCAAAGCCCAGTCCAGGCGCGAAGTATATCCGTCTGCCCCTACGAGACGCAAAAGAAACCGCACGCCCGACCCTTAGCACCGTACGCGCCGGCCAGCCGTGAAACCTGCCAGCCACTTGCATTCGCTGCCCGTATCGGCGAACCTACAGAAGTAGTGGGCTTTGTTGCCACTCAGGAGATGGAATGAAATTGCAGATACTCGGTGGTTTCGTACTCGCAACCGCGCTCACCATCACGATTTCGCCAAGGGCTTTTGCGCAGAATTCTGACTCAGGCGCAAAGTCTTCCATGAGACATGCCGGCGCCGACACCAAGGATGCCGCGAAGGACGTAGGCCATGGCACCAAGGTTGGCGCAGAAGACGTAGGCCATGGCACCAAGGTTGTTGGAGAAGATGTAGGCCATGGCACCAAAAAGGCATATCACAAGACCAAACACTTCTCTAAGAAAACCTGGCACAAGGTCGAAGGCAAATAGGATTTTCCTAGTATTTAGAAGGCCTTCAAACGAGCCTCATGTAGCGCAGTCTAAAAGTGGTAAGTCCACTCGTCTTCCTCCAGATCGGTCTTGCGACACCGCAACCCGTAGAATGCTTCCATGCCCAACGGCGCCGACGACCCACGCATCTATTTCGCGGAGGAACGCACTTTTCTGGCCTGGATTCGCACCGGACTGGGACTTCTTGGAGTTGGATTCGCTGTCGCCCGCTTCGGCCTTTTCCTTCGTCAACTGCGGGAAAGCCAGTCCCATATACCCATCCACAGCACAGGAATTTCCGTTTACTCCGGCGTCGCCCTCGTCGCGGTTGGCGTCATCGTCATTATCAGCGCCACGCTGCACCATATAGCAACAGTGCGTGCTCTGCGCGAAGGTACATGGATCGCTGGCCGCGTCTCGACCAATGCAGTTGTGCTGGCTATCCTGCTCGCAGTTATCGGCGCGGCAATGGCGTTCTACCTTCTGCTTCTGCGCTGATAATGATCGTGCCACGAGTCCACTTATTTCACTGCAATTTTGGCTGCGGATGTCGCAACAGCAGTACCTTTTCCTTCTATCACGATGTAGATGGAATCGATGCCGGGCAGAGTAACCCGTTCCTTGAGGCCGCTCGGCCAGTGAACCTCCAAGGTATCGATCTTTGCCGCTTTGCCTAAGCCGAAGTGCAACCGCTGATCCGGCGAAGATGCAAAGCTTCCACCGCTCACCACGTCTGCTCTCTGTTTGAAACCGTTTGCCGTCAGGTACACCGTCGCGCCTACTGCGTCCCGCGGGCTCTTCGGGCCACCCACGAGCTTTATTCCTATCCAGTGGTTTGCGCTCGCCGATACGTTGCGAAACAGAGACGGGGTTCCATCCAGGTTACTTACTACAGCATCGATCTTTCCATCGTTGAATAAGTCACCGTAGGCCAACCCTCGAGCGACTGCCAGCTTCGCCAGACCACTCCCTTCCACAGGAGCGACTAACTTCAACTTACCGGCATCGTTGTGGAATAAGAGCGCTCGCTGGGCCCACGTCGTCCCCCAATCCAGCTTGTCTACCTCCGGGTACACGTGACCGTTGACCGACATCAGATCGAGCCAGCCGTCATTGTCATAGTCGAAGAAGCTCGTCCCCCAACCTAGAAATGGAATAGTAGGTTCGGCGATTCCTAATTGATAACTAACGTCTGTAAAATTGCCATCTCCATCGTTGCGATACATCGGTTTGTAGTCGTCGGAGAAGGTAGTGTTGTATAGGTCGATCAATCCATTGTGAGTAAAATCTCCCGCCGCGATGCCCATCGAAGCTGTCTCGCGCCCACTTTCATTCAGCGCATAGCCGGAGGCAAAGCTGGCATCTTCAAATGTCCCGTTGCCATTATTGATGTAGAGGTAGTTCGGTGTAGAGTCGTCGGCAACTAGAAGATCAACCTTGCCGTCGTTGTTGACATCGATAAACAAAGAAGCCAGGCCGTAGTAGGTCGAGTGATCACTTACGCCGGTTTTTTCGCTCACATCGGTGAAGGTCCCGTCACCGTTGTTATGGAATAAGTGATCGCCCTCTCCACGCAGCCCACGCGGTCCGCACATGACCTGCACACCTCGAAACTGGCACCCGGCAAGAGCACCCTTGGGACGTTCGCCGGCTTGCGATCCCTGGCCGGGCATTGCCGCCTGCTCATAGTGGACATATCCCGGAACAAACAAATCCAGGCGACCATCTCCGTCGTAGTCGCCCCACGTCGTCCCGGTTGACCAGTTCCCCAGAGTTACACCAGCCCTCTCCGCGACATCCGTAAACGTCCCATCATGATTATTGTGATAAAGACGGTTCTTGCCGAAGTTACTGACGTACATATCTGGCCAACCATCGTTGTCGTAGTCGGCAACTGCTACTCCGAAGCCCCAACGGTCATTCTGCACGCCAGCCTTGGCACTTACATCTGTAAAGGTGCCGTCATGGTTGTTATGGAACAGGGCAGCGTGCGGCGCCGGGGCCTTTCCTGCCATAGCTTCATAGGTCGAACCGTTGACAAAATAGATATCCAGCCAACCGTCATTGTCATAGTCGAGCAGACCTACACCGGAACCTACTGTCTCGATAATGTAGTGCTTTTCGGGAGTACCCATCCTGTGCTGCCATTTCGCAAGACCCGCCTTGTCGGCGACATCCTGGAACACCACAGGTCCGTCCTTGACGAAGCCACCGGCCGTGATCGGCCGATGCTGTGCATCCAAAACCGCTGCGTGTGCTCCTCCGGTGGTCGATCCGCTCATGGTCGTCGACCCTTCCTCTGGCTTCTGCGCCTGAGGCGCGGGCGCTGTCTGACCACTCGATGTGGGGCCCCTATAACCAACCAGAACGGCAAAAAAGCACAGAGTCCCAGACACACTTTGAATCCACGTCATAGCCAAGATTTTACGCCTCTCGATGCAGTCCAAGCCTTACTGTGCTGCTTCCCCGGAGGGCGGCGGCGCCGGGCTCCCGGCGGCTACCGGCTCGCCGAAATCAGGCGTGCCGTCGGGCTTCCAGGAGAACTGCTGTGCGCGCGGCGACCTTTGCCCGTCGCAGCCTTGCCCTGGGCTGGGATTCGCGTGATACAGAATCCAATCCTCTTTCCCGTCCGGTGAGCGGAAAAAGGCATTGTGTCCAGGGGCGTACACCCCACGCCGCGGCGACCCGCGGAACACGGGGGTCGGCGTCTTTGTCCACGAGCTCGCTTGCAACGGGTCACTTCCGGGCTTCTGCGTCAGCATCCCAAGCTCGTAGTAATCCGTCCAGCAGCCGTCGGCGGAATAGACCAGAAATGTCCTTCCGTTACGCTGCAGGATCTCCGGGCCTTCGTTCACGTCGACGTGCAGCGGTTCGCGTGGATCATTCGCGCTGGGCAGATCGCCGACCTTTTCCCAGGGGTAATCGGAGTGCGAAAGCAAGGTCCGCTTTCCTCGAATCGTCCACGGGTTTTCGAGCTCTGCGATGTAGATTCCCTGGACGCCGTTCTCGGCGCCTTCCCAACCTGACCAGATCACGTATTGCTTCTTGCCCTCTTTGAGGATCGTCGGATCGATGGCCCACCGGTCCGTCGCGTCGGCGAGCTTGCCTTTGAACGTCCATGTGCCTGTCGTGGGATCGGCCGCCGGGTTTTCGAGAACGAAGATTCTGTGTGTTTGGTTCGACCCCTCGTCCGCGGCGAAGTAGATGTACCACTTGTCTCGCAGGAAGTGGAGTTCGGGCGCCCAGATGTCGTGGGAGTAGGGTCCCGTCTCGGGCGGGCTCCAAACCACTTTTTTCTCGGCGGTCCCGAGATCCTCGATCCGCGGCGTCTTCCAGATGGTCAGGTTTTGCCCGGTGGAGTTCATGTAGTAGAAGAAACCGTCGCGGTAGATGACCCAGGGATCCGCTCCGCTCGGTAAGAGCGGGTTCGTCAATGTATGGGCAGCAGATCCAGCGGCTGAAGTGCCGGGCTGGGGGGCGCCTGCTGGGGTTTGGGCCGATGCCACCGTACTGACTGCTGCAAATACCAGCGGGACCCACCCGAGCCGTCTCACGATTCCCGTCATTACCACCGTCGCACCTCCGTTCGCGCGATCCCGCCGCGACACACGGAAGTGTATTCAATTACATTCGGAGACGCCAGGAACAATCTCCAGACCTCGCCGCAGGAGGCTGGATGGAACGGAAAGTGCACTCCATGATGACCGATACAGACCTCTTAGAGCTTCATCGCCAGATGTACCAGACCGGCGCCGCCCTTTTCGCCGCGCCTGGCCGGGTCAACCTGATCGGCGAGCACACCGACTACTGCGACGGATTCGTGATGCCGGCGGCGATCGAGTTCTCGACCCGGATCGCCGTCAGCCCGCGGACGGACGGTCGCTTTGTCGCGCACTCCGAGGAGTTCGACGAGCAGGTCTCGTACACCATGGAGGAGGCGATGCAGGGTAAGCGGAGGCACTGGAGCGATTATCCTATCGGCACCCTGTGGGCACTGCAGTCTGCCGGGATCGGACTTCCTGGCGGGATCTCGCTGACGATCACGGGCAACGTTCCGCTGGGAGCGGGTCTGTCCTCCTCGGCGTCGATCGAGGTGGCGACTGCGTTGGCGGCGCTCCATCTGGCCGGGGCGGACCTGCCCCGCGAACGTGTGGCGCAGATCTGCCAGAAGGCTGAAAACGGCTTTGTCGGCGCGAACAGCGGGATTATGGATCAGTTTGTGATTGCCTGTGCGGCGGCGGGGGATGCTTTGATGCTGGACTGCCGATCGCTCCATTATGACCTGGTCCCGATCCCGGCGGGGGTCCAGATGGTGATCTGCAACTCGATGGTGAAGCACTCTGTCGCGGCAGGCGCGTACAACACCCGGCGGGCCGAGATCGAGGAGGGCACGGCGATTCTGCGATCGCATCGGCCCGAGATCAAGGCGCTTCGGGACGCGACCGTGGAGGACCTGGGCCGGTGGGGGGCCGAGATGCCCGAGAACGTCCTGCGGCGGTGCCGGCACGTGATTACGGAGGACAACCGTGTGCTCGAGGCTGTGGATGCGTTTCGATCTCACGATCTGAGCCGCTTCGGAGCTCTGATGTATGCTGCGCACGCGAGCTTCCGGGATGATTTCGAGGCCAGCTGCCCGGAGGTCGATCTCCTGGTGAAGCTGGCTTCCGAGCAGCCTGGATGCTACGGCGCCCGGCTCACGGGTGGGGGTTTCGGTGGGTGCACGATCAACCTTGTGACCGACGCCGCAACGCCCGCGTTTATCGCGGCTGTCCATGCCGGATACCAGGCGAAGCTCGGCATCGATGCGGCGATCTACACGTCGAAGGCTGCGGATCGAGCGCACGCGGTACCAAGCGCGTAGGCGGATTCGACTGCGCTAACTGGATCGTCCTGAGCTAAGCTTCTCGGGATGCCGCGGGCCGATCCGGCTGCGTGGCGGTACCCCCACCCCCCCGCCCGTTTTGTTGCAAAATTTTCCATTGATTGGACTTAGATCCGGATCTCAAGGGTTTAGCTAGCCTAGAACAGACGAGAGCACAGCCCATCTTCCCGATCTCCTATCTTTCTAATTATACGGAGCGGGTGAGACTGGTACGCCAAACTGGTTCAAGAGAGCTCAAAGGTACCTAAAAACATGGGAGAGAATCAGGAGCCCGAGAACGCGGCTCCTGGGGTTCTTTCGGGCAAGCTCAGCGATTATTCGCCGTCGTCGTCCTTTTCACCGACGACCTGGGGGGTAGTGAGGGGTTTGGTGATGTTGTCGAGGTAGTCGGGGGTGTCGGGGATGCGATCGAGTCGGGGGTAGCGTGGACCGTCGTGGTAGTCCAGGTCGGCGGTGGTGAGGAAGCTGTCGGACTGGAGCGTAAGGTGGATGGGTCCGGACGCTGATTTGCTGTTTTTCACGGCGGCTTTGAGGAGGTCCGCGGTGAAGACCTGGCCGTTGATGGCGAGGAACTTTTCGCCGGGAGCGAGGTGAGCCTTGTCGGCGGGGGAACCCCATCGGACGTCGCGGATGAGACCGTCGGCGGAGATGTTGACGCCGAGTGAGAACCAGACGTTGACGGGGCGGGAACGGCGGGTGCCGACGTCGGACATGGTCTTTTCGGACGGGTTGGGCTTGTCGGTGTAGACGAGGCGGTAGCCGCCGCGTTCGATGCCGGCGAGGTCGGCGCGTGGGTTGATGGCGTCGATGCGCTCGTGGAGGAAGTGCGCCCAATCGTAGGGCAGGACCTGATTGAGATCGTGAATGAGGTCCTGGCGGGTGTAGGTGACGATCAGGGGACCCGTGTCGCCACCCCGGCCGAGGAAGATCCGTTCGAAGTCGTTGAGGGACTTTTTGTCGTTTGTTTTTTGCCGGATAAGGGTGTCGACGTCGAGCCAGAGGAGTTCGCCTTCCTGGTAGTAGTCCTGGCCGCGCCGCCAGTTGGACCAGGCCGGGCCATTTTCGCGGAGGATGCTGGCCGCGATGGCGGTGTCTTCGGTGGGGCGCCAGGTGCGGCCGGGGCGGTTGTCGAGCTCGGCGGCGGACATGGCGAGCATATCGCGGTACTGGTCCTGGGTTTTGAGGCCGGAGCGGGCGGCGAGGACGTTGCCGAGGTACTGGGTCATGCCTTCGTAGACCCAGAGCAGGGCGCCTTGCTGGGCGGTGGCGAAGTCTGGCTGGTAGAGGCCGACGGGGCGGCGGTACTTGCCGTTCCAGGAGTGGGTGAACTCGTGCGCGAGAAGGTCCGATTCGGCGAGCTGGTGTTTTGCGTCGGAGAAGCCCTTTTCGCCGATGCCGTTGTCGGAGGATTGGCCGTGCTCGAGACCTTCGCCGCCGGCGACGTCGGAGAGGGTGAGAAGGAAGTGGTACTGGTTGTAGTGGTGCGAGGTGTACATGGCGCCGGCCTCGCGGACGAGGTTGGAGATCTCGGCGAGCAGGGCGGGGCGGAGTTGCGAGTCTTCTGGGGAGTCGGCGACGACGTCGATGAAGTGGGGGGGCTTGACCTCAGGGGCGAGAGCGTACTCATGGAAGTACTGGCCGGCGATGACGGGGGAGTCTTCGAGCTGCTCGACGTTGGTGGGGGCGTAGTGGGTGGTGCCGCCGGCGGGGTGTTGGGGGTCGTACGGGCTGATGGGAGCGAGGGCGGTGCCGATGCCCCAGCCGGTGGGAACGGTAACGGAGGGCTGGATGGGGATGTCTTTGACGGGGACGTGGGCGGGGTAGAGGAGGAGCTTTTCCCACTCGAGGACGGCCATCTTGTCGGTGACGCGAGAGGTGACGATGCAGTCGAGGTGGGCGTGGAGGGAGGTGACGCCTCGGGGGATGTCGACGTGGAACTCGTAGAGGTTGACGTCGTCGCGGCGCCAGGGGAGGGTCTGGCTCTGACCTGCGGGGCCGTTTGCGGTGAAGACGATGCCGGTGATGTCGTCGACGGGACCGGTGGGGCGGTGGTTGCCGGGGATCCACTCGGGTGTTGTGAGGGTGAGCGGGCCGGGGCTAACGGGGAGGTCGATCTCGGCGTGGTAGAGGCGGCGTGGGGCGTCGGAGAGGTCGGCGGTGATCTGGATCGGGAGTTTCTGGATTGGAACTGCCTGGGCGGAGAGGAGGGCGGTGGAGAGGAGGAGCGGGGCCGAGAGAGCGAAGGTACGGGGTTTCGGGAAGAGCATGAGCGGGGGAGTGACCTCGATGGATAGATGCGGGTTTTGAGCGATGAGGGGCGATGAGGGGCTGATGGGTCGGTTCGCTACGCCAGGGAGGGTGCGGTGGCGTTCGGAAGAGGTCGGAGTCGCCTGCCTGAGGTGGCGAGATGGGGGAGCGGTGTGGTCCCCGGCCGTCTCCGGAGATTATATTGTGCACCGGACGGGATACCTTGTGCATCGTTTTGGACGGCCCCGACCTGAGCTGTGGCATTCTTAGCTGTATATGTCTATCAGTGATCTGCTTATAGGGAAGCCGCTCAAGTCAAGTGAAGAGCGTGCCGAGCATATTGGTGTTGCGGCGGGTATACCGATCTTCGGGCTGGACGGTCTGACGAGCGCGGCGTACGGTCCGGAGGCGGCGATCACGCTGTTGATTCCGCTGGGAGTGGCTGGGGGTCTCCACTATGCCCTGCCGATCATCTCGTCGATCCTGGTGCTTCTGGGCATTGTGTATTTCAGTTATCGGCAGACGATTGCGGCGTATTCTAATGGCGGCGGGTCGTATACGGTGGCGACCGAGAACCTGGGGAACGGCGCGGGATTGCTGGCGGCGGCGGCGCTGATGATCGATTACATCCTGACGGCGGCGGTGGGGATTTCGGCGGGTGTGGAGGCGTTGACGTCGGCGGATTCGAAGCTGTTGCCGTACACGCTTCCGATGTGTCTGGTGATCCTGGTGATTCTGGCGATTGTGAATATGCGGGGCGTGAAGGACACCGGGAAGGCGTTTATTCTGCCGACGTTTTTGTTTGTGGGAACACTCCTGACGTTGATCGGGGTTGGGGCATTCAAGACGTTTGCTGCCGGTGGGCATCCGGTGCCGGTAGGGACGATGCCTCATGCGGTGCCGCAAACCGTGAAGTATCTGGGCATCTGGCTCCTGATGAAGGCGTTCTCGAGTGGATGCGCTGCGATGACGGGGGTGGAAGCGGTATCCAACGGGGTGATGGCGTTTGGCGAGCCGCGCGCCAAGAACGCGCAGCGGACGCTGACGGTGATTATTGGGATCCTGATGGTGCTTTTGTTTGGGATCACATGGCTGGCGAAGAAGTACCAAATCATGCCGATGGAGCCGAGTTCGCCGCACTTTCAGAGCCTGCTGAGTTTGCTGGTGACGGCGGTGTTTGGGCGGGGTTGGTTTTATTACCTGACGATGGGGAGCGTGTTGCTGGCGCTGGCCCTGAGCGCGAATACGGCGTTTGCAGATTTTCCGCGGCTGGTGCGGGCGATTGCGCAGCACGATTACTTGCCGCATGTGTTTATCCTGCGTGGTCGGCGGCTCCTGTTTTCGCATGGGATCTACGCTCTGACCGGGTTTACGGCGGTGATTTTGATCCTGTTTCGGGGCATAACGGACCGATTGATTCCGCTGTATGCGATCGGTGCGTTTATGGCTTTTACGCTCAGTCAAGCGGGGATGGTGGTGCATTGGCGAAAGTCGCCGGCACATCCTGGGCGGACCTGGCATATGTTTGTGAACGGGTTTGGCGCGATCGCGACGGGGCTGACGCTGATTGTGGTGGTGATTGCAAAGTTTCGGGCGGGCGCCTGGGTGACGGTGATTCTGGTGCCATCGCTGATCTGGATGATGGCGGCGGTGAAGAAGCACTATACGCGGGTGAATGAGGAGATGTGCGATCAGTCGGAGCTGAGCCTCAAGAACTTGCAGTCGCCGCTGGTCGTGATCCCGATGGCGCGATGGGACAAGATTACGGAGAAGGCCCTGCGGTTTGGTCTTCTGTTATCGAAAGAGATCAAGGTCGTGCATATTCATTCGGACGATACGGAGGGCGACAGCGGGCTCGATACGTTGTGGGAGGAGTACATTCTCCGGCCGCTGCGGCGAGAGAAGCTGCAGGAGCCGGAGCTGGTGACGATCGACTCGAGCTTTCGGTACATCATTTCGCCGCTGATGGATTACATCCTGAAGCTGGAGACGGAAAATCCTGGGCGCAAAGTAGCGGTGCTGCTGCCGGAGATGGTGGTAAATCATTGGTACGAGAATTTGCTGCACGGGCAGAGGGTGCAGCTGTTGAAGCTGTTACTGCTCTTGCGGGGAAATCCGCGGATTGTTGTTGTAAATATTCCCTGGTATTTGTAACGTCGGCTGGTCTGTTTAGGGGCGATCGGCCAGCTTAGACTAAGAGCGTTCTCCATGAAGCCGTTGTTGCGCCTGTTGGAGCAGACGGATCGCGGTTTGGGGGCCGGTGATGCTGAGGACGTTGTAGGTCTTTTCCGAGAGCAGGGTGGGATAGGTCTCGAAGAAGTGGCGCAGGCTGTTCTGGGTGACGATCGGTAGTCGATGGGGTCGCCGTCGGGGGCGAGGGTGGAGGGGAAGAAGCCGAAGTCAAAGGGAAAGAAGAGGCCTGGGGGAAGGACTTTTTTGAGCACAAGGGTGTGCAGATCGTGGTCGTAGGCGTACTTGTTGCGGCTGCCGCGCGGGGTTTCGACGACGGCCTGGAGCGTTTGTTTTGGGCTGGTTGAGGGCAGGTCGGTGGGATCGGCGAGGGGTGGGGAGCTCATCGGTGGTTGGATGCGGAGGTATGTGGGTGGGATTAGTTCCGGTTACGCGGACGGAGGTGTGGGGTGGGCGGTGCGCCAGGCCGGGGAGAGGGAGCGGAGGCGGGCGACAGCGGAGGCGATGAGCCGGACGGCTTCGGCGATCTCGGCGTCGGTGGTGTGGCGGGTGAGCGAGAGGCGGATGGAGGAGCGTGCGCGGGCGTGCGGGAGGCCCATGGCGGTGAGGACGTGCGAGGGCTCGGTGGCGCCGGACTGACAGGCGGAGCCACCGGAGGCGGCGAGACCGGCGAGGTCGAGCGAGATGACGAGGGACTCGGAGTCGACGTGATCGAAGGAGAGGTTTGTGGTGTTGGGGGCGCGGTGAGGGCGCGGGCCGTTGATGCCGCAGGCCTCCACGGTGGCGAGCAGACGGTCTTCGAGCTGGTTGCGGAGATTGCAAAGATGAGCAGGGCCATCGGTGGCGAGCCATTGCCGGGCGAGATCGGCGGCGTGGCCGAGGCCGACGATGCCGGGGAGGTTCTCGGTGCCGGCGCGGCGCTGACGCTCGTGGGTGCCGCCGTGGAGCATGGGGGTGAGCGGGGTTCCGCGACGGACGAAGAGGGCCCCGACGCCTTGAGGCGCGTGCATTTTGTGTCCGGAGAGGGTGAGCAGATCGCAGCCGAGGGCGTTGACGTCGACCGGGAGCTTGCCGGCGGCGGCCACGGCGTCGGTATGGAAGAGGGCCCCGGTGGCGTGGGTGATGCGGGCGAGTTCGGCAATGGGCTGGAGGGCGCCGGTCTCGTTGTTGGCGAGCATGATGGAGACCAGGCGGGTGTTGGGCCGGAGCGCGGCGCTGAGGGTTTGCGGTTGGACGAGGCCGTCGGAGTCGCACGGGAGCACGGTGAGAGTGATCTCTGCGCCGCGGCGTTTGCCGAGGGCTTCGGCGGCGTGGAGGACGGCGTGGTGTTCGATGGACGAGGTGATGAGGTGTGCGGGAGCGGCGGGGGCCGCTTCGAGGACGCCCGCGAGCGCGAGATTGTCGCCTTCGGTGCCGCCGGAGGTGAAGACGATCTCGGAGGGATGCGCGGAGAGGAGGTTGGCGACGGATTTGCGGGCGTTCTCGACGGCGGCGCGAGCGCGTTGACCGCCTTGATGGACGGAGGAGGCGTTGCCGAAGCGGTCGTTCCAGAAGGGCGCCATGGCGGCGAGGACTTCGGGGAGGACTGGGGTGGTGGCGTTCGCGTCCATGTAGATGCGGGACATGAGGATAGTTTACTTGGGCTGGCTTGATGAGGTAAGGCGCGATCTTTCTGTTCAGTTTTCAGTTGCCGGTTTTCAGTGGTCGGTCAGGCGGGTGGGGGGTTCTGTTAGGCTGGGGCGATCTTTTTGGATCGCGAGGAGACGGTGATGAAGGTGAAGTTCAGTTTAGGCGTGTTGGCTTTAGGGATGTGTTGTGTGACGGGGGTTCGGGCGCAGACATCGGATCCGGCGAACCGGCCGGAGACGGGTGTGATGATTTCGCCGGCGAAGGCGATGGACGAGATGCTGACGATGTTTGAGCACGAGGTGACGGGCGCGGCCAAGGCGATGCCGGCCGAGAAGTACAGCTTTGCGCCGAGCGCGGCGGCGTTTACGGACAAGTCAGCGAAGTTCGACGGGGTGCGGACGTTTGCCAGCGAGGTGACGCATATCGTATCGGCGAACTTCTACTTCGCGATGACAGTGAGCGGGACGAAGCCGGATGTGGATATGAAGGCGCTCGGGAAGATGACGTCGAAGGAGGACTGCCTGAAGGCGTTGGCTGACTCGTTCGCATTTGTGCATAAGGCGGTGGCGACGATTACGCCGGCGAATGCATTTGAGTCGATTCAGGGCGCGGATGGTCTGCATACGCGAGTGGAGGTGGCGGCGTTTGTGGCGGCGCATGGGTTTGATCACTATGGGCAGATGGTGGAGTATCTGCGGATGAATGGGGTGTTGCCGCCGGGAAGCAAATAGGGAGAGGCGAGAACGGGGAAGCGAGGACAGGAGATCGGGCTTCGCTCCTGTTCTCGCTTTTGTTTTCTGTCTTCTGTTTCGATTAGCGCTGGTTGATAGGGACGTACGGGGCGGGGTACTGGGGGCCGAGGTAGTCGGCGCGGGGGCGGATGAGGCGGTTGTCGTCGTGCTGTTCGATGACATGGGCGGCCCAACCGGAGATGCGGCTGACGGCGAAGATGGGGGTGAAGAGGTCGATGTCGATGCCGAGCGTGGTGTAAGTGGAGGCGGAGTAGAAGTCGACGTTGGCGTTGAGTTTCTTTTGTTCCTTGACGAAGATTTCGATCTGGCGAGACATGTCGAACCAGCGGGTGTTGCCGGCGGATCGTCCGAGGTCTTCGGACATGCGACGGAGGTGCGTGGCTCGGGGATCTTCGGTGTGGTAGACGCGGTGGCCGAAGCCGGAGATTTTTTTCTTCTCGGCGAACATTTTCCGGACGACTTCGACGGGGTCCTCCCCGGACTTTTCGATGGAGAAGAGGAGCTTCATGGTGGCTTCGTTGGCGCCGCCGTGGAGCGGTCCTTTGAGAGCGCCGATGGCTCCGGTGATGGCGGAGTGCAGATCGGAGAGCGTGGCGGCGATGACGCGCGCGGCGAAGGTGCTGGCGTTGAACTCGTGGTCGGCGTGGAGGATGAGGGCGACGTCGAAGGCGCGGGTGGCGATGGGTGAAGGTTTTTCGCCGTTGAGCATGAAGAGGAAGTTGGCGGCGTGCGAGAGTTCCCGGTCGGCCTCGACGATGGGCCTGGATTTGCGGACGCGGTCGAAGAGGGCGACGATCATGGGGATCTGGGCGGTGAGGCGGAAGCTTTTGCGGACGTTTGCGTCGTGCGAGCTGTCGGCTTCGTCGGGATCGTAGATGGAGAGGAGAGAGACGGCGGTGCGGAGGACTTCCATGGGGGAGGCGGAGATGGGGACGCTGTGGAGCAGGTCGAGGATTTTCGGGTGGATCTGGCGGGCGGCGGCGAGCTCGCGGGAGAAGCTGGCGAGCTCTGTCGGCGTAGGGAGTCTGCCGAACCAGAGGAGGTACGTGGTCTCTTCGAAGGTGGAGTGGGTGGCGAGCTCGTGGATGTCGATGCCGCGGTAGGAGAGGACACCGGCGTCGCCGTCGATGAAGCAGATGGAGGAGGTGGTGGCGACGATACCTTCGAGACCCTTGGGTGCGACCGCGGTGGACATGAGCGTGATTCTCCGGGAAGACTGGCGTGACAAGAGCAGATTTGTTTATAGCGCAGCGAGGAAAGCGTTGTCACACGGCGGCGTTAAAGCAGCAAGGGGAACGCTTGTGAGCGTTCCCCTGTGAGGCTGTGTTTGTTGTGTTGTGTTGCGAGGCTGAGATTTACTTTTTGGTGGATTTCTTGGCGGGTGTCTTTGCTGTCTTTGCGGCTGCCTTCTTCGTTGCCATTTTCTATTCTCCCTGTGGTGTCACGACGAGACCGCAACGAACAGCATTGCAGCTAAACGAAGATATAGTTTTGGTGCAAAAACGTGTCAAGGGAAATCGCAAAAAATGAAGATTCTTGTGCATCTTTTTTGGTGCAGGCTCGATGCTGTGGACGAAGGTGCATTTCTTTGCCGTGAGAGCGATGGAGGGGAGGGAGTGCAGAGGGGAGCGGATCAGCACTCGATGACGTTGAGGGCGAGGCCGGCGAGTGAGGTTTCTTTGTAGCGCGACTGCATGTCGAGGCCGGTCTGATACATGGTCTGGATGACCTGATCGAGCGAAAGTTTGTGGCCTTCGGTTTCGTAGATGGCGAGGCGGGCGGCGTTGATGGCCTTGACGGCGCCCATGCCGTTGCGTTCGATGCAGGGGATCTGGACGAGTCCGCCGATGGGATCGCAGGTCATGCCGAGGTTGTGTTCCATGGCGATCTCGGCGGCGTGCTCGATCTGCGCGTTGGAACCGCCGAGTGCGGCGACGAGGCCGCCGGCGGCCATGGAGCAGGCGACGCCGACTTCGCCCTGGCAGCCGACTTCGGCGCCGGAGATGGAGGCGTTTTCCTTGTAGAGGATGCCGATGGCGGCGGCGGTGAGAAAGAAGCGCAGGAGGCCGGCGACGTCGGCGCCCTCGATAAAGCGGAGGTAGTAGTGGGCGATGGCGGGGATGACGCCGGCGGCGCCGTTGGTGGGTGCGGTGACGACGCGTCCGCCGCCGGCGTTTTCTTCGTTGACGGCCATGGCGTAGGCGGTGACCCAGTCCATGGGGGCGAGGGGGTCGGAGGGGCCGTGGGTGTTGAGGCGTTGGGCGAGGCGCGAGGCGCGGCGGTGGACGTTGAGGCCGCCGGGGAGGATGCCTTCGGCGTGCATGCCGCGGTCGGCACACGCTTTCATCACGTCCCAGAGAGCGAGGATGCCTTGTTGGACGGTGTCTTGAGGCGAGGCGTTTGAGGCGGGCGCAGCTAGCGGCGGGCGCGGGATGCCGGCGTCGGCGAGGAGGGCGACTTCGTTCGCGAGCATCAGGTCGGCTATCGAGATCTGGTGAGTGTGCGCGAGGTCGAGGAGATCGGCGGCGCTCCGGAAGGGGTAGGGCAGGCGTCGTGTCGTCGAGTCGTTCGTCCCTGAGCGGAATTGTTCGGCGGTGACGACGAAGCCGCCGCCGACGGAGAAGAAGATCGCCGAGACAAGGAGCTTGCCGGAGCTGTCAGAGGCGGAGAAGCGCATGCCGTTGGGGTGATTGGGGGTGCCCTGGTCGGGGTGCATCTCCTTGCGGCGGAGATGGAGATTGTCGGGTTCGGAGAAGGGGACGGGGTGGGTGCCGAGGAGGTTGAGGACGCCGGTTGCGCGCACATCGGCGAGTTTGGCCTCGACCGTGTCGGGGTCGACCGTGTCGGGGGCTTCGCCGAGCAGACCGAGCAGGACCGCGCGATCGGTGCCGTGGCCGACGCCGGTGAGGGCGAGCGAGCCGTAGAGGTCGACATCGACGCGGCTGGTTTGATCGAGCAGATGCGAGGTCTGGAGATCGCGGACAAAGCGGAGGGCGGCGCGCATGGGACCGACGGTGTGGGAGCTGGAAGGTCCGATGCCGATCTTGAAGAGTTCAAACAGGCTGGTGTTCACGACTTCTGATTGTAGGCCGGAGGCTGGGGCGCGGGATCGCCATGGCGGCGACGTGTGTCTGGACGTATGCCACCTCTGTTGGATTTTGGGGTGCTCGGGCGGTTGCTAGACTCAGCCGGGAAACGGACGCGTCCTGGCGAGGTGAAGGCGGGGCGGGAGAAGGCAGGCAGATGCTTTTCAAGGCTCGCAGCGCGGCGGTGTACGGGATCGATGCCCACATTATCGAGGTGGAGGTGGACTATTCGGGCGCGAAGCTGATGGAGGAGCAGTTCCACACGGTCGGGCTGCCGGATGCATCGGTTCGGGAGAGCCGGGATCGGGTGCGGTCGGCGATCCGGAACTCGGGGTTTGATATTCCGCCGACGCGGATCACGATCAACCTTGCGCCGGCGGATTTGAAAAAAGTTGGATCGGGGTTCGATCTGTCGATTGCGATCGGCATTCTGGGGGCGTACGGGGCTTTGCAGGCGACCGATCTGAGCGACTTCGTCCTGGTGGGAGAGTTGGGTCTCGATGGGAGCCTGCGGGCGGTGCAGGGAATGCTGCCGATTGCGGTGGCGGCGCGAGCGCACGGGATTCGCAACCTGGTGATTCCGGCCAGCAATGCGCGCGAGGCGGCGGTGGTTGCGGGTGTGAGTGTCTACCCGGTGAAGACGCTGTTGGAGGTGCGGGAGCTGCTGAACGGGATGGCGGTCGGAGCCTCCGAAGCAAAGCCGCTCGAGGTCAAGACGACGGAGCTGCTGGAGGCGATGCAGCACTTTCCGCATGATTTCAAGGATGTTCGCGGGCAGCATGTGGCGAAGCGGGCGTTGGAGGTGGCGGCCGCGGGTGGGCACAACATCCTGATGATTGGGCCGCCGGGCTCGGGCAAGACGATGTTGGCGAAGCGGTTGCCGTCGATCCTTGCGCCGCTGCGATTTGAGGAGGCGCTGGAGACGACGAAGATCCATTCGGTGGCGGGAGTTCTGGATGCCGAGCAGGGGCTGGTGACGCAGCGGCCGTTCCGTTCGCCGCACCATACGATCTCGGATGCGGGCCTGATCGGCGGAGGGATGGTGCCGCGGCCGGGGGAGGTGTCGCTGGCGCACAACGGTCTGCTGTTTCTGGACGAGCTGCCGGAGTTTCCGCGCAACGTGCTGGAGGTGTTGCGGCAGCCGCTGGAGGACGGCGTGGTGACGATTTCGCGGGCGGCGATGAGCTTGAGTTTCCCGGCGAGCTTTATGTTGGCGGCGGCGATGAATCCGTGCCCATGCGGGTATTTCAACGACAAGAGCCGGGATTGTATGTGTACGCCGCCGATGATTCAGAGGTATGTGTCCAAGGTAAGCGGACCGTTGTTGGACCGGATCGATATTCACATTGAGGTTCCGGCGGTGCAGTACAAGGAGCTTCGCGGGGGCTCGGCGATCGAGGGTTCGGAGCAGATTCGCGATCGTGTGCTGCGGGCGCGGGAGCGGCAGCATGCGAGGTTTTCGGCGGGCGAGGAGAGGACCAGGGGATCGGCCAAGGCGGCGTCGCGAGCGGTGTATGCGAATGCTCAGATGACGACGCAGCAGATTCGCTTGTATTGCGAGTTGTCGTCCGACGCGGAGCGGTTGCTGGAGCGGGCGATGCAGCAGCAGGGATTGAGTGCGCGGGCGCATGACCGGATCCTGAAGGTGGCGCGAACGATTGCGGATCTTGGGGGCGAGCCGGAGATTTGTGTGCAGCATATTGCGGAGGCGATTCAGTACCGAACGCTGGACCGGAGTTACTGGGCCTGAGATCGGAGGGGCTGGAGGTCGGAGCGGGTGGCTCGCTTCCGTTTTCTGGGAGATCGCGTGGCGGATAGTTCCAAAAAAAGTATTGACCGGTTCTGTCTTGAGGTTTAGCTTCAGAGATGCCGCCGAGCTCTGCATGATCTTTGAAGGATCGGATGTGCTGCAGGACAGGGAAGAGCGAGAGCTACATGTCTGCAGAGGAGTTTGCGGCTGTTGTGAAGCGCGTATGGGATCAGTGCACGATCTGTCGGACCGCGTTCTTCGAAGTGCTGGCTGAAGCTCTGGACAACGTTGGCTGCAGAATGCGCGGCATATTTTGCACCGCCGAGTAAATTCTTGCGTCTAAGTTGTGGGTGCGATAGCCATCGGTATTCGCAAAACGAGTCACTTGTTCAGAAACACGAAACGAGAGTCTATACCGAATGAAGGGTATAAGACCTCAGAGATTGCAGAGGAGAAAATGCGCTCAGATCTTATTTTTGGAGCACTTACCCACGTCACAAATCGGTATGAGCTATGCCAACTGGCTTCCAAGGCGACGCGGAAGCTCCACAAGCCGAACACGCGTTTGCAGGACACAACGAACGAAGTGCTCGACCGCTTCAAGGATACGGTTCCGATGGAAGACACTTCCGAAGTTCCAGTTTCCAAGGTAGAATTGCAGGAACGCCGCGCAGCTTAACGCGCGGGCGTTTCTGCAATGCAGCATTTCTGTTCGCCTTCATTTACTTCCATTTCATCCTATTGTTTTTTCTTTACTGCTTCTGAATCCTCTCCGCAATAAACACTCTCCGTATCTATCTGCCCTCTCGGTACGACCCCTTCCTCACGTAGATCCCCTCCTTCGTTCTCACCCTCCCCTAGGCACTTTCAGGTAAATATGACCATTTCTGAGCTTAAAGAGCACAATATTGCGGAGCTAGGTAAGCTCGCGCGCGGACTTGACATCGCCGGTACAAGCGGCTTGCGGAAGCAAGATCTGATCTTCAAGATCCTTCAGGCACAGAGCGAAAAGGAAGGTCACATCTTCGCTGAAGGCGTGCTCGAGATTTTGCCGGACGGATATGGGTTTCTCCGGTCGCCGGATTACAACTATCTTCCGGGACCGGATGATATTTACGTCTCGCCGTCGCAGATCCGCAAATTCGATCTCAAGACGGGGGATACGATCAGCGGCAACGTCCGGCCTCCGCATGAGGGCGAAAAGTACTTTGCTCTGGTCAAAATCGAAGCGATTAACTTTGAGAGCCCCGAGGAGACGCGGAACAAGATCTTGTTCGACAATCTGACACCGCTGTATGCGCAGGAGCGGGTGAAGATGGAGACGGTGCGCGAGCACATCTCTGGCCGTGTGATGGATCTGCTGACGCCGGTGGGCAAGGGGCAGCGCGGCTTGATCGTGGCCCCACCGCGGACGGGCAAGACGATGCTTTTGCAGTCGATTGCGAACTCGATCACGTCGAATCATCCGGAGGTGGTGCTGATCGTTCTCTTGATCGACGAGCGGCCGGAAGAGGTTACGGACATGCAGAGGTCGGTGAAGGGCGAGGTCATCTCGTCGACTTTTGACGAGCCGGCTGCTCGGCACGTCCAGGTTGCGGAGATGGTGATCGAGAAGGCGAAGCGGCTGGTCGAACACAAGCGCGATGTGGTGATTCTGTTGGACTCGATCACGCGTCTGGCGCGAGCGTACAACACGATTGTGCCGCCATCCGGCAAGGTGCTTTCAGGCGGTGTGGACTCGAATGCGCTGCAACGTCCGAAGCGGTTTTTCGGAGCCGCGCGCAACATCGAGGAGGGCGGGTCGCTGACAATCATTGCGACGGCGCTGGTCGATACGGGATCGCGGATGGATGAGGTTATCTTTGAGGAGTTCAAGGGTACCGGCAACATGGAGGTCATCCTGGATCGCAAGCTGGTCGACAAGCGCGTGTTCCCGGCGATCGACATCCAGCGCTCCGGGACGCGAAAGGAAGAGTTGCTGATCCCGAAGGATGAGCTTCAGCGCACCTGGATCTTGCGCAAGGTCCTGAATCCGTTGTCGGCGACCGAGGCCATGGAACTGCTGACGAGTCGTCTGGAGAAGACCCGGAACAATCAGGAGTTTCTGCATAGCATGAGTTCGAACTAGACCGTCTGCATTGACGTGGAAAGAGCCACCTCAAGACAGAGGTGGCTCTTTCTTTGTGCGGTGTGGAACCTTAGCTTCCGCGTGGCATCTCTTAAAAGGCCAGGGGTGAGTCATGGGAACAGCGGGACGGACGGGTGGCGGCGAGGCTGGGCAGCGGCCGAAGGGTGGGCAGGCGGGCGCGGACGAGCAGCGCGTGGTGGACGGGCAGACGTGGGCAGGCGAGGTGTACAACGCTCCGCTGACGGGCAAGGTGGCGGTGATCACAGGGGCGGCGCGTGGGATTGGGCGGGCGATCGCGGTGGACATGGCGGCGAATGGGGCTGATATTGTGGGCATCGACATCAGCGCTACCGTGTCGCCGACGGTCGAGTACATCGCGGCGACGCCTGGGGATCTGGAGCAGACGGGCGATCTGGTGCGCGCGCATGGTCGTACATTCCTCGCGATCCGTGCCGACATCCGGGATATTACGGATTTGCGGTCGGCAGCTGCCGAGGCGGAGCAGACGTTGGGGCGCATCGACATCGTGGTGGCGAATGCGGGGATCCAGGCGTTCAAGCCGCTGCTGGAGATGGAAGACGCTCACTGGCACGATGTGATCGACAACAACCTGAACGGGTCGGCGAACACGTTGCGGGCGTTTGCGCCGGTGCTGGTGAAGGGTGGACGCGGCGGTCGGATACTGTTTATCGCGTCGATGCAAGGGCGATATGGGACGAAGAATGGAGCGTCGTACTCGGCGTCGAAGTGGGGGATTATCGGTCTGATGAAGTCGGCTGCGCTGGAGCTGGGCAAGTACAAGATTACGGTGAACACGATCGAACCTGGCCTGATCGATACGGCGATGACGCGGAACGACAAGCGGTGGAGTCTGGCGGTTGGGGAGACGATGACGGGAGATCCGCCGGAGCATCCGAGCGAGGAGCAGGCGGTCAAAGCGCGGCTGCCGAAGACGCCGATGGGGGTTCCGTGGCTGACGCCCGAGCAGGTGGCTCCGGTGGCGGTGTTTCTGGCGAGCGACGCGGCTGGGATGGTGACGGGCGCTTGCTATGACGTGAATGGCGGCGACTCGGCGCACGATCTGGGTTGACGGTTTGGGCTGACGATCTGGGTTGACAGTTTGGGCTGCGGCTTGGAGCGTTCGGGCTAGAAGCCGTTGGCGAGGAGATAGTTGGTGGTGAGCCACTCGGGCTCCGGCGGTGCGATCTGCTGTGCGGCGTAGCGGGCGAGGACGTCAGTCTCGATGTTGACCGGATCGCCGGGCCGGAGGGTCTGGAGGCTGGTCGCGTTCCAGGTGTGTGGGATGACGGCGATCTCGACCTCGGCTCCGTTCGGTGTGCGGCGGAGCGCGGCGACGGTGAGGGAGATGCCTTCGACGGTGATGGAGCCTTGCGGGATGACGTTTTGGGCGAGGTCTTCGGGGAGGCTGAGGTGGAGTCTCCAGTCGGTGGTTTGGGGCGATTGGGGGTTGAGGGCGGTGAGCGCGGTGAGGGTTGCGGTGCCGTCGACGTGTCCCTGGACGACGTGACCGCCGAGCGGGGCGCCTGCGGGTGTGGGGAGCTCGAGGTTGACGGTCGATCCGGGCTGGAGGCGCGAGAGTGTGGTTCGGGCGATGGTTTCGGCGGCTAAGTCGGCGGAGAAGCGCGACGGTGCGGTTGCGAGCTGGAGGTCGAGGGCGGTGAGGCAGACGCCGTTGACGGCGACTGAATCTCCGGTGTGGAGGCGGGCAGCGAGGGTTTGTGGCGCGGCGACGGTGATGCGGGTTGCTCCGGTGGTGAGGGAGACGGAGAGGACGGTTCCGGTGGTTTCGACGAGTCCGGTGAACATGGGGTTAGTTTAGTGGAACGGTGTTTTTGTTCAGTTTTCAGTTGTCAGTGGTCAGTTTCCAGGGGTCGTGGAGGAGGCCGGTGATGCAGGCGTCCATGCCGAAGGTTTGGTGGGTTGGGCGGATGAGTTGTGGGTGGAGGAGCGACGGAGATGCGATGCCTTGGGCGAAGGGGATGGCGGATTCGCCGAGCTCGGTTGGGGCGTAGAAGAGGACGAGCTGGTCGACGAGGTCGTGGGCGAGGAAGGCTCCGTTGAGGCTGGAGCCGGCTTCAAGGAGGACGCTGGTGAGCTGGGCCTCGTGGAGGTGGGTGAGGATGGCGGGCAGGCTGAGGTGTGGGTCGGCTGGGACGGTGGTGACGCGGATGCCTCGGGATTGGAGCGCGTTGAGTCGGTCGGGCGCGGTTTCGGGGCCGGAGAAGATCCAGAGGTCTGGCTGGCTCGGGTCCGCGGTTTGGACGAGGTTGGAGGTGAGGGGGATGCGGAGGTGGGTGTCGAGGAGGATGCGCTGGAGGGGGCGGCGGCGCGGGAGACCGGAGCGGTCGGTGAGGGAGGGGTTGTCGGCGAGGGCGGTGCCGATGCCGGTGAGGATGGCGTCGGACGCGTGGCGGAGGTGATGGACGTGCTCACGGGCGGCTGGGCCGGTGATCCAGTGGGTTTGGTTGGGGGTTTGGTTGGCGGGGGCGAGCTTCTCGTCGGCGGAGAGGGCGGCTTTGAGGGTGACGAAGGGGCGACGGTGCTGGATGGCGAAGGCGAAGGGGTTGTTGAGGTCGCGGGCGGGCTGTTGTTCGACGCCGAGGGTGACTGCGATGCCGGCGGCTCGGAGTTTTTGGAGGCCTTGGCCGCTGACGAGCGGGTTGGGGTCGACGGTGGCGACGACGGCGCGAGCGATGCGGGCGGCGATGAGGGCGTCGGCGCAGGGCGGTGTGCGGCCGTGGTGGGCGCAGGGCTCGAGGGTGACGTAGGCGGTGGCGCCGACGGTGCTGCGGCCGAGGCTCCTGGCTTGTTGGAGGGCGACGATCTCGGCGTGATCGCGGGTCTGGTAGAGGTGGGCGCCTTCGGCGAGGAGGACGTTGTCGCGGGTGAGGACGCAGCCGACCTGGGGGTTGGGGCTGGCGAGGGCGGAGGTGTGTGCGGCGAGGCGGAGGGCTCGCCGCATCCATTGTGTGTCGCGATCTTTTTGTTGTGCGAGCTCTATGATGGCTTTCTCTCCTCTCCTGCCGGTGGGGTACCCCCCTCCCCCCTCCCCCGGGGGGGTGTTGGCGGCGATCGTTTAGAATGTTGCACTTACGCTGGTATCGTGTCTGTAACCTGCTCTAAATAAAAGGGTTGCGCGTAAAATAGCCAGAATCAACAACTTACGGTTTGGTGGTGTCTGTAAGTTGCTGATTCTTTAAACCTTTGTGCGTAAAATAGCCAGAATCACCAACTTACGGGCACGTGTACAACTTCTGGGGAACTGAGCCCGTCGGCTGGACCTGGGATTGCTTGTAGTTAGTTTAGATTGCCGTGGGGGGTTGGTGCGCCACGCGTAAGGGCTGTGTTGTGTGTGGTTTGGGGGGTGGGTGGGGTTGACAGGTTGTTTCGATGCGGTGGGGAGAGGGTTTTTGGGAAAGGCGGTTCGCGCGTTGTCGCGCGAATACCCCACCCTTCACGACGGTGAAGCTGTCGCGGAGGATGGGGCACCCGACCGCCTTGTGTTGTGTGTGGTTTGGGGGGGTGGGTGGGGTTGACAGGTTGTTTTCGATGCGGTGGGGAGAGGGTTTGTGGGAAAGGCGGTTCGCGCGTTGTCGCGCGAATACCCCACCCTTCACGACGGTGAAGCTGTCGCGGAGGATGGGGCACCCGGGTTTGTGGCACCCTTCACGACGGTGAAGCTGTCGCGGAGGATGGGGCACCCGGGTTTGTGGTCACGGGTTGTGTGTGGTTTGGCGGGTGGGTTGGGTTGACAGGTGTGCTTGCCTTGTAGGCGGAATTTTGACGCGGAGCTGGCCGAAACGATCCTCGCGGAGTCCGGGATGGAGGATGGGTTTTGACCAGTTATCAGTTATGAGTTGTCAGTTATCAGTTATGAGTTGTCAGTTATCAGTTACCCAGTTATCAGTTATGAGTGGTCAGTATCAGTTATGAGTGGTCAGGGGTCAGGGTCGGTTTGACAGGGGAGATGGGGTGTTAGCGTTTGTGGATGGGCGGAGGGCTGCGGATGCGGGGTCTTGGTTGGAGGTGTGGGCTCTTGTTGTGCTTTGCGGCCCCGGCGGCGGCGCAGCTTTCGTATGAGTGCCGGTATACGGAGCGTCCGATCCGGGTGGATGGTCGGATGGATGACGCGGCGTGGAAGCGGGCGGCGTGGACGTCGGATTTTGTGGATATCGAGGGGGCAGGGCGGCCGTCGCCGCGGTTTCGGACGCGGGTGAAGATGCTTTGGGACGAGCGGTATCTGTATATCGGGGCGGAGATGGAGGAGCCGGATGTGCATGGGACGCTGCGGGAGCACGACTCGGTGATCTATCACGATGACGATTTTGAGGTGTTTGTGAAGCCTCGGCCGGAGACGGAGAGCTACTTTGAGTTTGAGATCAATGCCTTGAATACGGGGTGGGACCTCTATCTGGAGCGGCCGTACAAGATGGGCGGGCGGGCGGACAATCGCTGGGAGATCCCGGGGCTGCGGACGGCGGTGCGGGTGGAGGGGACCTTGAACGATGCGCGGGATCGGGACCGGGGGTGGACGGTGGAGATTGCGTATCCGTTGACGGCGTTTGGGTCGCGGCAGGCGGTGGAGCGGCCGGTGGAAGGGACGGTTTGGCGGGTGAATTTCAGCCGGGTGGAGTGGACGAAAGGGAAGGCGAGGGAGGAGAACTGGGTGTGGTCTCCGCAGGGGCTGGTGGATATGCATGTGCCGGAGCGGTGGGGGTACCTGCGGTTTCGCGGGGGGCAGTAGCGGGGGTGAGGTTCGGTCGGTTTTGCGTCAGTCGAGGAGGGTGTCGACGAAGGTGGCGGGGTTGAAGGGGAGGAGGTCTTCGATTTTTTCGCCGATGCCGGCGTAGACGACGGGGAGGCCGAGTTCGGTGGCGATGGCGAGGACGATGCCGCCTTTGGCGGTGCCGTCGAGTTTGGTGAGGACGATGCCGGTGACCTCGGCGGATTCGGTGAAGAGGCGGGCTTGCTGGAGGCCGTTCTGGCCGGTGGTGGCGTCCATGACGAGGAGGGTCTGGTGGGGTGCGCCGGGGACGAGTTTGGCGGCGGTGCGGCGCATTTTTTCGAGTTCTTTCATGAGGTCGGATTTGGTGTGGAGGCGGCCGGCGGTGTCGACGATGAGGACGTCGGAGCCGCGGGCTTTGGCGGCGGCGCAGCTGTCGTAGAGGGCGGCGGAGGGGTCTCCGCCCTGGCGGGTTTTGATGAGGGGGACGTCGGATCGGTCGGCCCAGGCTTCGAGTTGTTCGATGGCGGCGGCGCGGAAGGTGTCGGCGGCGCAGAGGAGGACTTTTTGGCGGTCGGGGCCGGTGGAGAGGAGGTAGGCGAGTTTGCCGGTGGTGGTGGTTTTGCCGGTGCCGTTGACGCCGACCATGAGGATGACTTCGGGCGGGGAGGGGGGGTGTTCGATGGGTTTGGCGACGCGGTCGAGGATCTGTTTGAGTTCGAGTTTGAGGAGGTTTTTGAGTTCGGCGCCGGAGGAGATGCCGGTGCGGAGGGCGCGGGCGCGGAGGTTTTCGAGGACGAGCGCGGTAGTGGGGGCGCCGAGGTCGGCGGCGAGGAGGATGGGTTCGAGGGCGGCGATGGTGGATTCGTCGACTTCGCGGGTGAGGGCGACGACGGAGGAGATTTGTTCGGTGAGATTTTCGCGGGTGCGGGTGACCGCGGACTTCATGCGATCGAAGAAGGATCGGCGGGCGGGGGGCTCGGGGGCGTCGGGATCGGTGGGA
>CAXSGC010000015.1:0-91322 GCA_964236945.1 uncultured Acidobacteriaceae bacterium | reverse complement strand
ATGGTCGGGGCGGAGGGATTCGAACCCCCGACCCTCTGGTCCCAAACCAGATGCGCTACCAGACTGCGCTACGCCCCGACTCAAACTTCATCTTATCCCAGCCCTGCGAACCCTCACCGCCCCATCCAGTGCACAAAGTGAGCCGTCAGCCAGCTGAACAACACCAGCGGCAACAACAGCAGCACCACCAACACCGTCGCCAGACCCGCAAAAAACACCCAGCTCTTCTTTCTCTGCTCCTCCGGCCGCTGGAGACTCCCCGTCAACAACGCATAGTTCCGCCGATTCGCCTTCCACGCAATGTCGAACATATCGCCCAGCACCGGCACCGCCCCCACCACCACCTCGATCGCAACATTCGCCACCATCCGCGCCACCGTCACATTCGGCACCCCACGCGCCCACGCCGCCACGATAATGATCGTCGAAGCCAGCCCCTGCATCAGGTCCCCCACCCCGGGGATCAACGCAATCACACCATCCAGGCCAAACCGGATATTCGTCCCCGGAATACGCAAAAAGTCGTCCAGAATATGCGACAGCATGTCCAGATTCTCATCGCTGAACGGCTTGCTCCACAGCCTCGTCCGCGGTGGCAGAATTACGGGTTCACCCACAGTAGCCATCGTTCTCCTCCACTCCGGACCCAAACCCCGCAAGCCCGTCGGCCCAGCCTCAAACCACCAGCCACACTCAGTCTGATGCTACAATTACCCTCATTGTGGCGGCTATAGTTCAGTGGCAGAACGCCGCTCTGTGGCAGCGGATGTCGTGGGTTCGAAACCCACTAGCCGCCCCAAAAATCCCCCAAAGCATCCCCGATCCCCACGCGTCGAGCGCCTGACCTTGCCCCGCGTCCCGAAGCCCGCCGTCCCCGAAACCCCCGCCGCCGCACCGCCCGGCCTCTTCGTCGGCACCTCCGGCTGGGCCTACCCCACCTGGAAACCCGGCTTCTACCCCGCCGGCCTCCCCCAAAAATCCTTCCTCCCCTACTTCTCCTCCCAACTCAACTCGGTCGAAGTCAACTACACCTTTCGCACCCTCCCCTCCATCGCCACCCTCGAAAACTGGCTCGCCGACACCCCACCCGGCTTCCGCTTCAGCTTCAAAGCCCCCCAGCGCATCACCCACTTCAGCCGTCTCCGCGACACCGACGCCGCCGTCACCCAGTTCCTCGCCAGCCTCGAGCCCGTCCGCCAAGCCGGCAAACTCGGCCTCGTCCTCTTCCAGCTCCCGCCCAACTTCCAGGCCGACCCCGACCGCCTCCAAGCCTTCCTCCACACGGCCGCCCTCCACACCCCCACCGCCCCACCCATCAGCTTCGAGTTCCGCCACCCCACCTGGTTCGCCGACCGCATCGCCGACCTCCTCCACCATCACGGCGCCGCCTATTGCATCGCCGAATCCGACGACCTCCGCACCCCCGAACTCCACACCGCCCCCCACCACACCGCCTTCCGCCTCCGCCGCTCCGGCGGCTACACCGAGCCCGAACTCCAAACGCTCGCCCACAAATTCTCCAAACTCCGCCAAACCCACCCCCACCGCGAGATCTACATCTACCTCAAGCACGAAGACCAGCCCACGGGCCCCAAAAACGCCGTCACCCTCCTCCACCGCCTCAACCACCTCGCATCATGACCCCCGCCGCTGCACCGCGAAGCCTCCTCAACCTCCAGGCCCACGCCCCCACCTTCCAGCCGCGCCGCTTCCTCGCGAACCCCCACCTCCAGACCATCGCCGGCAACCTCCTCCCCCGCCCTCACCACCTCCCCCCGCCCGAAGCCGTCCTCGTCGAAGTCGCCCCCGCCACCGACCTCCAGATCAGCTCCCAAATCCTCTGCCACTGCCACTGGCACCCACTTCAAGACCGCGCCGACCGACCCACCGCCATCGTCGTCCACGGCCTCGAAGGCTCCTCCTCCTCCCAGTACGTCCTCGGCAACGCCGACAAACTCTTCCACTCCGGCGCCAACGTCATCCGCATGAACATGCGCAACTGCGGCGGCACCGAACACCTCTCGCCCACCCTCTACCACTCCGGCCTCTCCGCCGACGTCCTCGCCGCGCTCCACTTCTTCCTCCGCCGCGAGCGCCTCCGCTCCGTCTCCCTCATCGGCTACTCCATGGGCGGCAACCTCGTCCTCAAGCTCGCCGGCGAACTCGGCTCCCAGGCCCCGCCCGAACTCCGCTCCGTCATCGGCGTCTCCCCCGCCGTCGACCTCGGCCCCTCCGCCGACGCCCTCCACCACGGCTTCAACCGCGTCTACGAACGCCGCTTCAACCGCGCCCTCCTCCAACGCTTCCGCCGCAAAGTCCAACTCTTCCCCAACCTCTTCAGCCTCGATCGCGCCCAAAACATCCGCTCCCTTCGCGACTTCGACGACCGGATCACCGCCTTCTACGCCGGCTTCACGGGCGCCTCCGACTACTACCACCGCGCCGCCGCCGCTCGCGTCCTCCACCAGATCCGCGTCGCCACCCTCATCCTCCACGCCCTCGACGACCCCTTCGTCCGCCTCACCCCCGAAACCCGCGCCACGGTCGCCCAGAACCCACACATCACCCTCACCGAAACCGCCCACGGCGGCCACTGCGCCTTCCTCGCCCGCCCCCACCCACCCACCGGATACGACGGCTACTGGGCCGAACACACCGCCCTCCGCTTTCTCCTCGCCCACGCCTAACCCTCTACACTGAACACATGCTCCTGGACTGGTCCGCCGAGTGCTCCGCCGACGATCCCGTCCTCGTCATCCCCTGGTCGTACCCCGACCACCCCTACCCCCCAGACCAGTCCCGCCCCACCGATCCCACTCACCTCACCCACGCCCCCCACTTCATCGACCTCCGCCGGCACCCCTACGACCTCCACCAGATCCCCGAAGCCGAAGCCCACCCACCCCTGCTCCAGGCCCTCCGCGCCCTCAACGCTCCCCGATCCCCCGTCTTCACCGCCAAATGCGACGCCTGGCCCCTCACCCCCGGCACCCACGCCGACGACCTCGCCCGCCTCCAACTCGAACTCGACCTCGACCCCGAAGCCGCCACCCACGGCTTCACCAGCTACATCGACCTCCTCTGGCGCGACCGCAGCATCTTCACCTCCTTCCATCAGCACGAGCTCCTCCTCGACCGCCTCACCCGCCGCGTCACCCCCCTCGACCATCCCCAAACCATGCTCGACTGCATCATCCGACCCGCCTTCCTCGACCTCGACGGCCCCCAGCAAGGCTTCGCCCTCAGCCTCTACATCAAAGCCGCCGGCCCCGACCCCGAAACCGCCTGGCAAACCTGGGCCGCCGCCCTCGGCGACCTCGTCCCCCTCCTCCGCGGCAAAGACTTCAGCCCCACCTGACCCCTCGCCCTCCTCCGCTCCAGCTAAAATAAACACCGGAGCCCCTCCGGGCGAGTAGCTCAATTGGATAGAGCATCAGCCTTCTAAGCTGATGGTTGCAGGTTCGAGCCCTGCCTCGCTCACCACCCCCACCCCCGCCTCCCTCAACAACCCTTTTCTCTCGACCCGAGATCACAGCCGAGAACCCACAGCTCCCACCCGACCGCGGAAACCGACCCTTGAAAACTGACCAAAAACACGCATCCGCCCAACCCTGAGCCCATCGAAAGCGCCGCCGCGCGAAAGACCCGCTGTCACACTCACACTCAACCTGGATTCCGTAAAGCAATCCTTCTCGCCTCCACCCCCCTACCCCAGCACCAGCTTCGCAATCGTCTGCAGCTGCATAAACGAAGTCCCCTCATAAATCTTGCCGATCTTCGCATCCCGATACAGCTTCTCCACCGGATAATCCTTCACAAACCCCGCCCCCCCGTAGATCTCCACCGCCCGGCTCGCCACCCGCTCCGCCACCTCCGAGCTCACGTACTTGCACATCGCCGCCTCCTTCAAAAACGGCGCCCCCGCGTCCTTCAGCCGAGCTGCGTTATAAACCATCAGCCTCGCCCCCTCGATCTCAGTCGCCATCTCCGCCAGCTGAAACTGCATCGCCTGAAACTCCGCGATCGCCCGGCCAAACTGCCTCCGCTCCTTCGCCCACCGCGCCGCATGGGCCCACGCCCCGCCGGCCAGACCCAGCATCTGCGCCCCAATCCCGATCCGCCCCTCGTTCAACGTCTCGATCGCAATCCGGTACCCCTTGCCCACCTCCCCCAGCACATTCGCCCCCGGCACCACGCACTCCCGGAACACGAGCTCGCACGTGCTCGACGCCCGAATCCCCAGCTTGTCCTCCTTCCGCCCCACCGTGAACCCCTCCATCCCCCGCTCCACCAGAAACGCCGTGATCCCCTTGTACCCGGCCCCCGGATCCGCCGTCGCAAACACCAGGAACAGCCCCGCCTCCTTCGCATTCGTGATCCACAACTTCTGCCCGTTCAGCACCCAGTCCGACCCCCGAACCGTCGCCCGCGTCTCCAACGCAAACGCATCCGAACCGGACCTCGCCTCGCTCAACGCATACGCCCCCACCGTATCCGCCGCCAGCCGCCCGAGCCACCGCCGCCTCTGCTCCTCCGTCCCCCACCGAAGCAACGCATTCACACACAACGTGTTCTGCACATCCACCAGCACCCCCACCGACGGATCCACCGCCGACAACTCCTCCACCGCCAGCACCGCCTCGAAAAACGTCCCTCCCGCCCCGCCAAACTCCTCCGGCACCTCGATGCCCATCAACCCCAGCTCAAACAACTCCCGGATCAGGCCCTCGTCCATGTGCTGCGCCTCATCCATCCCCCGCGCCATCGGCGCAATCCGCTCCACGGCAAACCTCCGCACCGTCTCGCGCAGCATCGCCTCCTCGTCGTTCAACGCCGTCAGAGGCCCCACCTGTCCCGTCCCTAAAACCTGCTTCACCATCGGCTCCTCGACCCTGACCAGCTACCCTTGCCCCTCTTTGGTTGCCATCCCCGAAGGGAATCCGCGTCTGCTCCTGCCGTTGCTTGTTCCCCGCCGTCATCCTGAGCGAAGCCGAGGACCCTGGAGTTGCCGTTGCCCTTCCTTTGCCGCTCCAGTTTGTCGTTCCCGGAAAGAATCTGCCGTTGCCACTGCACTTTCTCAATCAGACTTGGCGTAGTTCCACACCAGGATCCCTACAATAGAAATAGAAGGATTTATAAAGAAGAAATAGAAGGATTTATAAAAACAGGGGATTCGCGGAAGGCTGTTGAAAATACCCCGTTTCGCTTCAGGGCATGGCTTCAGCCGTGCCGCAAAACGCTCTGCTCGCAGTTCGGCTTCAGCCATTGAGGTTGACTTTCGCCCTTGTTTTGCAACCGGTATCTTACATCCGGTCGGAGGTGGACAGCCAACAGGAATCTTAGCGGAAACACATCGTAGGCGGGGGCACAAGGGGGGTGTCGAATCGAAAATTGGCTGTAAGTTGTTGATTCTGGCTATTTTGCGCGTAAACCTTTTACTTACAAAGGTTTACAGACCCCTATAGCTTGCATCTCCAACATAGCAAAGGGGTTATCCCAAGGCAACCCCCCCCGGGGGGGGGGTAGGGTAGGGGCCTACCCCACAGCCCGCACCATCCGGCCACGACGACTCACAATCGATAGCTTCTCCAGCTTCAAAATCTTGCGAGCCTGCTGTCGCGCATGCGTCGACCACGGTCCCACCGGATCCAGCTTCGCGTACGCCAGCCAATGCCGCAACGCGCGCCGACGCTCGCTCTGCCGCTCATACGCCAACGCCAGGTTGTAGTGCGCATCGGCATACTGCGGCACCAGCGACACCGCTCTCTGGTACGCCAACGTCGCCTCCGGCAACCGCTGCATCTCGTCCAGAACATTGCCGAGATCGAAAAACGCCAAGGCGTACTCAGGATCGGCCTCCGTCGCCCGGCGATACATCTGCTCCGCCATCTGGAACAGCTTGCGGTTGTAATAAATCGTCCCAAGATTGATCAAAGTCGGCGCATGCCGAGGTCGAATCTCGAGAATCTGCTCGTAAAGCTCGGTCGCGCTCGACGCTTCCTCGGAACTGTCCTCCATCGCCACAGCCCGGAGAAACATCTCCTGCACATCGACACTCTGCCCTGCAAAGGATCGCCCAACCGCAGCGGTCACCGAGAGAGATCGTCCCGCCGAACTCTCGAAATCAAACGCCAGCTGCTGCGTCATCGGCTCAAGGAGACTTCCAGCATGACGAAACGACAGCTTCGATCCGCGACGAACCGCACTCATCTCCAGAAGAACGTTTCCGACACCCGCAACCCGCTGCATCGCCTCGATCGAAGCTCGTATCGCCTTCGCCGAGATCCGACGCGATCGCAAGTCCCGCAACGTCCGAAGCCGACCCAGTTCCTCAAACGAGTAAGCCTCCTTGCTCGGAATCAGACCGGCTCGCTCCCAACCCACCAGCTGCCGCGCCTGCAGGTGAAGTATCCGAAGTGCATCCACTCGGCTATATCGGTTCACGTCGCTCTCACCGTCGCGCTCCGCATTCGCATCTCTGCGAGAAGTATGCGGTCTCCCAAGGGCACGAGCAACCGCCACCGCCAGATATCGGTGGATATCGTGTACCGGAACTGGTTCAACCCCCAATATCTAGCGACCGCAGACTTTTTCTTCACGCTCCACTAAAGTTTTGTCCGAATCTGCCGATAAGAGAGAGAACAGCTCTTCGACTTACGGCTGAAAACTTCGTCCGCCGTAATCGAAAAGCGACAGACTGCAAAACAAAGGATTCACCCATGCCTCGCCGCTCATCCTGCCTCGCTTGTCTCCTCTTCTCGCTCGTCGCACTCCCAGTCGCACATGCGGATTCGTTCACCTACAGCTTTGTCGGGAGCGGCTTGTCCGGAAGCGGCTTCATGACCGCAAAGGCCGATCCTTACCAGGCAAACGCCTTCGACGTCACAGCCGTTACCATGGACCTCAATGGAGGCGACTTTCCTGTGTCCTTGACCAGCGCCACCGACACGGCGCATCCCGGCTTCACCGACGGCTTCACCTTCGACAACGTACTCTACACTGCAGGCGCAACAGCCCTCGATCAGAGCGGCCTCTTGCTCTCCTTCGCAAACGGCACCCTGCTCGCCGATTTCTCCTACAATAATGGATATCAGATAGCCGTGCGAGCCGCCGGAGATCCCACAAACACCACCATCTACACCCTGGACAACTTCCAGTCCACCCAAGTCGCCCCGACGCCGACCCCCGAGCCTTCCACCCTGCTCTTCCTGGGAACCGGAACTCTCCTGCTCGCCGCTCTGATTCGGCGCAAACCCGCCTTTTAGCCGCGTCAAGTGAGACACGGAATCCTGGGGATCGTTGACGCCACCTTCGGTGGAGCACTCGCCCGATGTCTGAGGCGAGTGCTCCACGCTGCGGCCAGGGATCATCCCCTCACCGCAGCGGTGGGATTATGGTTTACGGCTGAGCGTTCAGCGTCCAGACCTGAGCAGGCGTGTTGTCGCATCCCCAGATCCACTGCTGTATGCCGTTGCTTGTCGAAGAGAATGGATCGTCCACGCACCGCCCGCTGCCGACGCCTTTGATGACGAAGCCGCTGCCGGAGGCTGTGACCGTCCACTTCTGGTTCGTTCCACCGCCGTAGCTCCACGTTTGCAGGAGACTGCCATCGTTCGTGCCCACATTGGCCACGTCGATCGCCTGTCCGGGAGCGTTGCGGTTGACGATGCTGTACGTATTGCTCCCTTGCGACTGGAACTGCCACTCCTGGTTGTACTGCTGGCTCCCGCAGGCCCACTGCTGGACCTTGGTGCCGTTGGAGGTGCCCCATCCAGCTGCATCCAGGCACTTTCCACTGCCCTGATTGACGACGTTGTACCAAGCGGAGGTGTTTACCGTGCCTGGCGTGGTTGTGCCGCCGCCACCGCTTCCACCGCCACTTCCAGCCCCAGTGTTTACGCCTCCTCCGTTGACGCCGCCGAGCGCGGGATTGAGGGAGAAGGCGTTCTGGGTCGTCCATTGCTGCCAGTCGTACTGGATCGTCGCTGCCGAGTCGGTGTAGACGTTCGGTATCGGCGGAGTCCCGTTCAGATGGTAGTATCCCCACGCCCCGCCGGCGCGCGCCTTGTACGTCCAGATCGCCCAGCTTATTCCGTTATTGTTGAAGGCATTGACCATGTACTGCCAGCCGGCGGAGCCAGTATCCCAGGCCGTAAACTCGCCGATAAAGTCGGGAACGTTGTAGTTGGTGTGGTTGTTGAAGTCGTTGACCTGCTTGTCGGTCTCCGCTTTCACACCGGCCACCGACTGCTCGGTGGAGTAGGCATGCATGGAATAAACGACATTCGTCCAACCCTGAGAGGAGGGATTGGGCAGCATGCTCCAGTTCCACTGGTCGAAGGTCCCCTCGATGAAGATCATGTGATCGGGATCTGCGCTGCGAACGCTGTTATACAGGCTGGCCGTGGCTGAAATGACCGCGCCGTCGTTGGGTGCACCGACGGGCTCGTTGAGCAGGTCATAGCCGGCAACGGCCGTATTTCCCTTATAGTGGTCCGCGATCTTCCACCACATGTAGGCGGTTTGGCCTTGGTAGGTGCCATTGGACCAATATTGATCGACATTCTGCTGACCTGTATAGTCCGAATTGGCTTGGCTACCGACCGCGCCGTGCAAGTCGATGACGACGTAGATGCCGCGAGCGCCCGCCGCGTTTACAACCATGTCAAGCTTTCGGAACGCATCGGAACGCCAGCCCGCGGGGGATTGGTCGTACAGCGAGTAGAACTGCCCCCACCACACAGGAACCCGAACCACATTGAAGCCGGCGTTCTTGATGTTGTCAAAATCGCTGTCTTGGATCCAGCTGTCCTCATACGTGTTGATGAGGCTCTGCTCGGTGGCCACGCCAAAGCGGCTATCGAGCGTCTTCATCACGCCGTAGGTGTCGTTGGGGGTGAAGCCGCTGTCCAGCGGGGCCATCCACTGTTCAAGCACGAACAGGCCTCCCAGGTTGACGCCGCGCAAAGGGACGACGGTGTTGCTCGCGTTCACGATGTTTCTTCCGCTGGCGTGCAGCATGCTCAGCTGCGCCTCGGCAGGGGGAACTGCCATCCCTGCAGACACCAGAGCAAAAGCGGCGGCAAAGGTTTTGCACCAACGGTTCTTTTTGGTGCTGGGCGGACGTACTTGTGTGTTGCTCAGGTCGATCTGTGCTATCTCAGATGACCGTGTGGGGCGAGTTGACCACATAAACTCTCCTTGAACTTTGATTGCTGGCTTTGGTGAAAGATCAAAAACCGGGGGGCAGAACACCGGTAAACGCATCCTTTGAAGCTCAATCTTGATTGTTATTTGGAATGTTCGACATCCGCCGCGAGAACCACCTCGCAGGCTTCACAATCAGGCCTCTGCACGTAAGGATCAATGAACCAAAAAAGCTGCATTGAACGCGTAACTAAGTCACCAAGGCCGCCAACAGCGCAGTTCGTGCCGAAAAAAGAGTGAACCGATCATACACGTTCCTCTCGCGCCACATCATGCCGCGGTTCGTTTTGGCACAAGATTCACATTGGAGCCGACGAACGGACTTGAACCGTTGACCTGCTGATTACGAATCAGCTGCTCTACCAACTGAGCTACGTCGGCATCCTGTGTTGATTCTAGCCGCTCACTCAGGCATCACGCAAAAGCTGGATCGACTTCCAGCAGATGCGGCCCAGATGCACGGTCGAGTTGCACCGACGCAGGGATCGGACTAGTCCGAAGCGTCAGGATTGTCGGGACGCATCTGAACCGAAACCGCTACAAAACATGGTGACAAAAGCATTGCCAAGAAACCAGCAACCACCAGAACTCCGTGCATTTGGAACCTCCGATGAGAGCACTAAAACTCTCTAATACTTCTGGTATCGGCAGCTTCCGACGGAACTTGACGGACATTTCGGTGCTCGACGGTACTTTCGTCCTAGTACCTGCGTGACCTACAAAAAAAGGGTCGCCCGATTCCGGGCGACCCTTATGGGGAGAATAGTCCGGACGGAGGCAAAGCCATCTGAACTCTCTGAAAAGAGGGTATTTTGCGGTGAAATCGGTGTCAATACGAAAGGCATGACGGAAAAATCGCACGCACTCCTTGTGGTTCGCCCAAAAGCATGCGCCAGCAAGCCTGGTCAGAGTGGGTTCAACTCATCTTTACCAAGGAACTGCTCTCCGCGCTCCGAGAATCAACGCAGGTCTAAACGCAGAAACTCCGGTTCCTTTGCGGCGGATTTGCCCATCAGAACCCGAATTGCAGCCCGGCCTCCACCCAAGAACAGACCCAGAAGCACAGCCGCCGACATCAGAACTCCACACAGTGTCGCGATGCTTACAAGAAGGCTCGCGGTCTTTCGTACTTCCGTGTGAAACTCGAGCGGCATCTGCTTGTTCCAGGTAACCTCCCCGTGGAGGTGGACGCGGTCGGCCAGACTGTCGGCGTCCTTCGGCGACAGCTTGCCCATCACGAGAACTAGAAGCGGACCCTCCCGCCGGAGCTTTACAGTACCCCGTTGCTCAGGTGTGAAAGCATTCAAGTGCTCCTCCAAAGCCCTGCCCCGATCGCCAGCGATGGTAGGCGTGGGATAGAGGAGCAGGGTCATCGTCCCGCTTCCACTGCGCGTTCCGTACTCAGCAGTGGCGCTTTCTGCGGCCTTATCGAAACCCAGCAATTGAGATGGCAGACGCCCACCCGTGGCAGCATAACCCTCAGGCCCGAGCGCATATCGCACGCTGCCCGGCACTAAACCTTGGGCGGGCAGGTATGTCGGCAAAAGCGGCGCGAGACCCTTTGGTCCGTTTGCCTTCGGCAGAGTGCCCGAAAGAGCTCTAAGATCTTCAGGACCTAACCCCGCGACCCCGTGCGCAGTCTCCACGACAACGTCCGGACCTGACCGGAACAGAAACATGTCTCGGCCTGAGAACGTCTGGTCCCCAATCCGCCTCTCCCCCTGCACTACCGCCATCTCGGGCTGGCGTAAGTACATCGCCGCGGAAACTGCTCCTGTGACATCGCCAAATTGATACGCGGTTATGTCTACTGGAGAGCGTTCGCCCGCTTTGCTGTAGGATACGGAGGCTGATCGAACGAGACCATCTTCTCTCAGGACAGCGGCCAGCGCGGGGGCTGCCTGCTTCAGAGCGTCTCGCTGGGCTTGATCTGCGATCCAGCTGCCCACCTTTTCCGGAAGCAGCGGAGCCGCCGGCAGAAGGATGGTTGGACTCTGTTGTCCGGGAACAACGCGGCTCGCAACGGCGCAAAAAAACATCCCCCGCAAAACGCGTTTCAGAGGAGGCATGAGAGAACGAGGAGGAAGTCTCATAGTACGGAGACTACCATCGCGGAACAATGGTTAGCGACGGTCGGAACTGACCATCCTTCTAGAGGAGGCAACATATCAGAGTAAAGAAATCGGCCAGCCCGGCCCATCCCGCGTTCACTTTGAATAGTTTCGTTCCGCAATGAGGCCAGGTCGCATCCCGCTCAACCCCCCTGCATATTGCGCTATGCCTCTGTAAAGACCTTCCGCCACCCTCTGCCGATACTCAGGTTGCCTCAGTTGTTTCGCATCTTTTGCGTTCGTCAGGAAAGAAATTTCCGCCAAAACGGATGGCATGTTCGCGCCGATCAAGACCACGAAAGGCGCCTGCTTGACACCCCGGTTCTTCAGCCCGAGATTACCTCGCTCGAGTCCTCCAAATAAACTTGTCTCGATGTCGGCCGCAAACTCGCGGCTCTCCGAAATCTTCTCCTTCAATGCAATCTTCTTGACCAGATCGCTCAGCTGGTAAATAGATTGGTCGCTGACAGCGTTCTCCCGCGCGGCAATCCTCAAAGCGTCGGCCTGCTGCGTGAAGTTCAAATAGTAGGTCTCGACTCCACGGGCGCTCGCATCCGGAGAGGAGTTCGCGTGAATTGACAGAAACAGGTCTGCTTGCGCCTTGTTCGCGATCGCGGTTCGGGTCTCAAGCGGAACAAACGTATCGTCCGTGCGTGTGAAAACCACGTCCGCTCCGAGTCGATCTCGTAAGAGCTTGCCTACGCGCAAGGCAACATCCAGCACAACTTCCTTCTCTTCCAGACCCTCTACCCCAAGTGTGCCCGAGTCGTGCCCTCCATGGCCGGGGTCAATCACGATGCGTCCGATCTTCAGGCCAAGGGCACGGACCAGGCTGGTCTGGCCCTCCGAGTTGGGCACAGCGGCGCGAGCCAGGAGAGTTCTGCTGCCTCTCGTGTCACCATCCTCTTTCCTTAATTCCTTGTTCCGTTGGCGGGTCGAAACATCCTTCGGGAGGCTGATGGCTGACGAGCTTCTCCTATCACCGGTGCCGGAGGATGCATTTTTCCATCCGTCCGTGCTCCTCGCTTGAGACTTGCCGTCCGATCGATCTTGGTTCGACAAAGCCACTCCGGCCGAGTTTGGTGCGAGGGCGCTCGGCTTCACTATCGCAACAATCGGTCGCGAGGTCGGCACTAGAGTCGCATCAACTCTGCCGGGCTGGTCACTTACCTTCGCAAGTTCGGCTTTGTCCGTGGATCGCACCGCAGTTGTGCCCGGAACAGGCGACGCGTTGGGAGAGACCGCGGACGGCACGGTCCTGAACGAACTCGTGGCAGTGGTCGCTAAGTGATCCGGCGCCGCAGCTTGCGACCGGCCATGGATGTCGATAATCAGACGGTAAGGATTAGGCAGCAGGAAGGCTGAGTAATCCGTGACTTCACTTACGTCAAGCACGATCCGGGTCATCCCATCCGAGATCTGAGCGGCTCGGATCTCCTTCAAAAATCCGCCATCGTTTACAGTGAATCTCTTCCCAACAAGCTCCTTCGAAAGACTCGTTCCATGGAGGTCAAAATAGATCCGGTCCGGGCCGGTGACTCGTGACGCGCTGTACTCGACCTCTGTCCCAAGATCGATAGCTACGCGTGTATAGGTCGAGGTGGACCAGTGACGTATCCCCGAAACTCTGGCCGAACGACTCTGGAGTTGCTGGACCAACGCAGGCGGATCCGAAGAGGTTTGCTTTGCCTGCGCTGTACTCAGATCTCCTGAGCTCAGCGGCTCGCTTTCCAGTAAATGTCTCACAGGTTGGGCCAGAGAGGGCTCGCCCTGATGGACGCCCGGAAGCGGCTGGCGGGCCAGAGAATATCCTCCGGAATCGAGCCCAGCAAGCCCGGCCCGGGCTTCTGGCGCAAGCAGACTCCGAGGGTAGTTCTTCAGCAGTAACTCGTAGTAGCTTCGAGCAGCCCTGGCATCGTGAAGATCGTCGGCTTCGATGCGAGCCTCCGCCAGCAGCACCGACACGCGAAGCGAACTGCCCGGGTACTGTGCGCGAAGGAACTCGTACTGTCCAACAGCAGCCTCGAGAGAACGTCGATCCTGTTGAGCTTTGCCCAACTCCGCAAGGAGCTCCGCCACAGCGTGCACAGCCTCGGCCGCATGTACGCTTCGTGGATCTTCGTGGTACACCGCGCGGAACCCGTCCATCGCTCGTTTGTAATCCGCTGGCGAACGATCCGCTTCAGGCTTGCTCTCAAGAACGTCTCGCAACGCTTTTGCGTTCTCCCAGGCAGCGCTCTTGGCCGGTACTCGCTCAGCGACGAGGCTGAGCGGCCCTGCTGCATTCAGGCCGAGGAGAGCAGCCACAGCGATGCTCGCTGCCGCGCGCCGGATTTTCAAACAGGACTGCACCCCTTCATCTTAAGAGCTCAATTCCACTCGCTCCCCTCAAAATCGGCTGGGACTCTGACGAGTACCCCATGACCAAGGTGCAGTTAACTCAAAAGCGTCTCAACAACCCCGGGCGCCTTCGCCAGAGCGGCGTCCAGAGTATCCGGATCGCCGCCACCTGCCTCCGCGATGTCCGGCCGACCGCCCCCTCTTCCGCCAACCATCGCGGCGAGCTCGGAGACAACCTTGCCCGCCTGAATGCGTGCCGTCAGATCCTTCGTAACGCCCACAATCAACGAAACGCGACCCTCCGTAACTGACCCAAGAATGACAACGCCCGAAGCGAGCTTCGATCGAAGCTCATCGATCAAAGTCCGCATCTGCGATTTCACCTCCGCGGCACTCCCCGAAGTGGAGATGCGGCGGCTAAGCAGCTTCACGCCTCGGACGTCCACAGCGGTCTGAGCATACTCCGCGGCGGAGGCCGAAGCCTCTTTCACCCGCACCTGTTCAAGCTCCCGCCGAAGGCGCTTGAGTTCGTCTTCGCTCGCGGCCAGCTTCGCCCGAAGTGCCCCCGCGAGATCGTTCTGCATGGCACCGGAGCCATTGCTTTCGCTGCTTCCCGTCGCACCAACCCCCACCATCTGCCCCACCGCGCGAGCCACACCGAAGTCCTGCTGAAACTCGCGCAGGGCGCCGGCACCGCTGAGGGCCTCGATCCGCCGAACTCCGCTCGAGACGGACGTCTCGCCCACCACCTTGATCAAGCCGATCTCCCCTGTCGCCGAAACGTGAGTCCCTCCGCAAAGTTCGGTCGAAAATCCCCGCAGGCCGCCTATCTGCACCACGCGCACCCGATCTCCGTACCTTTCGCCGAAGAGCGCCGTCGCCCCCAGTTCATGGACCGCGACCTCGATCGGAACATCTACCAGCGTCTCGACCTTTGCGTTTGCCAGCACCTCCCGATTGACCAGATCCTCCACCTGTCGCAGTTCCTCTTCGGCAATCGTGCCGAAATGCGAGAAATCGAAGCGAAGGCGCGACCAGTCCACGAGCGATCCGGCCTGCTTCACCTGCGGTCCCAGCACCTCGCGAAGTGCAGCATGGAGCAGATGCGTGCCGGTGTGGTTGCGCATCGTCGCCCGGCGAACCTCTCCATCGACCACCGTATCGACAAGATCGCCCACCCCGATCGGCTCACGGGCGACCACGCGGTGAGCGAAGACGCCATTCACGGGCTTTGAACAGCCCGAAACATCCGCAACAACGCTCTGATGGTCGGCAGCAAGCAACTGACCCACGTCTCCGACTTGTCCGCCAGAATCGGCATAAAAGCTCGTGCTATCCAGAACAACTTCGCCCGCCTCTCCGGCCGCAAGCTGCTGTGTACCGACCCCCTCCCTAACCAGCGCAAGCACCCGTGCACCATCCACTCGCAGTGCGCTGTAGCCCTCGAACTGCGTCTTGGGCAAACCGTCATAGAACGGTTTGGCTGTTGTCTGGTACTCGGTCCCGGTCCAGGATTTCCTCGCGCGATTTTGTTCTTCCCGCATCGACCTTTCAAAGCCAAGCTGATCGAACTTGAGCCCTCGATCGCGAGCAGCGTCCAGCATGAAGTCGAGCGGCAGTCCAAAGGTTTCGTAGATATTGAAGGCTCGGTCACCCTCTACGATTCCCTTCGACGCAGGCTGCCCGATCGCTGCGGAATCATCCATCAACTCATCAAATCTGCGGGAGGCCGCCTCCAGAACTCGCGAAAACTGTTCCTCCTCGGCACGCACCGTCTTGCTGACCAGATCTGCCCTTTCGCTCAACTCGGGATACGCAACCTTCATCTCGTCTCGCACCGCGAAGACCATCTTCTCCATGAACGGATTCTCTTGGCCAAGCTGTCGACCATGCCGAATCGCCCGGCGCAAGATCTTTCGGAGAACATACCCCCGGCCTTCGTTAGCGGGGAGGACGCCGTCGGAGATGAGGAAGGTTGCCGCTCGCGCATGGTCCGCGATGATGCGGAGGCTGGCCGCCTCGTTGGCGGCACTGATCGATGCTTCCCCGGCGGCCGTTTCCATCACGCCGCACAGCTCGGCAGCACGGGCAATGAGCGGTGTAAACAAATCCGTCTCGTAATTCGAAAGTCTGCCCTGAAGAACAGCAGAAATGCGCTCGAGGCCCATCCCGGTGTCGATCGAGGGCTTGGGCAGAGGGGTCAGGGTGCCGTCGGCGGCGCGGTCGAACTGCATGAAGACGAGGTTCCAGATCTCGACATACCGCTGGTCGTCTTCCCCGAAGGGGAGGTCGCGCGGCTGGCCGGCGTCGTCGGTGTGCTCGCTTGCGGCGAGGCCGAGATCGTAGAAGATCTCCGAACAGGGGCCGCACGGCCCGGTATCGCCCATCTGCCAGAAGTTGTCCTTCGCGGGCATCGAAAAGATACGTTCGGCGGGGACGCCCGCCTCGATCCAGAGCCGCTCGGCCTCCGTGTCCCGAGGCACGGTTGCATCTCCTTTGAAGATCGTGACGTAGAGCCGGGCTGGGTCGATACCAAACCACTCGGGGCTGGTCAGCAGTTCCCAGGCATACTGAATGGCCTCGCGCTTGAAGTAATCGCCAAACGAGAAGTTGCCGAGCATCTCGAAGAAGGTGTGGTGCCGGGGCGTGAAGCCGACGTTTTCGAGGTCGTTGTGCTTGCCTCCGGCGCGGACGCACTTCTGCGACGATGCGGCTCGATCGTAAGAACGCTTTTCCAGCCCCAGAAAAACGTCCTTGAATTGATTCATGCCTGCATTCGTGAAGAGCAGGGTGGGATCGTTGTGAGGCACCAGCGAGGACGAGTGGACGCGGCGATGTCCTTTGGTTTCAAAGAAGCGCAGGAAGTCTTCGCGAATCTGATTGCCGGAACGGTAGTTCATTCCCTCAAGGATAGCAGCGCAACAAGGGTCCGAAATGCCGTTGCGGAACGCACTCCTCGCTCGAACGCGTGAGATCTCCCACATCGGCCACAGGCAGCTTTACCAACTTGCTGCCTGTGACCACACAGCTAAGCGGGGCTCAGTGACAGAGGATTCCGTTCAGGTAAAACTGTGTTGGGCTTGCGTTCGTGCCGGAGTAGATCGCATTGAAGCCGACCCCCGACAGGGTGGCGCCTGCGCCGACGGTTCCATTCCAGCCCGCGTTTGTGAGGGTCACCGTCTTGCCCGATTGCGCCTCGTTGCTGTTCCAGGACTGGCTGATCTGCTGGTTTCCGGCGTAAGTCCAGGTCAGCGTCCAGGCGCTGAGGGCGGCCGCACCGTTGTTCGTGATCGAAATACCGCCGGTAAATCCCGATCCCCAATCATTCTGGTCCACGTAGGTGATGTGGCACCCAGCACCCGTACCTGCAGATCGCGTCGTCGCTGTCGCCTGGTTCGATACCGGAGAAGCAGCTCCGGCGCTTGAAACGGCCTTGACCGTGAAGAAGTAGGTCGTGGAAGAAGGGAGCGCGGTGGCAGAGAACGAAGTCGAACTCAGGCCGCTGGCCAGCAGGTTGGAGGTGGCACCGGAGGCGGCGCCGGAGTAGACGCTATACGTGACGCCTGAGGTCGGGCTTGCAGTCCAATTCAGGTTGATCTGGCTGGCGGAGACAGCTGTCGCGGTCAGGCCGGAGGGGGCGCTGGGTGGCTTTGCCGGCGATGTGCCGCCGGCGGTCAGCGGGAACTGAATGGAGCTGAGGGCGTTCTGCTTGCCGGGGCTGACGGGGGTGGGGTCGTAGTTCCCGTCCAGCAGGCCGTACCGGTCCTCGCCATCCAGCGCCCAGTACGTCCAGCTGAGGTTCGGGTTGGCGGCGAGGTAGCCGACCAGGGCCTGGAACCACTGGCCTTCGCTGCCGGAAAGGGAGCTCTGGGTGGCTGCAGCGTCGTTGGTCGTGCCGAACTCGCCGATCCACACGGGCGCTATGCCGTTCTGGGAGATGTAGCCCCAGTGCGAGCTCCAGACCGAGCCGAGCGATCCTGGCGTGGTCGAGGAGTTGAACCACGGCTGGCCGTACTCGGTGGGGCCATAGTCGTGGGCGGAGTAGACCAGTTGGCCTGGGACGGAGAGGACGACCGGCGACTTGGCCACGCCTTCGAGGTTGCCGCCCCACCAGTAATAATCGTTGTTGTAGGCGTCCACCCCCTCGACGAAGACCAGGAGCCTGGGGTTGACTGCCAGGACGGCGTTGCCGGCGCGCTCGGCTGCCAGGTGCCAGTCGTTGCTGCCGCCGCAGTCCCAGCAGGCGCCGCCGGAGTAGGCGTTATGCGGCTCGTTGCGAAGGTCGAATCCCACGACGGTGGGGTTGTTCGCATAGCGGTTCGCAAGGCTGGTCCAGTCGTTGATCCAGGCAGTTTCCGGGTAGGCACCGGTGTACCAGAGGCCGCTCGCCTGGGCGGAGTCGCCGGCTTCGGAGCGGTGGTTGTCGAGGATGATCCTCAGGCCGAACGTGCCGGCCTCGGTGACGATGCTGTCGAGGATCTGGAGGGAGTTCTTGCCCTGGAGGTCGGTGTTGATAGGGCCGGCCGTGTTGTTGTAGCTGATGGACGGGAAGGTCGGCGTCTCTACCATCTGGTTGGACAGCGGGATGCGGACGGTGTTGTAGCCGTTGGACTTGATGGTCTGGAGGACGGCTTTGTAGTCCTGGGAGGTGAGGCCGCCGGGGACGGCTCGGGAGGTCTCAAAGCCGTACCAGTTGATGCCCGCGATGCGCACGGTCTGGTTGTTGCTGTCGAGAATTTGAGCTCCCGAGGTGTGCCAGTAGCCTGTGCCCTGGGCGGTGGCGGGGAGGGGGGCGGCGGTGACGAGGACGGCGGTGCCGACCAGGATGTGGAAGAGGCGTCCGGAGAGGAGGGGGTGCAGGTAGCTCATGGGATTGGCTCGTTTCCTAAGGGAGGAGGCGGTTTGACCGGAGGGCCTGGACCCTGTCGCGCGTAGAGGAGATGGGGAGGGACTGGTCATACAGGACTTATCGGCAGGAAAGCCAATCGCGTGAAGGGTTGGGCGCGGATTGGTGATCTAAAGTAACTGATGCCGTCCGGAGCGGCCGACAGGCTTATCTTGCGAGGCCTCCCAGGGCGGGGCTCGCAGATGAGACGGTTACCTACCCCCCCGGGGTGCCTGTTTTCTCCCAAAGTCTTCGAAACAGGTAACTTAGATCTGGATCTCCGGTATCAGATCACCCAGAAATACCTGACCCAGAAGTACCGAAGTCGGTACCTCAAAGCGCAGGTAGCGACTTTCTTGCACTCAGGTGCCGACTTGAGGATGAGCGCCAGCGCTGAGCTCGGGAGAGGTCGAGCCGTATCTTTATGGTAGCAAGACGAAGGGGTATGGTACGCCAGGTAACCCCTAGATTACTGGACCTGCACGGGACGGACCGGCAGACAGGCCGGCGAAGCGGAGCCGATCGGACACCGTGAATTTCAGTCACGGCGCCCACGTCCAGCCTTCGACCACGTACTTCGGGTCGAGCGGCGGCGGAAGGTGGGCGAAGGTGGATCTCTGCTCTGTCATGGCCATGCAACTGACGAGGGCGTCGAAGGCGTCCTCACTCGCGCGCGCCCGACGGAGCACCTCCTGGGGGAGCTGGGCGTAGGTCGCGTCCGAGCTTCGTTTGGCGAGGAGATATGCGGCCCGGGCAGAGGGGTTCGATTTGTGGACGGGCCCGGTGTTGAGGCGGGAGTACATTTCGACGACGAGCGGCGCGGGAGTTCGCTCTGAGAGTTGAGGCGGGTCGAACGGCCAGACGCGAAAGCCGGCCTCGCGCAGGCGGAGGAGGATGGGCATGCCGCGCAAGGAGGCGGTTCCCACCGATCCTGAGCCGCCGATCTGGAAGACGGACTTGGGCGTGATGCCGCGCACCCGGGCGGCCTGTTCCGCGTCGGGGATGTAGGCGGTGAGCTTGCAGCTGATGTCGGCGGCGCGGAGCATGCGGTGGAGGTGGTGGCCGGAGAACTCGGCGGGGCGCTTGCCGGGCTTGCCCCAGAAGCGCGGATCGGTCTGGCCGGGGGCGAGCCAGCGTTCGCCGTGCTGTTCGGTGACCAGCCGCCAGAACTCGGGGCCGGTGCTGCAGCCGTGCTCGCCCTGGACGAACCACTCGGGGAAGGAGAAGCAGAAGTCGAAGCCGACGACCATGCGGGGGGTGGCGCGGCTGAGGTCGATGAGCCAGGCGGCGGTTTCGTCGCGGGTGCGGCCGTTGCTGAGTTGGACGATGCCGGCGCGTCCCTGTTCGCGAGCGCGCTTCCGGGCTGCCGGCGGGAGAGCTTCAGTCGTGGTCCAGACGGCGGAGTAGATATGGCGGCGCTGGCCGGCGTCGTCGATGCGGCCGGACCAGTCGATGGCGACGATGCGGTCTGGACCTCCCCTGATTGTGTCGCGCACTCTCTTCTTGTCTCCCGTCGCTTGTCTGGTACAAGTGTGGAGACAGGAAGCTGAGGTGGCAAGGAGGTGTTTCTGGATGGTGAGTCCATTGTTGTCGAAGGCGGATGGAATTGGGAGTTCAAAGACGTTTGCGGAGAGGTCGGAGGTGGAGTTTCGACCGTTTCGGACGGAGGATGCCACTGCTTTTTTCGCGCTGAATGAGCAGTGGATTTCGAAGCACTTCGGGATGGAAGAGCGGGACCATCTGAACCTTGGGGACCCTTCGGGGACGATTCTGGACCGGGGCGGTCACATTCTGATGGCGGTGACCGAGGGTGTACCTGTGGGCTGTTGCGCCTTGATCCCGGAGGGAGTGGGTGAGTTTGAGTTGGCAAAGATGGCGGTTGCGGAGACGATGCGCGGACGTGGGATCGGGAGAGATCTGCTCGAGCGAACGGTGGCGCTGGCGCGCAGCCTTGGGGCGCGTCGGCTGACGCTCGGGAGCAGCACGAAGCTGCCGGACGCGGTGCATTTGTATGAGTGGATCGGGTTCAAGCATATCGCGCCGGAGCGGAGGTTGCCATCGCCGTACGCTCGGGCAGATGTGTTTATGGAGATGGATTTGTAGGGGTGTGCGGCTCAGGCTTCGTCTTCGGGCGGTTCGATGTCGGTTTCGTCGACTTCGATCTTCCAGGAGCGGAGGAGCTTCCAGATGGCGGTGGAGGAGAAGCCGGCGCGGAGGAGGCGGCCGAGGGTGCGGGCGGTTTCTTTTTCGTTGGTGGGGGGCCGCATGCGTTTGCGGTCGCAGAATTGCTGGGCGAGTGCGACTTCGTCGGTGTCTTCGTAGGCTGTGGCGAGGGTGGTGGCGGCGAGGTCTTTGGGGATGCCTTTGCTGGCGAGGTCCTGTCGGACGCGGCGCTGGCCGAGGCTCTGGCCATCTTTGCGGAGGCGGGTGTAGTCGGCGGCGAACTGTTCGTCGGAGAGGTAGCGGAGGTCGGTGAGGCGGGCGAGGACGCGGCTGATGGCTTGCTCGCCGGGGTCTCCGGGTTCGGCGCGGAGTTTGAGGAGGCGGCGGAGGTCGCGCACGGTGCGCATGCGGCGGGCGAGGGTGCTGACGGCGTAGTTGAAGAGTTCGGGCTCGCCGACGGGCTCGCGCTTTTTGGGTCTGGCGAACGGCATCAGGGTTTTGCGCCGGCCTGGGCGGTGGCGGCGGCTGGATGGGCGTAACGGTTGGTGTGGGTCCAGCGGTCGCACCAATCTTCGACTGTTTTGTACCAGAGCTCGGAGTTTTGGGGCTTCAGGACCCAGTGGCCTTCGTCGGGGAAGTAGAGCATTTCGGACGGGACGCCGAGGCGCTGGAGGGCGGTGAAGAGCTGGAGGCCTTCGGAGACGTCGAGGCGGAAGTCGCGCTGGCCGTGGATGACGAGGGTGGGGGTTTTGGCGTTCTGGATGGAGAGCATGGGCGACCATTTGCGGAAGGGGTCGTCGGCGACGGGGCCTGTGGCGTAGCGCCAGGGCTGGCCGGGTTCGCTGGCGCCGGGGCGTCGAAATTCCCATTCGTTGAACCAGAGCTCTTCTGTGGTGCCGTAGGCTGCCGCGGGGTTGAACATGCCGTCATGGGTGACGATGCAGGCGAAGCGGTCTGGATGCTGAGAGTCGGGGTGGGTGAGGATCCAGTTGGCCATGAAGCCGCCGTAGGAGGCGCCGAGCGCGCACTCGCGGGTTTTGTCGATAAAGGGGAAGTGCTGTTCGGCGTAGTCGAGGCCGCGCATCAGGTCGATGTAGGGTTTGCCGCCCCAGTCGCCGTTGATTTCGTCGATGAACTTCTGGCCGTAGCCGGTGGAGCCACGGGGGTTGATCATGACGACGACGTATCCGGAGGCGGCGAAGAGTTCGGGGTTCCAGCGGAAGGACCAGGCGTCTCCCCAGGCGCCTTGGGGGCCGCCGTGGATGAGGAATTTGAGGGGGTATTTGCGGGTGGGGTCGAAGTTTGGGGGGCGGAGGAGGAAGCCTTGGACGGGGGTGTTGTCGGCTCCGGGGAAGCGGAAGGGCTCGAGCTTCGCAAGCTCAAGTGAGCTTATCGTTTGGTCATTTTGGTGCGTAAGGATCAGGTCAGGCTGTTCGCGCAACGGATTGCCGGCTGAATCGTATACCTGCGCAGGAATCACCACGATTTCCGAAGGTCTGTCCACGCGCATGCGAGCTGCGACCACCGCGAGGTTGGAAAGAATATGAACCTCGGAGAACCCGCCGAGTTTATCGATCCTTGTCCGAAATTCGTAGAACCCGGGGGAATGCTCCGTGACCGAGACGATCCCGTACGGCGCCTCCCCTTGCCGTGCGCTCACGAAGACGAGGTGGTGGGAGTCAGGCATCCACGAGAACTCTTCTACCCATCCATCAAAAGTCGGCATGAGCTCCACCATGTGCTTCGTCCCGCGGTTGTAGAGCATGAGGCGGAAGCGGTCGGATTCGGAGCCCGCCTTCGCTTGGGAGCGGAAGGCGAGGTACTTGCCGTCGGGGGAGTATTGGGGGCCGTCGTCGGAGCCGGGGCTTGTGCTGATCTTTGTGGCTTTGGCGTTGGGGTTGTCGAGCTGGAGGGTGAAGACGTCGTTGTTGGTGGAGGCGGCGGGGACCGGGTCAAGGTCCGTGCTGTAGGCGATCTCGTGCGAGTCGGGCGACCACGCGTAGCCGAGCGGGCCGCCAAGCGAGAAGGTGGGGGTTTCGGCGTCGCCGACGACGGAGCGCGGTGTGAGGTCGCGGATGTGGGTGCCGTCCTGAACTCCGGTTTGGGTAGAGCCCGCGACGTCGACGACGAGGATGTGCGAGCGCTTTTCGCCGGTGTACTGGTTCCAGTGGCGGAAGAGGAGGTGGTCGAAGATCTGCGCTTTGACCGGGCTGGCTTCGGCTGCGGCGTCTCGGGCTTTGTTGCAGGCGTCTTCTTCGGCGAAGGTGGGTTTGTCCGAGCAGCTGGGGTAGACGGAGGAGGTGAAGAGGATGCGTTGGGAGTCGGGGGACCAGAGGCCGCCGTCGGCTTCGGTCGAGACGCCGGTGAGACGGCGCCAGGGGCCGAGCGTGCCGCCGGCCTCGTCCCAGGCGGCGAGCCAGATCTGCGAGCCCTCTTCCTTGGACTTGGACGAGGTGAAGAGAATCTGTTTGCCGTCCGGGGAGAAGCGGCCGTTGGTTTCGCCGTTGCCGAAGGTGAGCTGGCGTTCGGGGTTCTGCGTTTTCTCGGCGTTTAGTGGCACGACCCAGAGGTGGTTGGTTTTGGTGTTCTTTTCGAGCGAGACGTCGGTGACGGAGAACATAACCCACTTGCCGGAGGGCGAGATCTGCGGGTCGGCGATGCGCTTGATCGCCTGGAGGTCGGCGAAGGTCATCGGACGTTTGGCCGGGGTCGAGGGGGTGTTCTGCGAGGTCTGGGCGGTAGCGGCGGGGGTGCAGAGCCAGAGGGCAAGAGCGGCTGCGGAGATCAGGCAGGCGGCGGGGCGCGGGAGGGGTTTCGAGGGGTGAGAGCGCATCGCGAGCAGTGTACCTTGCGGTTTCCTCTGGACGCGGCGGCATGTCACAGCAAAGGGCTGACGCAGATCCATTTTGGGGATGACAACTAGAAAGGGAGGGCGGATGCAATCGCAAGTGCCCGGGCAGACGCAGATTCCCTTCGGGAATGACAACCAGAAAGGCGAGAGCATGGGCGGTGCAATGTAAGGTTAAGGGCCATGTACGCTGATCCGACCGAATCCGCGTTGCCAGGGGAGGAAGAGCGGGACACGCCGGGGTGGCCGTTTGCGGTGGCAGGCGGCATCTTTGGATGGGTGCTGGACGCCTTTGACTTTTTTGTCGTGGTGTTCCTGCTGAACGAGTTGATGGCGCGGTTCGGTGTCGGAAAGGCCGCCATTGTTTGGTCGCTGACGGCGACGCTGGCGATGCGTCCGATCGGAGCGTTACTGTTCGGGGCGATGGCGGACCGGTGGGGGCGAAGGCGACCGTTGATCGCGTGTGTGCTGTATTTTTCGACGATCACGATGTTGAGTGGATTTGCTCCCAATTTTGTTACATTTCTCGTTTTGCGCGCTCTGTATGGGGTTGGGATGGGCGGGTACTGGGGAATTGGGGCCTCGTATGCGATGGAGAGTGCGCCCAGGCGGCATCGGGGTCTGCTTTCGGGCCTGATGCAGGGCGGGTACCCTTTTGGGTATCTCCTGGCGTCGGTCGGGATGCAGACGGTGGCGGTGCGATGGGGCTGGCAGGCGATGTTTCTGGCGGGTCTGCCGGTGGCGCTCGGGATTGTGCTGCTGACGGTGTGGGCGCCGGAGTCGGATGCGTGGCGGATGAACCGGAGTCCGTCGCTCCGGGCGATGGCTCGGACGCTCCTCGCGCACCTGCGGACCTTCGGGTATCTGCTGCTGGTGATGACGGCGATGACGTCGCTCTCGCACGGGACGCAGGATCTCTACCCGGACTTCCTGAAGACGCTGCCCTTTGTGGCGCACGGGACGGTGTTGGGGATGCGTGCGAGTTTTGGGATTCCGGTGCTTTACAACGTTGCGGCGATCGCGGGTGCGCTCGTGGTTGGGCAGATGTCGGAGCGTGTGGGGCGACGGCGTGCCGTGCTCTTGGCGTTGGTGGTGTGTCTCCTCTCGATGTGGGGATGGGCCTTTGGGGAGACGCTTGTGGCGATTACGATGGGGGCTTGTGCGATGCAGGCCGGTGTGCAGGGAGCGTTTGGGGTGATTCCGGCGCACCTGAACGAGCTTTCGCCGGCGGCGATTCGCGGCGTGTTTACAGGTTTTGTGTATCAGCTTGGAGTGTTGGTGGCGTCGCCGGTGCTGCCGGTGCAGAACCTTTTGCAGAGGCGGTTTGGCTACTCCTGGGCGCTGACGGCGTATGAGATTTGCGTCATTGGGACGTTGATGGTGCTGTTTGCGCTGGGGCCGGAGCGGCGCGGTCGCAGCTTGCGGGAGGGCGCTTTGTGACGCGGTTTACCAGAAGTTGCGCTGGCGCAGGTGGGTGATGTGAGCGGTGTGGTGCCGGCTGTGCCAGCTGTAGTGGAGAAGGGCGAGATCGAGGGAGGTGCGACCGCTTTCAGGGTGGACAAAGCCGCGCTGCCAATCGGTTTCGGGGAGGTGCTGGAGGAGCATGACCCAGCGGGCGTGAAGCGCTTCGATGAGTTCGAGCGACCACTCGATGGGAGCGGCGGTGGCGTCGTGGAGTTCGGCCCATCGGCGCTCGTCGTAGGGCTTGATGGTGGGCCAGGTCTCGGTGAGCGCGAGCCGCATGCGGGTGTAGGCGTTGGTGTGCGAGTCGGCGATGTGATGGACGAGCTGCCGGACGGTCCAGCCGCCGTCGCGGTACGGGGTCGAGATCTGAGATTCATCGAGGCCGTGGACGGCGTTGCGAAGCTCGCTGGGGAGTTCGGCGAGGTCTTCGAGCGCAGATCGGCGGGCTTGGGCGGCTGCGAGTGGATCAAAAGGATTGGGCGACGGTGGGACGAATGGACCGATGGGGTAGCGCGGGTCCGGCGGAGAGAGGGTGTGCAGCGCCGGCATGAGGAGCGCTCCTAAAGGTGTTGCGTGGAGGGAGGTTTGAGTGGCGGGGCCTTGGGATACGAGCAAGGTAGCACGCGAAGTTGTGGAAGGATGGAGGTCTGAGGGAGAGCGCGGATGAGCATGGGTCTGGGTCGAAGGCGGGTTGCGGTGGGGTTGTTTGCTGTGGCGGCGATGGTCTGCATGGTGCCCCGGGTGGAGGCGCAGAGGTCTGGGGGGCGGGAGTATGTCGGTTTTGACCGCAATGAGTATCCGGGCGATGCTCTCTTGCCGGCGTTGCGGAGGCATTTTGCGTTTGCGGGGTACTGGTTGAACACGCCGCCGGGGGCGAAGGGAAATGGATGGATGGGGAAGCGGGCGGTGCTTCGGGATGCTGGATTTGGGTTTTTGCTGCTTTGGAACGGACGCCTCGACAAAGAGATTTTATGGTGGCAGAAGAACGGGACGAAGCCCGACGCCTTGGGAGTAAAAGAGGGGTTGGATGCGGTAGTGGCGGCCCGGCGCGAGGGATTTCCGGCGGGAGCGGTGCTGTTTCTGGATCAGGAGGAGGGCGGACGTCTCCTGCCCGAGCAGGCAGCGTATCTGCTCGCGTGGACGGAGGCGGTGGCGCGCGCTGGGTTTCGGCCGGGGGTGTATGCGAGTGGGCAGCCGGCGCCGGATGGTCCGGGGCGGACCATTACGACGGCGGACGACATCCGGGCGCGCGTGCCGGCAGGGCATGGGCATGAGGTGGCGTTGTGGGTGGCGCAGGATGCATGTCCGCCGGCGCCGGGGTGTGTGGTCCAGGACACGCCCGAACTGCGTCGGAGTGGGACGGCGGGCGCCCTGGTGTGGCAGTATGCGCAGTCGCCGCGGCGGCCGGCGCTGACCCGGGCGTGCGGGAAGACGTACGCGGCCGATGGAAGCTGCGTTGTGCCGGAGCCGCCCGGCCTCCCGGTGGATCTGGATGTGGCGGGGAGTGCGGATCCATCAGGCGGGCGGTAAACGCGGGTGGGCTGACCGAGGTCGGGGTGATCTCCGGTGGTGTTGGGCGGTGATGTTTGATGGGATGAGTAAAAACCCAGGGATCTTCGCTGTGCCGGGAAGAGCAGGTTGGGTGTTCGGGGCATTGCGGGTTTGGCGGGCTGCGGTTTCTGGGCGTGACCGCATCTCAGCGGGCTGGAGGATGGATGACCATGGCGACAGAGGCAATCAGCAAGGATCCGGTGGCGCGGTTGGCGGAGGAGCAGACGTGGATTACTCCGGAAGCGGAGATCGCGGCGCAGAGCTGGGTGCGGGAGACGATCGAGCGGATTGGTGGTGAGCGGTTGCGGTCGACGCTCAGCGGAGACTGGCTCCATGAGCCGCTGCATGTGGTGCTGGTGGAGGTGCCGGTGGGTGCCTGGTCGGCGACGGCGGTGTTTGACGCTCTGGCGGCGATCTCCGGGAGCGAGAAGCTGGACTTTGCCGCCGATGCGACGCTGGCGCTGGGTCTGGTGGGCGCGGTCGGGGCGGCGGTGACGGGGATGACGAACTGGTCGGAGGTGGAGGAGGCGGCGCCGCGGAAGATTGGGGCGGTTCACGCGCTTTTGAATGTGGCGGCGACGGGGCTGTATGTTGGGTCGCTCTTGGCGCGCCGCAAAGTGGGTGGGAGATCGACGGGTCGGGCGCTGGGGACGCTGGGATATCTGCTGGTTTCGATCTCGGCGCATCTGGGCGGCAACATGATTTATGAGCACGGAATCGGCGTGACGAAGAGCCCCAGGGTGGCGCAATAAGGTCTGGAACGGCACGCAAGTGGTCCAGTGGAAGCACTTCTCTATTTGCCGGGGCTTGACTGAACCCCTAGAATATAGAGAATGACTAGCTTCGTTCCGGATCATAAGCGGTATTTTGTCGACAAGTTGGGGATTTCGGAGCGTTTGATGGAGCGGTGCCTGGGGGAGGCGCTGAGCGCGGGCGGGGAGTATGCGGACCTGTACTTTGAGTCGGTGACCTCGACCTCACTCGGGATCGACGAGGGTCTGGTCAAGACGGCAAGCCAGGGGATCAGTGTTGGGTGCGGGATCCGGGTGTTGTCGGGGGAGCGGACCGGATTTGCGTATACCGACGATCTTTCGTCCGAGAAGCTCCTGAAGGCGGCGCGGACGGCGGCGTTGATCGCGTCGGGCCCGGCGAAGGAGCTTGAGCGTGGATTTACGCATACGGAGACGGGTGCGCTCTACCCGGTTGCGGGAGCGACGAGCGATGCCGAAATCTCCGAGAAGCTGAAGCTGATCGAGCGGGCGGACCGGGCGGCACGCCTGTACGACTCGCGAATCACGCAGGTGCGGGCGGGCTTCAACGACGAGTTGCGACGGATCCTGGTGGCGGCGAGCGATGGGACGTATGCGAGCGACACGCAGCCTCTGGCCCGGCTGAATGTGTTTGTGTTGGCGAAGGATGGCGCGAACACAGCCAAGGGAACGAGCGGCGGCGGTGGGCGCGTGGCGCTCGACTTCTTTGAGGGGGCGAAGAGTCCGGAGCACTTTGCGCGCGAGGCGGCGCGGACGGCCATGCTGCAGATGGGGGCGATCGATGCTCCCGCGGGCGAGATGGAGGTGGTGCTGGGGCCGGGATGGCCGGGGGTGCTGCTCCACGAGGCGGTCGGGCATGGCCTGGAAGCGGACTTCAACCGCAAGAAGACGTCGGCGTTCACCGGGTTGATCGGGCAGCAAGTAGCGTCGAGCAAGGTGACGGTGGTCGACAACGGGACGATGCCGAACCGGCGCGGGAGCCTGAATATCGACGATGAAGGGACGCCCACCGAGGAGAATGTCCTGATCGAGAACGGGATCCTGAAGGGGTATCTGACGGACAAGATGTCGGCGCGGCTGATGGGAACGCGGAGCACGGGCAGCGGTCGGCGCGAGAGCTACCAGTCGGTGACGATGCCGCGCATGACCAACACGTACATGTTGAACGGCGAGGACGTTCCCGAGGACATCCTGAAGAGCGTGAAGCGCGGTCTGTATGCCGTGAACTTCGGCGGCGGACAGGTCGACATCACGAACGGAAAATTTGTTTTCTCGGCGAGCGAGGCTTATCTGATCGAGGACGGCGTGGTGACGCGGCCGGTCAAGGGCGCAACCCTGGTCGGCAACGGTCCGGAGGCGCTGAAGTATGTGTCGATGGTAGGCAACGATCTGGCGCTCGATGAAGGGATCGGGACGTGCGGCAAGGCGGGGCAGAGTGTGCCGGTCGGCGTTGGGATGCCGACGGTGAAGCTCGACCGGATGACGGTCGGGGGAACGGGACGATAAGGCGATGGCAGTAGCGGAACGCGAAAAGATGTACGAATGCGAGGTGAAGCGGCGGCGCGTCAAGGAGGGCGGCGGGTACGAGCCGTTCTGGAAGGTGAAGAAGGTTTCGGACGCCTTGAGCGACCACGACACGGAGTTTCGCTGCAAGGATTGCCGCGGCGAGGTGAAGGTGTTGGGCAAGACCAACAAGGCTGGGACGCCGGCGTATGTGGAGCACAAGCTGACCACGGACGGGGATTTTTGCCCGGCGGGGGTGGGCTTCAAGAAGGCGACGGACGGCCGCGTCAGCCGATGGTCCGAGAAGCCGATCGAGTAGGAGACAAGTTTCGGCGCGCGTTCTTTGCGCCAGTTTTGCAGCACACCGGAAAGTAGCGCTCACGCACGACAAACCTACAGAGATGAGGAATCCATGGCAACCACAGAGCGCGAGATGTTTACCGAGTGTGAGGTGAAGCGGCGCAGGATCAAGCTGGGCGGCGGGTATGAGCCGTTCTGGAAGGTGAAGCCGATCGCGGTCGCGCTCGAGGACAACGACACGGAGTTTCGCTGCAAGGATTGCGGTGGTGCGGTCAAGGTGGTGAAGCGCCGGTCGGAGACGGGGCCTGGGCTGCACATCGAGCACAAGCTGAAGACGGATTCGGAGTACTGCGCTGCCGGTCTGCACTTTGCGAAGGCGACGGACGGCCGGTTGGCGCGGCTTTCGGGCACTCCGGTTCACTAAAGCCCCGGGCGCCGCTGAGCGCCGGTATTTCGCGCTTATGGAGCTCCAAAAGACGGCGGCTGGTCGTCTTCGGCTGCGCCCCAGGTCTTGTCGGGCGAAGGTCCGAGGTCGAACTCGACATGCCCTCCGTCGAGGACGAAGCTCTCCGGAAGCCATGTCTTTGAGGTTGGCTTGCCATCAACCTTGAGACCGCGAATGTATGGTGTTCCCTTGCCGGAGAAGTTCGTGTTGATGCGGATGTCCCCTCCTGGGCGATGAATGGTTGCGCTCTGAAAAACCGGGCTCGCCAGCACGAGCTCTGCCCGGCCGGGGATCTCGGGGTAGAGGCCCAGGTAGGCGAAGACGGCCCAGGAGGACATTTCGCCGAGATCGTCGTTGCCCGGGATGCCGTTGGGCGCGTTCGTCCAGATCGTGTCGAGCACCTCTCGCACCAGCTGTTGCGTCTTCCACGGCTGCCCGGCGAAGTCGTAGAGCCAGGGCGTCTCGATCGAGGGCTCATTGTCGAGCTCGGCGTGGAGCGGTCCGGCCTTGGTTACCGCTGGCCGGCCGCGCTCGTCGTAGAAGAAGCGATCCAGGCGCGCAATGGCCTTCTCGCGACCGCCCATCTGCGCGAACAGGCCCCGGACGTTGAAGGGCACCATCCACACATACTGCGCGGCTGAGCCTTCGACGAAGCCGGCCCCGGTCGCGGGCGTGAACTTTTTGGCGGTCTGATCCTTGTCGTCATCCTCGTCCCGCTGGAGCATCGGCCACGTGCCATCCGCGTTGCGATTCATGAAGTAGCCGCCGTCGGGCGCCGCGTCAGGATTCCAGATGTTCTTCCAGAACTGTGCGCGATCGAGAAATCGGCGGTAGAGGGCGGTGTCGCCGAGATGCCCGGCGAGGGCCGCGATACCGAACTCTGCCGTGCTGTCTTCGAGCGTGTCGGCGGCGGCCCCCCAGGCGGGCGCGCCGACGGGGATGTAGTGGAGCTTCAGCCACTGGTCGAGGCCGGGTCGCTCCCCGACGCACTCGACGGGGCAGCCGTCGTGACTGAGGTCTTCTTTGGTCGGGACGTCGGCGGCGTGGACAAGCGAGGCGAGGGCGGCTTTCGCGTCGAAGTTCCGGCCTCCGAAGGCCCAGATGTCAGCGATGGCGGGGGCTGCGGGGTCGCCGTTCATGACGTGGGTGGCGCCGCCGAGGTGCGTCCATCGGTCCCATCGGCCGCCGTCGGCGATGGACTGGTTGAGCAGGCTCTGCGCGATGTCGCTGCCGACTTCAGGGTCAAGCCAGGTGACGAGTTGCAGCTGCGAGCGGTAGACGTCCCAGCCGGAGAAGTTGGCGTACTGGACTTTTTGCCCGGGCGCGAGCTTGTGGACGGCGCCATCCATGCCGCGATACTCGCCATTCGCGTCGCTGTAGGTTGTGGGCGTCTGGAGCGCGTGGTAGAGGGCGGTCGTGAAGACGGTCTGCTGGTCGGATGTTCCGCCGGTGGTTTCGATCTGGCCGAAGCGCCGGTTCCACGCCGACCGGGTGCGCGCGGCCAGGGCCTCGTATGTGGTGGGGCCAGCCTTGGCTTCGGCGTCCAGGTTCAGGAGCGCGTTCGCTTCGCTGACGTAGGAGATGGCGATCTCGACGCGGACAACGTGGGCTTCGCCACCCTGTCCGAAGCCCAGCCAGACGCCTGATCCGTGCCCGGCCTCGGGGAAGCCCTTCGGTCCGAAGCCGGTTCCGCCCTCGGAGGAAACTGCGCCGGGCGTGAGGGTGTTGTCTTTCCAGGCGCCGGTTTCGGTGATGGGGCGGCTGAAGCGTGCGACAAAGTGGAGCGTGTAGTAGGGCCGCCGGTCTTCGGTGCCGATGTATCCGCAGAAGTTGCCGCTGGTGACGGAACCGGAGACGGTCCGGGCGGCCTGGTCGATGTGCGTCGTTGCGTCGGTAGAACCGACCTCGGAGTCCGAGGTGCGCACCAGAACGCGCGCGTTTTTACCGGCGGGAAAGCGGAAGTTGGCGGCGCCGATCCGGGTTCCCGCGGCGAGCTGGACCTCGATGCCGTCCGCGAGTTTAACCTGGTAGGAACCCGGCTCGGCGCGTTCGTCGGCGTGGGTGAACCCGGCAGCGTAGCTTTGGCGGAAGTCGGTGGAGGGCGAGGTGTCGATGGATGCGGTTACCGGCATCAGGGGGATGTCGCCCGAACCGCCGGCGCACCCCCAGCCTTCGACGTTGGTCAGGCTGAAGCCGCGGATTTTGGTGGCGCGGATCTCGTATCCGCCCGGCGCCGCGATCATGCGCTTCCCGTTGATGGGCGTCGCCTCGGGGCTGAACTGCACCATGCCGAAGGGTGCGGTCGCGCCGGGAAAGACGTTGCCGCCATTGGCCGTCCCGATGAGCGGATTGACCAGGCTGGCGCGATCGTGCGGCGGTGCTGGCTGAGCAGGCGAGGGGGTCGCGGCAAGGACGAGACAACCGGTCAGGACTGCGCCAAGGGCCGCGAACCGGGTCGAGATTTTCATGCCAACAAGAGTACGGCAGAGGGCTCGACCTGCGTTTGGTTCAGAGTCGGAAAAAGGCAGTCTGCGAGAATGGAAAGCATGATTGCTGGAGAGAAGATTGGATCCGATGTGGGGGAGCAGGGCTCGTCCTCTGCTCTGAAGACGCTGGCTGAAGCTGTGTTGGGGAAGGCGCTCAAGGCGGGTGCGACCGATGCGGAGGCGGTGGTGTATGAGGGCGAGGAGTTCTCGGCGCTGGTGCGGCTTGGGCAGGTGGAGACGCTGAAGGAGTCGGGGTCGCGGGCGGTGGGTCTGCGAGTGTTTCTCGGGCAGCGGGTGGCGAGTACATCTTCGTCCGACTTCTCGGACGAGTCGATCGCGCGTCTGGTGGATGGGGCGATCACGCTGGCGAAGATCACCAGCGAGGATCCGTTTGCCGGGCTTCCCGAGCCGGGGGCGTTTGGCGAGGTCCCGGGTGGGGCGGCGGGGCAGGCGCTCTACTTTGAAGATGTAAACGAGATGCCGCCGGCGGAGCGGATCGAGGTGGCGCGGCGATGTGAGGCGGCGGCGATGGCCTATGACACGCGCATCCAGAACTCGAGTGGAGGGGACTTCGACACGGCAACGTCGCACAAGATCTTGGTGAACTCGCGCGGGTTTACGGGGGAGTATCGGCGGTCGTACTGCGGATTTTCAGCGGCGCCGATCGCGCATGACGAGAAGGGCGCGATGCAGCGGAATTACTGGTACTCGAGTGCGCGGACGGTGCGGGGGCTCGATTCGCCGGAGACGATCGGCCGGATCGCGGCGGAGCGGACGCTGCGTCATCTGGGAGCGCGCAAGGTAAAGACGCAGAGGGCGCCGGTGGTGTTTTCGCCGGAGATTGCGCGGTCCGTGATGGGGTCGATCTTTTCGGCGGCCGAGGGCGATGCGATCTACCGAAACGCGTCGATGTTCAACGGGATGCTGGGCGAGCAGGTGGCCGGCGAAAACATTACCGTAGTGGACGATGGCACGATGGTCTTCGACCGGGAGCTCGCGGACGGGAGCACGATGCGGGTTGGCGGGTTTGGGACGTCGCCCTTTGATGGGGAAGGTCTGCCGACACGGCGGACGGTGATTGTTGAGCGTGGTGTGCTCAAGAATTATGTGATGAACACCTACACCGCGCGCAAGCTGGGGATGGAGTCGACGGGCAACGCATCGCGCGGTCTGGCCGGCAATCCGGGGACGGGATCGCACAACCTGTATCTGGAGCCTGGTGCAATGACGTCCGAAGACATCATCGGCGACGTCGAAGATGGCTTGTATGTGACGGAGACGATGGGGTTTGGCGTGAATCTGGTGACGGGGGACTACTCCCAGGGCGCGAGCGGGTTGTGGATTGAGAACGGTGAGCTGGCCTACCCGGTCGAGGAGATCACGATTGCCGGCAATCTGAAAGACATGTACCGGAACGTGGTTGCGGTCGGCAACGATCTGGTATTTCGCGGATCGGGTGCGTCGCCGACGATCCGTGTGGAAGGCATGATGATCGCCGGAGCATAAATATGGGCTAAAGTTCTGCCGCGACTTGCCGATATAGGGAGTGAGGGAGCGGAGACCGGGCGAACGATGCTGGCATCTACAATTTCGGCTGTGACGGCAGCGAGCTTTCAGTTTGAGCACGAGGCGGAGTTTCGGCCGGAGGTGGCGCGCGAAGTGTTGCGTGCAATTCCGGAGCTGCCGGGGGTCGTCTGCCTGTATGGGCATGGCGAGGGGGATCGACCGTATCTGACGCGGACGGCCAATCTGCGGAGGCGGGCCGGGCGATTGCTGGATGCGCCGGAGATGATTGGGCCAGACGGTATGGCGGCGGCTTCGAAACGTCTGAACCTGCGCGATCGCGTGGCGCGGGTGGCATGGTCGGTGACGGGCTCGGAGTTTGAGTCGCTGCTTCTGCTCTACGACAGCACGGCGGCGATCTTTGGGCACGCCGAGGCGCGTCGCCGTCTGAAGCTGCGGACCCCCTACTTCGTCCGGTTGACGGTGGAACACGCCCACCCGCGCGTGTACGTGACCAATCGTCTGTCGCGGCGGGGGTTGGGGCAGATGTATGGTCCGTTTGCGTCGCGGATGGCGGCGGACCGATACGTTGAGGCGGTGCTCGATCTGTTTAAGCTGCGCCGCTGTTACGAAGATCTTGAGGTCTTTCCCGAGCACCCTGGATGCGCCTATGGCGAGATGAAGAAGTGCATGGCGCCGTGCAATACGAGCTGCTCGGCGGAGGAGTACGCGGGCGAAGCGCGGGCCGTGAAGAACTTCTTCGACACGGACGGCGAAAGCCTGCTGGCAGAGGTCGCGCAGGGGCGCGAGCGGGCTTCGGAGGAGATGGACTTTGAGCGGGCGGCGGATCTACATCGGCATTGGGAGAAGGTAAAGTCGGCGGCGTCGCTGGCAGACAGTCTGGTGCGGCCCATCCCGGAGTTGCGTGCCGTGGTGGTACAGCGCGCAGCCTTGTCCGGCAAGGAAGACGCGGCGAGCGGGGAGCAGGCTACGGTCTTTCTGCTGGATGGGGGTCGGGTCGCCGGTCCCGCTCGGTTGAGCACGCTTGGGGTGCGCGCCGTGCGCGAGCAGACCAGCGTCGGGTCGAGCCTGTTTGCACAGCCGCTGATGCTGGCGGCCGTGCCTCTGGCCGGCGAAGCTATCGATGTTCCGGCAGCTTCTCCGGAGGCCCGTGCCGCCCGCGTGCTGGATGACCTGGCACAGCGGGCCGAGACGCCGGCGGAAGGCGATCTGGCGCTGATGAGCGACCATCTTGCGCTGTTCCGACGGTGGTACTACCGTCCGGAGAAGCAACGTGCGGGGGAGGTCTTCCTGCCCAACGCGGACGGAGGCTGGCCGCTTCGGCCCATCTTGCGCGGTGCAGCGCGGGTGGCTCTCGGCGATCCTAAAGCGATGGCCGAAACGGATCGTGAGTCTGCCAGGACGATCCGGGCCGCGACTCGCACCAAGGTGTTGCATGAGGGTCGGCCGGATGTCGAGCGCGTCGTCCCGGTGATCGAGGCTTCGGGCACGTTTCGGAGCCGACGGCGAAAGGCGATCGAGGGAAAGGAGGCGGCTCCGTGATGCTTTATCAGAAGCTCTCTGCGCAGTCACGGCTGCCAGTCTGGCCAGCTCCGAAGCCCGGCTCCGGCCAGAGCTGGGATGCTGCGGGTTACGCTGCGCATGGACGATTTGTCGCCGACCTGGCGACGGTGTTGTCGATCTCCTCGACCCGCAGACGGGCGAGCGTATTCTCGATGTTGGTTGCGGGGATGGTGCTCTGACTGTCCGGCTCGCCGTTCACCGGCGCCGAAGTGGTTGGGATCGACGCCTCGCTTCCGATGGTGGAGGCAGCTCGTGCCCAGGGTCTCGATGCCCGGCACATCCGGGTCGCTGAGCTCAAGTTCGCGCAGGAGTTTGACGCTGCCTTCTCAAACGCTGCGCTCCACTGGGTGCCGGCATCGGATCAGCTGCAGGCGCTTGCTTGCATCCATGCTGCCCTCCGGCCCGGGGCTCGGTTCGTCGCGGAGATGGGCGGCTTCGGCAATATCGCCGCCATTCGGACGGCACTCTCGGCTGTGCTCGCGGGCTTTGGCGTCGATGCGGAGGGCGCTGCATCGTCTTTCTTCCCATCTGCGACGCAATACCAACGGCTCCTAGAAAATGCCGGGTTCCGTGTCGACTCGATTCTGCTCGTCGCGCGTCCGACGTCTCTGCCCGGGTATAAAGACGGTATGCGCGGTTGGCTGAACACCTTTCGCCGAGGCGTTCTCGACCTGCTTCCCGCGACGGCGCGCGAACGTGCTCTCGACCAGACGATCGATCTGCTCCGTCCGATCCTCTGCGACGGAGCGGGCGATTGGACTGCCGACTATGTTCGGCTGCGCTTCAAGGCGGTGAGGATGAATTGAACACCGCCGGTCGGAGTCGAAGACGAAGTGAGCATCGGCAATCTCCCCGGGTCAGGCGCGCTCCGGGTACGGCGCTTCCCCGGCAGACTCCCCTCCACTGGTAGACTTTTGCCTGAGGGGTGATCTCTGGTGGTTGAGCTGGCTTTTTCGATTCTGGCTTCGGACTTCGCGCATCTGGCCGACGAGGTCGAGGCGGCCGAGCGCGGTGGCGGAACCATTGTGCATGTGGACGTGATGGACGGGCATTTTGTACCGAATATCACATTTGGGCCGCCCATGGTGGAGGCGCTGCGGCCGGTAACCAAACTGCCGCTCGATTGCCACCTGATGATCGAGGATCCGGACCAGTTCATTCCGGCCTTTGCGGAGGCGGGCGCCGATATGATCGGCGTTCACCAGGAGGCGTGCCGGCATCTTTACCGGACGCTGCAGTTGATCGAACAGCATGGGATGCTGCCGGGCGTCGTCATCAACCCGGCGACGCCGATCGAGACGCTGGTGGAGGTGCTGCCGATCGTGCATCACGTCCTGGTGATGAGCGTGAATCCGGGCTTTGGCGGCCAGAAATTTCTGCCGCTTGCCGTCGGAAAGATCCGGCGCCTGGCCGAGATGCGGCAGGCGATGGGGTTGAACTTCCGAATCGAGGTGGATGGCGGCATTGCTCACGATACGGTGGCCGCGGTCGTCACAGCAGGAGCGGAGATGCTGGTTGCCGGATCGGCGGTCTTTCAGCCGGGAAAGACGGAGGAGCATGCACGGGAGTTGCTCCGGCTGGCGCGATCGGCCGCGGGCGAGGCCTAAGCAGGGAGGTCGCCGCGGCCGAAGAGTTCGGGCCGGGAGGGTCCTGAGTACCCCCGTGTACCCCAGGTCGGCCACGAACGAGGGTTCGGTCCGGCGTTCGCTTCGAAGAGTAGCTAGAATGAAGAGAGTCGACCGGCACTCCATGGACCGGCGGCGATGAGGGGCGAGAGATCAGGATGGGGAAACAGAACTTCTTTCCAAGTGTCAGGTCCGGTGTTGTGGCAGGGATTACAGTCGCAGCGGCGTTGTTGCTGGTACCTCCGGGTACGCGAGCGCAGGTGACCGGGTTGTCGCAGACCTCGACCGACGCCAGCGGCAAGCCCACCGAGAGCGTTCCGCTTTCGGCGCCGATCAAGGGGAAAAAGAAGGAAGACAAGGTCGTCCAGTCCAAGGACACCAAGAAAGCCATCAGGAAGGAAAAGAAGCTCGATCCGCTGGCGGGCAAGGACGCGAATCTTCCGGACAAGCAGCTCTACGACAAGGCGGTCTATGCGACCAAGCATGGTCACTTCGACCTGGCGCGGCTGGAGCTGCAGAACCTCCTGGCTACATACCCCGACTCGCAGTACCAGATGCGGGCAAAGCTGGCAATCGCCGACAGCTGGTACAAGGAGGGCGGAACCGCGGCTCTGACGCAGGCCGAGCAGGAGTACAAGGACTTCGTGGTCTTTTTTCCGAATGCTCCGGAGGCGGCAGAGGCGCAGATGCGGATTGGCGACATCTACTTCCGGCAGATCGACAAGCCGGATCGCGATTACGCGAAGGCCATCCATGCGGAGGAGGAGTATCGCCGCATGCTGACGGACTATCCCGACTCCAAGCTGGCAACGCAGGCGAAGCAGAAGTTGCGCGAGGTTCAGGAGGTCCTGGCCGGGCGCGAGGCGACGATCGCAGCTTATTATGCGACGCGAGAGAACTGGCCGGCGTCGATCGCGCGTTACCAGACCGTGGTGGATACGTACCCGCAGTACAGCCACATGGATGACGTGCTCATCGGCATGGGCGACGGGTACGAGGCCGAAGCCCGCCTGGTCCGGGCGCAGCGTCTGCCCGAGGCGGGCAAGGCGAAGCTTGAGAAGACCTACGACGACAAGGCGGCCGCAGCCTACACGAAGGTGGTGCTGGAGCACTCGGCTTCGCCGCACGTGGAGGACGCGAAAGATCGTCTGGCTGCGATGAATCTGCCGATTCCGACGCCTTCCGTGGAACAAGCCCAGGCGAGCAACGCGCTCGAGAACAGCCGGCAGCAGTACACCTTGCGCAATCGTGCCGAGCTGATGGTCTTCCGCCGCGCCGACGTTGTTCAGGCGGCTCGTGTGGGCGATCCGCCGATGGTAGACGCCAAGCCGACGATGGCACCGACGGTGACGCGGCAGATCATCGCGGACTACAACGCTGCCATGGGCGTCGACATGGTGATCGATGGAACATCGGCGGCGACGGCAACCGCGGCCGAGACATCGGGGACAAGCAACAGTGCGGCTCCGGCAATAACCGCACCGGCGGCGCCGCTCGCTCTGTCTGATGTCACGTCGGCCGACAACTCGAACAACGGAAGTTCGGTTGGGACGGCAACGACGGTCACCCCGGGCGCGACGAACGGAATGTCGGTTGGAACGCCGGGCGCCTCGTTGGGCGCGGAGATTCTCACCCCGGGGGTGAACGGCGCTTCCCCAGCTGCGGCGACTGGAGCGCAGGATGCCAACTTCGGTCTGCGCGGCGTTGGTCCGGAGAACGCGGCGCCGCTGCCGCCGGTCGAAAAGTTGGCCGCGGCACCGGATGCGGTCAACGACATCCAGCCCGGCACGTCACCGGCGGCGCAGGCTCCACGAGCGGACGGCAAAAAGGGAAAGCCGGATTTCGACAAGAGCGAAGAATCTTCAAGCAAGCATAAGAAGAAAAAAGGCATCAAGAAGATCGATCCGTTCTAGACCGCTACTGTCCGGCCAGACAAGCGGCCAGACGAGCGGACAGACGCGGGGGCAACGGAGGCTCCGTTCCATTCTGGATTGGCTCCTGGGTGAAGCCGCGTACAACCTTTGTTCGGTGCGAGTCGAGAAATTGCGAGACGGCACTCTTCCGGTGCTAACCTCAAATCGCTTACAACATAAGACCCATGTTGACCGACCTGCACCCAGCACCAGACCGCATACCGGCGCCGCCAGCTCGCATGATTCATGGCGATTCGGAGATGTCCGAGCTGATCCGTTCCTATGACTGGGGTGCAACTTCGATTGGACGGATCGAGAGTTGGCCGGAGAGTCTGAGGAGTGCCGTGAACCTGATGCTCGGCTGCGGGTTTCCGACCTCCATATGGTGGGGCGGCGATGGCCTGCAGTTCTATAACGACGGTTACCGGCCGTTGTTGGCGGACAAACATCCGGCAGGTCTCGGGCAGTTGGCGAAGGTGTGCTGGAAAGAGGCCTGGAATCTGGTCGCTGCCCAGGTGCGATCGGTAATGGAGCACGGACGTCCGGTCTTTTTCGAGAACCGCCTGGTGCCGATCGAACGGGATGGTGTGCTTGAGGATGTCTACTGGACCTACAGCTACAGTCCCATCTTCGGCGCGTCCGGGCGGACCGAAGGTTTGATGGTGACGTGCCAGGATGTTACGGCTGCTTTTACGTCGGCCAGAAAGCTGGCCGAGAGCACGGAAGCTCTGGAACAGGTTCTCGACGCCACAAACGATGCTGTTGTCAGTGTGGACCGGGACTGGAAGATGACCTACTTCAATCCCAAAGCCGAAGCGATGTTTGATCCAAACCGTGAGCTCATCAATCGAACCGTTTGGGAGGCATTTCCAGATGCCGTCTATGAGGGATCGCCGTATGTCGAGCACTACCACAAGGCCATGCACCGCGGGATTCCCGGCCATTTCGAGGCGCATTATCCTGAGCCGCTGAATATCTCGCTTGAGATCGAGGTGTACCCCACGAAGAACGGCATCGTCATCTTTGCGCGGGACATCTCGGAGTTGCAGCGCGCGACGGCAGCTCTGCTGCAGAACGAAAAGCTGGCCGCGGTCGGACGTTTAGCCGCTTCGATCGCCCATGAGATCAACAACCCACTCGAGTCGGTAACCAACCTGCTCTACCTGGCTCGAAACAGCCAGGACAGCGCAGAGGTGCGTGACTATCTCGATACGGCCGAGCGCGAGCTTCGCCGTGTCTCGGTGATCAGCAACCAGACACTCCGGTTTTACAAGCAATCCACCAAGGCCACCTCCGTGTCGTGTGCGGACTTATTTGGAGGTGTGCTTTCGATCTACCAGGGCCGGCTGGTGAACTCACGCATTCACGTGGAAAAGCGAAAGCGGGCCTGCCATCCTGTAAGGTGTTTTGAAGGCGAGATCCGGCAGGTCCTGAATAATCTTATGGGGAACGCCATCGACGCGATGCATCCAGGCGGAGGTCGACTGTTGATTCGCAGTCGCGACGCTCGCAACTGGAAGACCGGCCAGAAGGGCATTGCGCTCACGGTAGCCGATACGGGTCAGGGCATGACGCCGCAGGTGTTGAAGAAGGTCTTCGAGGCCTTCTACACCACCAAGGGAATTGGTGGAACAGGGTTGGGCCTCTGGGTCAGCCAGGAGATTGTCGACCGGCACAACGGCACACTGCGCGTGCGCAGTTCGCACAAAGAAGGCCGGAGCGGCACCGTATTCACGCTCTTCCTGCCATCTGATCCAGTCAGCCGCTCGTAGCTTGAGACAAGGCTTGACAAGGGCCCGTGCTCTCAATAAAAATCGCTCTGCTCCCATCAGGATCGCAAGACAAACGCTTGAATGGATAGATATGCGTTCCTGAGGTCAACCGGAGTTCTGTACCCGATCTGCTTTGGAGGCAATTTATGAAGTTCGCTCAATCTGCTGCGGCAGCCTTGCTGTGTGTTGCATCCCTGCTGCTACCATCCGCCGCGTTCAGTCAGGCGACCAACTCCGGCGACATCCGCGGCGTGGTGACCGATCCTACCGGAGCAGTGATCCCGGGTGTCACCGTGACGGTGGTGAATGTCAACACGGGTGTGACCAAGGTTCTCGAGACCAATGGGGATGGACTTTACGACACGTCGTCGATCGTCGTCGGCACCTACAGCGTGACGTTTGAAAGGACGGGTTTCGGGAAGTTTTCGCGTTCGTCGATCACCCTGCCCGTCGGCACGTCAACGGTAAACGCCGTTCTTCAGGTGGGGGGCACCACGCAAGAGGTGGTGGTGAACACGGATATTCCTCTACTCGAGACGGAGAGCGGAACGCAGCAGACGACGCTCGAAGCGCGGTCCATGCAGGCGCTGCCGAACGTCGGCCAGGACTGGCAGAACTTCGCGATTCTTATCCCGGGCTCCTCGGGTTACGCGGGAAACAACGTGAATCCGCAGCAGCAGATCTCCGCCAACGGCAATCTGCCGTATAGCAACGTGCTGGCCGACGGCGCGTCGGTGACGCTCGGGACCAGCGCCAATGCGGACGTCAACGTGTTTGAAACGGTGCAGGAGGTGCAGATCTCCACCTCTGCCTTCTCGGCGCAGTACGGCATCGGCGGCATCATCTTCAACCAGATCAGCAAGGGCGGGACGAATCAGTTTCATGGCTCGGCGTACGAGTACTTCCAGAGCAGCCAGTTCAACGCCAACAGTTATCAGTTTTCTGGGAGAGTCCAACCGCTGGCATTTCTGCGCTATAACAACTTTGGCGGCTCCATTGGCGGGCCGATCACTGTACCGCACACCGGCCTGGGCAAACGGGCGTTCTTTTACTTCAACTACGACCAGGTGGTCAGTCATGGCTCGGCGACGCGCACCAACGACGTTCCGACGGTGGATGTCCTGAACGGCAACTTTACCGCTCAGGGTATGTACCCCATCTATGACCCGACGACACAGGTCATCGGCCACGACAGGAACGGTCATGCTTATCCTATCCGCCAGTCGTTCGCCAGCGAATACGGTTCGAACAGCATTCCTGCGACGCTCTTCGACAAGGTGTCAGCGAAATTCAAGAACTTCTTTCCAACGCCTGACAACCACATTGCCGGCGGGCATTTTCAGACAGGAACCCCGAGCGGCTTCGGCACACAGCGCGCCAACTTCTACGCGCAGGTACCGCAGCAAAACCCGGAGAAGCGGTACTTCGGCCGGATCGACTACGACATCAATGCGAAGAATCGCCTGACGTTTTCGTTGACCCAGGGAGACACTCCTGCTTTCGCTCCCGCTACACTCACCTTCGGCCCAGTCGGAACCGCCAGCGCCGACGTTTCGCGTCTGAACATGCAGGTTACCGACGTCTACACGATTTCCTCGCATCTCATCAACGAGGCCCGTTTCGGGTTTACCTATCAGGGAAACTTCTTTGCCGACGGCACGTATGGCAAGGGGTATCCAAGCCAGCTCGGCTGGCAGTTCGCCAAGGCAGATGAAATCCCCGGTGTGCAGTTCCAACGGAATTACTCCTATGCCTGGATTCAGCCCACCTCCGACCAATTTATCTACAAGGAGAACGTCTTCGATCCCTCCGATGTCGTCACGCTGATCAAGGGCAAGCACGTTCTACACTTCGGCGGTGAGGTCGGCATCTACCGCAACGACAACACCCCTTACAGGGCGATCGATCCCGGCACGTTCCAGTTCAACGGCGTGTACACAGAACACTGGTCGATCGATCCAATTAGCGGAAATGCGCGACCAGACTCGAACACTGGCGCGGAGTTCGCCGATTTCCTGTTAGGAGATGCGCAGAGCTGGACCGCTCAAAACGCTGGCGAGTACGGTGCTCGTCTGAAGAATCCACAGGTATTCATTCAGGATGACTTCAAGGTTCTGCCGAACCTGACTCTCAACCTTGGCGTACGCTACCAGGTTCGTCTCGGCATCAGCGAGGTTAAGGGGAATGTGGGTACCTACGATCCCACCGTTCTCAATCCCGCAAACAACACTCCAGGCGCCTTCTGGTATGGAACAACGCACGCCAACGGCAGACACAATCTGCAATCGAACAAGTACACTACGGTTCTCCCCCGAGTTGGCTTCTCCTATCTGCCGAATCCGAACATGACGATCCGCGGCGGATTTGGTATGTACGCGTACAACCTGAGCCTCGACACCTACGGGAGCGGAGGTGGGATCTCTGCACTGGGTAATGTCACCACGTATTCGGGCAACTATAACGACCCGACGAATGGAATAACTCCGGCCATCAAATTCGACGGTCCCGGGACGCAAAATCTCACAGGCGCGCCTCTTCCCTTTGTTTCGCCGGGCACCAGTCCCACGCGGTTCAACGGACAAACCGTGCAGTATGTGGAGCACGACACCCCGGACCCGCAGATATACCAGTACAACTTCGGAATTCAGCAGACGCTTGGAACCAACATGGTGTTCAACATGTCGTACGTCGGAAGCCATGGCTATCACCTGAACTTCCAGACGGATCTCAACCAGGTTCCCACCTCCCAATTGTCTTCCCCTAATCGTGCTCGTCCTAATCCGAACTACAACTCGATTTTGGGCAGCACCAACGACACTGTCTCGAACTACAACTCACTTCAGGCTGAGATTAACAGGCGCATGTCGCACGGTTTGAGCCTGGATTTCAGCTACACCTGGTCGCACTTCCTGGACGATCAGGACTCCTCCGGCTTCGGAGGTCGCTCCGGTCCAATCTCCCGGCAGTATCCGGATGCAGCGTCGAATTACAGCAACTCCAACTTTGACGTTCGTAACGCCTTCAAGGGCCGGATCGTCTACGAGCTGCCGATCGGCCGTGGGCGGCAGTTCTTCAACCACAACTACTTGGTAGACGCCATCCTGGGCGGTTACCAGATCTCCAGCACCATGCAGCTACAGAGCGGCAATCCTTTTACGCTCTTCGCCTACGGACAGAATACGAACGCCGAGCCGGGAAGCAATCCTACGCCGTTCGTCAACTACTCGGGATACCCTCTGCTGGCGGGTGGGCACTCGAAGCAGCAGTGGTTCAATCCGGCCGCGTTTACCCTTCCAGACAATGGAACGTTTGGAAACGTACGGCGCAACACGGTCTACGGTCCGGGCCTGGAGTACGTCAACATCTCGGCGGGCAAGAGGTTCTCGCTCTACGAGAATCTGAAGCTGCAGATTCGCCTGGATGCCACGAATGCCTTCAATCACCCCAGCTTCTCGAACCCGAACGGGAACCTGACTCCATTCACCGGGCAGCAGGTGGGTCAGCCTTATACGCAGGCGGGAGCCAGTTCCGGTACCCAGCTCAACGGAGTCTCGATCGGCGGACGCAATCTGCAGGGCGGGCTTCGTCTGGAGTTCTAAACTTCTTCTCGCACCACCAACCGACGGACGGCGAATCTCGCCGTCCGTTTTCTTTTGCCTGTAAGAAGATCGACCTAAATCCGAATTCGAGGCGCTTTCCAAAACTGCGCGACCTTCGCTACCCTGTTTGTATGGGTTCTATTGCTGCCCGAGCACTCGCAAGGCTGCTGCTCCTGTCTGCTCTCGCGACAGCCTCTGCGCGCGCACAGCATCCCGGGAATGCCGCTGCCGCGCAGCAGGTACGCGCGGCGCTTGCTCAGGCGGAGCACGGGGACCGAGCCGGCGCCACCGAGCGCGCCTCTGCGATCTTGCGAGAGTACCCGAAGTTCGTGCCCGCGATGAAGCTCCACGCGATGCTGCTCGAAGAGGCCGGGGACGCGGCGGGGGCTACCAAGGAGTATGCCGCCGCGCTCGAGATCGCGCCGACTGACCCCGATCTGCTGTTCAAGGTCGGGCTCGCCGACCTCTTGCACGGCGATACGCCACAAGCAGTTGCGCGACTTGCGAAGTACACCGCTCTCGAGCCTCGGGACGAGGAGGGGTTCTTCTATCTCGCGCAGGCCTATCACCATGCCGGCAAGGACGAGCAGGCGTTAGAGGCCATCCGGCGCGCCAGTGAACTTGCGCCCACCAGTGCACCCATCCTGCAGAAGTTCGGGGAGTTGCTGTGCAGCACCGGCGACAACGACAAGGCGCTCCTGGTGCTCGCAAAAGCCCAGCAGGCCGACCCTTCCCTGCCCCGGATCAACTTCGATCTTGCGGTCGCGAGTTACAACAATCAGGATCTTGATCAGACGGTACGTTACGCCGGGCGAGAAGCGCAGCTGGGCCAGACCGATAGCCAGACCGATAGCCGGACGATGGCCTTGTTGGCGTCAGCGGAGATCAAGCTGAGCCGGTGGAATGAGGCCGTACCGCATCTGCAGCGTGCCCTTGTCGCGCGACCGAAGGACGCCCCGATGTTGCTACAGCTCGGTCACTGTCAGCTGGAGCTGCGCCAGAACGAGGCCGCGATCGCTACGCTTCATCAGGCTTTGCAGATCGACCCGACGCAGCCGCTGGCGCACTTTTTCCTGTCGCGCGCTTACGCGGCCATGGGCAATCCGGCAGAGGCGCGGCACGAAGCGGCGCTGCACCAGCGCATGCTGCAGGAGATTTCGTTTGCGCTGCCAAAGGCGCAGCAGCAAGAACAGGAGGAGCTCCGCGAGCAGGCTACAAAACTCCTGGCGGCTGGACGTGAGAGCGAGGCGCTTCAACTGTATGCGCACGCGGACCGGGAACCTGCGCCGTCGCGTGGTACGCCGTATGAGGCGGTCGGCGCGACGTACCTGTCGATGGGCGATGCCACAAAGGCGAAAGAGGCGCTCGAACATGCGTTGCAGATGGACTCGCGCTGCAAAGGGGTGCACACCTACCTGGGGATCCTGGCGCTTCAGCAGAACGATCTCGAAGCGGCAGCACAGCAGTTTGAGGAAGAACTTAAGATCGATGGCAACCATCCGCTGGCGCTTGCCGAACTTGGTGAGGTGCGTTACCGGCAGAGCAGATGGAACGAGGCGATCTCGCTGTTTGTGCGATCCAAAACAAGTACCCCGCGTTTCCTTTACATGCTGACCGACGCGTATTTTCAGGTGGGCAACACATCGGCGGCAGACATCACGGCCGAGTCGCTCGCCGCCTATGCCCACCAGCAGCCGGAGGTGATAGCCAGCCTCAAAGAACTTTTGCAGAGCCACGGCGAGACGGCTGTGATCCGACGGATCGAACATCCGTGACTGATCGGGCCGGCCCTCGCTCGGCACCTCAGGCCCTTATTTCGTTTGCGCGCGCGCGGCAGATTCTGTAATCGTCAGCACCTGGTCCGCCTTTACGTCCGTCAGCACCTGATGGACGCCGGTGGGCCACCAAAGTTCGATCGTGTCGATGACCGCTGCATCGCCCAGGCCGAAGTGCACGCGCTTGTCGCTGGAGGAGTTGTACCCCACAGCCGTGGTTGCTTCATTGTATTGGCTGCCGTGAGCGGTCGTTATCTTGACCCGCGTCCCCAGGCCATCGCGATTGTCGGCGACACCGACCAGCTTCAGCAGAATCCAGTGGTTCCGCTTCGCCGGCGCAAGTTCCGTGCCGGTGGTGTTCATCAGAAGTTGCGGCGATCCGTTCAGCACCGTGACCACGGCATCGATGCTGCCGTTATTGCGGAGGTCGCCGAAGGCTGCGCCGCGATGCGGTGCGGGCGTACGGAACGCGGGTCCCGCCGTGGAACTCACATCGCGAAAACGGAGGTTGTCTTCGCGGCGATACACACTGTCCGGCAGCGGAAACGGCCGGTGCTCGACCTCCATCTCGTTGTCGAGAATGGCAGCATTGGCCGTGAAAAGATCCTTCCAGCCATCGTTGTCGAAGTCAAAGGCGCCCGCGCCCCAGCCCGTAAGTTTGCTCGTCGGAGCAGCCAGACCGGCGACACCGGTGACCTCCTGAAACTGCCCGTTGCCGAGGTTCTGATAGAGCGGAAAGGTGTCGCCAAACATCGCTGTGTGAAAGATGTCCGGTTTTCCATCGTTGTCCATGTCCCGGAAATCGGCGCCCATACCCGCGACGGCTTTGCCGTTCTCCTTGTAGGCGACGCCGGCCTCGGTCGCCTCGTCGGTGAAGGTGCCGTCCCCGTTGTTGCGCAACAGAAAGTTGGGAAAGGTATCGTTCGAGATGAAGATGTCCGGGTGGCCGTCGTTGTTGTAATCCGCAAACGCCACACCCATGCCCTTGCCCACATACTCCGCGATGTGAGACTCCGCGGAAACGTCCGTAAAGGTTCCGTTCCCGTTGTTGCGATACAGGATGTTCGGCAGGCCCTGGAAGTCGTCGGGAGAGCAGTAAGTCGCGATCTTCTTTGTGCTGCAAAGTGCCGCGGTCTTCAGGTTGTAGTCCAGATAGTTGACCACCAACAGATCCAGCCGGCCGTCCTGGTTGTAGTCGAACCAGCCGGCTGTTACGGACCATCCCTTGCGTTTGTCAGGCAGATTGCCACCCACGCCTGCCTTCGCGGTGACGTCGGTAAATGTGCCATCGCCGTTGTTGTGGAGCATCTGGTTGCGATTGACGCCTGTGACGTAGAGGTCCACGAAACCGTCGTTGTCGTAGTCCCCCGCGGCTACGCCCATGGAGTAGCCCACGCCCTGGACGCCGGCCTTCTCGGTCACGTCGGTAAAGGTGCCATTGCCGTTGTTGTGGTACAGCCGATTCCAATACTGAGGCCCGGTCTTTTCAAGCGATGGGATGTCTGCGCCATTGGTGAAAAACAGGTCGAGCAAACCATCGTTGTCGTAGTCGAAAGCCGCGACACCGCCGGCCATGGTCTCGATCGAATAGCGCTGCGGCGTGACGTTGCTGTTGAGTTGAAAGCTGAGACCGGCGCGATGCGCGACCTCCTCAAACGTGATCGGCGCGAGCGCCACGGGCACTGCCGCTGCCCTGACAGACTCCGCGTTTCCCGCTGTTGCGGCCGCAACCTGCGGTTGACCGGCGGAGGTCATCGGCAACAGCAGAGCACCGCATAGAACCGATGGCAGACATCGGATCGAGGACACAGATCGCATAAACTTCCCTATCCCGGTCAACTCGGCATCGTTTCCCCGGGATGGACGATCCGGATGTCGTGGTCGGTAAAGTCGCCATGCATGCTGGGGACTTTCACCTTCGGCATATGGCAGGTGGAGCACTGACTCTTCGCCTTGGGACAGACCGCGGCCCGAGGTGCGGCAGCGATGTTTGCGGCGTGGCCACCTTCGCCCGCGGCATGATGGCAACCGACACACTTCTGATCGTAGGCGGCTGGATCCCGGTTCAGCGCCTCATGTGGATTGTGGCAGGCCACGCACGTCAGGCGCTCGTCCCCGGTGGCTCGCCAGCACTTGCTTTCTTGCAGACGGTAAGGTTGAAAGCGCACGACAGCGGAACTCGTGGTCCCGCCCATGGCGACTACGGCATCGGAGAACGTCCGGTGACACGATCCACAGAAGTCGATCGAATCGCCGGGCGACAGCTTTGCCGGATTGAAGATGGCCGCGCGCAACGCGGGTCCCGGAGCTTTCGTCGATCGTGCCTCGACGTGCGCCTGGCCGGGGCCGTGACAGGCTTCACATCCCAGACCGGCTTCCGCATGCAGCGGGTTGAAGCCCGCCGACGTCGTCGCATGAACGGTATGGCAGCCGAAACATCGGCGTGTCTCGTCCGCGGTGAGCGCCTGTCCCAGGGCACTCCGGCTGCCATCGTGGCTGAGGCCGGTCGTCACGTCCAGAGCGTGATCTGTCGTGTAGTACGTCAACTCACTCTGAAACCATCGGCCGTCTGCCTGATAAAGAAAGGTGCGTCCCAGAACGCCGTCACCCATCACCCAATCGAGCTTCTGCGGTGTGGAGTGCGCTCCCGAAGTCGTCAACGTGAGACCTCCCGCCGCACCGGCCGTCAGGGAGTAGAGCAGCGGTTGCGCATCGAAGTGCAGACTGGTTCCCGGACGGAGAAAGTGGAAGTCCGCAGCCGGCGTCGCGGCTCGCATCATGGCAGACGAATGCGTCGGCGCCTCGTCCTTGTGGCAGCCCGTGCAGGCGCTCGAGCCGGCAAAGGCACTCAGCGGAACGCTTGACTTGGTCGGCCACCAGGCCTCGACCTGGAGCCGTTCTTCCGTTGTAAGCTGGACGCCGTCCGAGACGTGCTGCGCGCCCACGGGAGATCCGCGGAGAACGAGGCATCCGAACAAAACCGTCATGATCCCGACCGCACGGAGCAAACCGTGGCGCAGCGATCGCAGGCGCAACGCGCGCAAGATTTTCAGAAACATCCCTGAACCCATTCGCCACCGTCAGCGGCATAGCGCCAGCACGATGGCCCTGCCGAAAGCACACAACGCGGCGGCCGACGCTCCAACCCAGACGATATCACCGCCGACAGGACGGGGTCCAGACGGACTTATGCGCGAACCGGCCCAAAAAGCGGGTCGCAAGACGTCTTCCGATCTGCCTCCCGAATCATCATGGAACACAACAGGAACGAACACGTTCCTTGACAAGCAGGTCACAAAAGAGGACTAATGATCTGTCCATTAAGTCGCAACCAGCGTGTTCCTTCTTTGCGGCCAATTGATATCGTTATCATCCGGAGTTCTAGAATGCGTCGTCTCCTCCGCAGCACAGCTCTCGCACTTCTTCTTCCGTTAGCGGCTCTTGTCGTTCGGTCGGCCTCCGCACAGGATCAGACCACCTCCGGCGCGCTCACGGGCGTCGTCTCGGATGCAAGCGGCGCCAGCATCCCAGGTGCTACGGTCAGTCTTTCCAGCGCGGAAACCGGGGTCGAGCGCACCACAACCACGGACGGCGGCGGCTTCTACAGCTTTCGTCTGCTGCCGCCGGCGAGCTATGTTCTCAAGGTCGACGCGCCCAGCTTTCGGCCGCTGCGCCAGGAAGGTATCCGGCTGGTGCCCGGCCAGACTGCCTCCATACCCGTCACGCTCTCCGTCGGCGCAAGCTCCGAGACGGTCGTCGTCACCGCCGATGCGACGCTGCTGAACACGGACAACGCCAATTTGTCATCGGAGATCAACGCCCGACAGGTCGTCGACCTTCCCCTCAACCTTCGCAACGTCTACGGTCTGGCGATCCTCAACTCCTCCGTGCAGAACACCACCGAAGGCCAGAGAGTCGGGGCCGGAGGTACGGACACAGCCGATCAAGACATCTCGTTTCTCAACTTCGGCGGCGGCTTCTTCGGGACCACAGCGTTCCTCCTCGACGGCATCTGGGACACGGCTTCAGACTGGGGCGCGGTCGTCTATGTGCCGTCGGTCGATAGCGTCGATCAGTTCAAAATTCAGACCAACTCCTTTACCGCGCAGTACGGCTTCAGCTCCGGCAACGTGATCAACGTCACCACCAAAGCCGGCACCAACGCCCTGCACGGCGACGCGTTCGAGTTCTATCGGAACGACGCCCTGGACGCGAATTCCTACTTCAACAACTTCTTCGGTAACCCAAAATCCAAGTTCTCGCGCAACCAGTATGGCGGCTCGCTCGGCGGGCCCCTCTTTCTCCCTCGCATCTACGAGCAGCGCGAGAAGACCTTCTTCTTCGGCCTGATCGAACGTCTCCAGCAGAGCACGCCGTCCACCTTCACCGGAACCGTGCCGACCAAGGCCGAGCAGGCCGGCGACTTCTCCGCCCTGCTCGGAGCACAGCTCAGCGGCGGCAGCAGTGCCCCGATCTTCGACAACCTGGGACGTCCCGTGCTCAACGGCGCTATCTACGATCCGTTCTCCGGGCGCAAAGTTACGGCGGGAACAGTCGACCCCACCACGGGAAGGGTCGCCAGAAGCACCGGCTATGTTCGTGACCCCTTCCCGGGCAACATCGTTCCGGCGTCGCGCTTCAACCCCGTCGGCGCCGCCATCGCGAGCTACTTCCCCACGCCTACCAACGGGAGCCTCTCCAACAACTACAGCGTCGCCACCTCCGCCCCGGCATCGTCCACGGAATACATCATCCGCATCGATCACAACCTCTCGGACGCCAGCCGGATCTTCGGCCGATGGGCACAGAAGTTCGAATCCAAGACGAATTCGCCCACCTTTTATGGAGCCAACGATCCTGGCGGCCCAGGCAACATCCGGCCCAACAACCGCTTCAGCGTCGTCTTTGGAGGCAGCCACGTCTTCACGCCCACGCTTGCCGCGAGTGTCACCGCCGGACTCAGCCGATGGGCCGAGGGCGGCATTTATCAGGGCTATGGATTCGACCAGACCAAGCTCGGCCTTCCCGCCTCGCTCAACGTCGCCTCCCCGCAGTTCCCGCTCATCTACACGTCGAGCCTGGTTCCCCTCGGACCCGCGCAGGGCGGCCAAGGCACAGGCTTCCGCAACGTCGGCAGCGTCTCCGCCGACATCACCAAAAGCGCCGGCGCCCACAGCCTCTCTTTTGGCGCCTTCTCCGCCATCATGCAGAACAATGGAAACGGCATTCCCCAAACCAACTTCTCCTTCAACAACAACTTCACAGAAGGCCCTGATCCCACCGCGGGCAACTCCCAAACCGGCTACGGCTTCGCTTCTCTTCTGCTCGGCACGGCCGCCGGCGGATCCACCTCCAACAACTTCAACGCCGCCGTCACCAAGCGGTACTACGGCTTCTACGTCCAGGACGACTGGAAGGCGACGCACACACTCACGCTCAATCTCGGCCTGCGCTACGAGTGGCAAGGCGCGCCGACCGAGCGCGACAATCGCCAAGCCCACTTCGACTACAACGCCATCAACCCGATCAGCCCCTCTGTCGGTACACAGTATCCGGGCGTGATCGTCTTCAACACACCGCAGAATCGCGGGCTCTATGGCAACAACTACACCAACTTCGCTCCACGCTTCGGGTTCTCCGAACAGGTAAACAGCAAGCTCGTCCTGCGCGGCGGATACGGCATCTTCTTCCTCCCGCAGTGGTTCGGCGGCGGCTACAACCCGGGCTTCAGCCAGTCGACACCGTACACCTCCACCGTCAACAACGGCGTCACACCGTTCACCACGCTGTCGAATCCCTTCCCGAATGGCTTGATTGCGCCACAAGGCAATTCGCTCGGCGGTCTCCAGGATGTTGGCTTCGGAACCACCGGCACACCCTATCAACGCTCGTCGCCGTACGAGCAGAACTACTCGTTGGGCCTCCAGTACGCCTTTACCCCGAATGACGTACTCACCGCGACCTACGTGGGCAATCACGGAACGCATCTGCTGTTAAGCTCCTTCAATCACAGCCAGCTCAATCCCAGCTTCTATTCCCTGGGAACCTCGCTCAACGACCAGGTGCCCAACCCCTTCTACGGAAAGATCACATCGAGCGGATGCGGCCTCGACCAGCCCACCATCGCCCGCGGTCATCTGCTCTCTCCCTACCCGCAATACTGCGGCGTCAGTGAGCCGCAGGCGCCCGTCGGCTTCAGCAACTACAACGCCCTCCAGGCGGATTTCAATCACCGCTTCCACGCCGGCCTCAACGTCCTCGTCTCGTACACCTACTCGAAGTTCCTCGACAACGTCTCCGGCACGAATAACTGGGCCTACACCGGAGACACCGGACCGCAGAACTACTACAACATGGCCGCCGAACGCTCGGTCGACGGCAGCGACATCCCGCACAGCCTCGTCGTCAACTACATCTACGAGATCCCGGTTGGCCGCGGTCGGCACTTCGGCAACAACATCAGCCGCAAGCTCGATGCGGTTATCGGCGGATACCAGATCGCCGGCATCACCAGCTGGAAGAGCGGCTTTCCTCTCGCCATCACCGGTGGCGGCGGCGCCAACCTCTACGGCGCCAATGTCCGGCCCAACATCACCGGCGACTACCATGTCGCTCACCAGACCGTAAATCAATGGTTCAACCCACAAGCCTTCCAGCCGCTCGACGCCGGCACCTATGGCTTCGGCAACGAGCCTCGCTTTCTCTCCAACCTCCGCGCCCCGCGCTACCAGAACTGGGACATTTCGCTGCAAAAGTTCTGGCGCCTCACCGAACGGTTCCGCCTGCAAGGCCGCGCCGAGTTTTATAACACCTTCAACCATGCCAACTTCTACGCGCCTGACACCAACCTCGGCGATCGCAACAACGGCAGCCTGGGCACCATCCGGCAAACCTTCGCTCCACGCGACATCCAGGTGGCCGCTAAACTCTACTGGTGACGCAGTTGGCTCGGACAGATCGAACACTGCAAACCCGAGGCGTTCTCTTCCATAACAGAGACGTCCCGTCCCGTCTCCCGTGGTGGCGCGTCATGCTGGTCTGCACCGTCTTGCTCACCGCCGTCGCGACCCACGCACAAGCGCGCAAACAGCCTGCGCGTCAGGCTCCCGACACCGAAGAATTGGAATCCGCCCTCGGTCGCGCCGCCGACGCGCAAGCCGCCGGCCGCTACGCCCAGGCAGCCGCAGCCTACGCCCAGGCAACCGCGCTCGATCCGAACACGGCAGAGATCTGGGCCAACCGCGGCTTGATGGAGTACTTCGCGCGCGACTTCCCCGGCTCCGAAAAGAGTCTCTCTCACGCCGTCTCGCTCAAACCGTCCCTCTTCTCGCCGCATTTCTTTCTCGGTCTCGATGAACTCGAACTCGGCTATCCGGAGCTCGCCCTCCGGCACCTCGATCGGGCCCATGCCATAGAGCCCGCCGACGCCCAAACCGCGTCCGCCCTCGGCAGAGCCTACGTCGCCCTCGGCAAGCCCCGCCTCGCAGCCGCCTCCTACAAAGCAGCCACCAACCTCGCACCAGACAACGACCGTGCCTGGTACGGTCTCGGCGCTGCCTCCATCGCCGTCATCGAACAGGACGGAGAGACGCTCAGCTCGCGCTCTAGCGACTCCCCCTGGGCGCGTGCCCTCTACGCCGACGACCTCCTCGCGCAGGGTCGCACGGCGGAAGCCATCGACATCTATCGCGCAATCGCCAAGTCGAGCTCACCCATGGAGCGCGCAATCCTCCGCGCCACGCTCCAGCACACACGAGACGCGCCGGAGAACGGAGACGAAGCCCTGCCCCCGTCCGCCTGGGACTCTCTGCTCGCCACGCTCAGCCCTGACAGCTCACAGCCTCTTCCATCGCCAACCTGCAACGCCGCCGCTTCTGAAAAGCCCCGCACGCCTGCTGGGAATCCAACGGCTCCGGCGAGCAATCCAGCGGCTCGGGCCGCGGCACAGCATCTTCGGATGGCGTGCCTCTTCTGGGCCCGCGATCTTGCCGCCGCCTCCGCCGCTGCCGGGGACCGCCTGAAGTCTGCCCCCGGAGATTCCGAGGCCCTCTTCTGGTCCGTCAAGGCGAATGAACAGGAAGCCGTCAGAGCCCTTGCCCGCTTCGAGCAACTCGCTCCCAGATCGGCACCCACCTTTGACCTGCTCGGCGACCTCTACCGCCGGCGCGCCCGTCCCGACGCCGCCCTCCTCGAGTACAAGAAGGCCCTCGGCATCGCCCCACGAGATCCGGATGCGCTTCTCGGACAGGCCGCATCTCTGCTGGCGCTCGGACGCGCGGACGACGCCATAGCCGCCGCTGGGATCGGTCTTGCCGATCGACCCGACGATCCTCGACTCAACATGATCGGCTCCGAAGCTCTCGTCGACCGGCACCGCTTTTCGGAAGCCGAGCCCCACCTCCGCTCCGCCCTTCGCTCGATCGGCTCCGCCCCTCGCCCGCAGCCCGGGTACGTCGCGCTCGCCGCCCGCGCCCATGCTCTGCTCGGTCGGGTCGAGGCCGAGACCGGCAATCTGGACCAGGCGATCGCCGAGATGACCCTCGGCCTGCCCAGCGACACCGACGGCAGCCTCTCGTTTCAACTTTCCCGCCTCTACCGGCGCAAGGGAGATCCTAAACAGGCTCGCGCCGCCGAACATCGAGCTCAGACGCTCCAGGCTCGGCGACGCGAGCACGCCGTCACCGCCGTCCAGGGGAGCGCCGACGCTCTTCCCGAAGTTCAACCGTAGCTCCCCTCCTCACAGAAAAGGCCTGTCTTATGCACCGTCGCCTGTTTGGTATCTGCCTCTCGCTTGCGATTCTTTTGCCTGCCCACCTTGCCCCCGCTCTTCTGCGCCCCGCGTTTCTGGTACGGTCGCGCTCTCGTCCGCTTGCCGCCGTTCCGCCCGAGATCGCCTCCTCCCACTTCACTGTCACCATCGACGGCCAATCCACCGCCGTCCTTCACGCCGCGCTCAACCTCTACTTCCTCAACTTCGAAGCCCGGGGCAAGCACACCACCGTCTCAGTCACCGCGGACACCGACAACTTTTGGTCCCGTGGCGTTGAAGTCCAGCCCTGGCGCCTGGGCATTCGTCCCAAAATCAACGGCCGCACCATCACCTTCCTCCTGCCGCTCGCTCGTGACCGCCCAGTGCAGATCTCCGTCTCCCGGCCTGGTGATTTCCTCACTGACGCCGAGATGCTCTACATCTTCGCCAACCCGCCAGAACTGCACCCACCCGTCGCGTCCGGCCCTGGCGTTCACTACTTTGGTCCCGGCGTCCACCACGAAAACATCGACGCCGTCTCCGGCGAGAGCATCTACCTGGCTCCCGGCGCTGTCGTCTTCGGTGCCCTTAACCTCTGGCAGGTCGACCACGTCCGCCTCTTTGGCCGTGGAGTCATCGTCTACGATGGACCGCAGAATCCTGCCGACGACGACGGCTGGATGCACAAACGGAACTGGCACTGCATCACGATGGACAACGCCCATGACATCTCGGTCGAGGGCATCACCTGCGTCGTGCGGAGCCGCACCTGGCAGATCCAGATGAAAGACTCCCGCCGGATCGTCTTCGACAACGTCAAGGTAATCGGAGCGAACGCCGGAAACGCCAACGCCGACGGCATGGACTGGCTCGGCGGCGGCGACACCACCGTCCGCAACAGCTTCTTCCGCGCCGCCGACGACATCTTCGCCATGCAAACCAGCTGGGAGGGCTACGGTCCGGTCGCCTTTGCGGTCCAGGGCTCCCCGGTCACCAACATCGTCGTCGAAAACACTGTCCTTTCGACCTCCATCTCCAACATCGTGCGCGCCGGCTGGCCCGGAAAGAACTTCGAGGGCGGCAACTTCACCATGCGCAACTCGGACGTGCTCCACATGGGCCTCGGCGGCTGCGGCGTCCCCTTCGCGTTGATGGAGCTCTGGGCCGACCCCAACGGCCGCGGCGAAAGCTCCGGCTTCCACTTCAACGACATCCGCCTCGAAGACTGGTACTCCCTCACCGACCTCGAAGAGTCCGCCCCCGGCATCCGCGACGCCACCTTCACCGACATCGCCGCCCTCGAACTCCCCGCGCGCGTCCCCTCCGTCCTCTCCGGCGACGTCACGGGCGTCACCTTCGACAACATCGTCTCGGCCGGCACGCTCGCCACCGACGAGGCGTCCCTTCCGCTCACCCGCGCGAAAGGCGCCCCACCGCCCGCCATTACCGCGACCGGCCCCAGAGCGCACATCGTCTCGACCGCCGGCCTCATCCGACCCGGGCAGAAGGTCCACTTCGAAGCGATCTTAGATCGCGACGACCGGCGCAGCCTGCACTATGACTGGATCTTCGGCGACGGCGCCCAGGCCCACGGCTCCAAAGTCACCCACCGCTTCCCGGACACCGACGGCACCCTCCACGACGGCACCGGTCGCTTCCGCGTCTTGCTGCACATCTCCGCCCCCGGCAACCGCCACACCTGGATCTACCAGCCGGTGGTCGTCAGCGACGTCCTTCTCCCGCCCCAGCCGCCACATCCCCAATCCCGCCCCGGCATCACCTTCCGTTACACGGAGCTGGAGACAAATGTAGACGCTACCGCACACCCAACCGCCCCCGAAACCAGCACGGAACGCCGCAGCGAAACCACCACTCAAACTGTTCCCCAGACCGGCACCCAACCGACCTTCGCTCTCCCCGCCACCCATCGCGCCGAAAACTGTTCCCTGACGCTCGACGGCATCGTCCAAGCCCCTACCGACGGCATCTACACCTTCCTCGTCTTCGCGAGCGACCAAGCCGCGATCACCCTCGACGGCAGACTCATGGCCACCGCACTGAAACCCTTCGCCCAGGTCTGCGGCCTCGCCGGCAACGCTACTCAAGCGATCCCCGTCTACGTCGCCCTGGCCGCCGGCCCGCATCACCTCAACATCACTGAAACCCACCGCCTCGGTCAGGACCATTTCCAGGTCTTGTGGCAAGCGCCCGGTCAGCCCTTGCAGCCCATCCCACCGTCCGCACTTTCCACGGAAAGCACCGGTCCCTGACGTCATGGCGAAAGAGAAACATCAGCTCCACTGAGCAAAGCCGTGGCTTCGCAATCCAGCCTTGCTCTGTTGAACCTCCGTCTTCATGTTCGCGGGGAGAGCAGGCCGGCGTGCTTTCCAATCATGCGATCGAGAAGCCGCCTGGGCAAGAGGTTCGGCAGCGTCCAGTTCTTGAATCGCTGCGGCACAACAGCGTAACGGACCTTCGGCCTGCGGACCGTGAGTGCCAAGGACACGGCCTCCCCAACACTCTCGGGTGAAAGCCCCTTTCGACCCTCCGCGATCATGTATTTGGTAAACCGATCGAGGCTCGCGGCGTACTCCGTGTGACGGTACGGCTCCAGATCTGTCGCCTCTGCCTTGTCCCAGATCGCAGTCACCACCGACCCTGGCGCCACCACAATCACGTCGATTCCGTAAAGCAACAGTTCACGCCGGAGAGACTCCGACATCCCTTCCAGACCGTGCTTCGATGCGGCGTAAGCGCCAAGAAAAGGAACGCCCATCTTGCCGCCGACAGAGCTGATGTTCACGATGCGTCCCGGCCCTCCCTCTCGCATACGGTCCGTTCCTAGAAGTCCCGCGAACGCCTGCGTGACCAGCAACGGAGCCGTCAGATTCACCTCGATCTGCCGGCGAAACTCCTCCATCGGCAGATGGAGAAGCGGCCCACCGACGGCGATCCCGGCGTTGTTCACAAGGCTGGCAAGTGTCGAATTCCCAAGAGCTTGGCGCACTTGATCGGCCGCCCGGGCCACCGTCGCTTGCTCCGTCACATCCATCAAGAGCGGCGTAAAGGCCGGCCCGAACTCCCCCTGCAACCGGTCCGCATCGGCCTGTTTGCGAACAGTCCCAAACACCCCGAACCCCTTTCTGACAAGCACACCGGCGATGCCCCGACCGATTCCCGTCGACACTCCCGTAACCACCACTGACTTTCCTGTTAGCTTCGCCGCCATCTCTACCCTCGCTCCCTCGCTCGCGCCACCGTTGATGTACAGCGTACAGCTTTCTGATGTACAGCGTACATTTTAGCCACCGGCGCAGTCAAGATGTACAGTGTCCTTGATGCCCTTTCCCGCCAAGACAGACCGAGAGACCATCCTCAGAACCGCCATGGATCAGGTCTCGCGACACGGCATCGGCAAGCTTGCCATCCGAAACGTTGCTGCCTCCCTCGGACTCGCTCCCAATGCCTTGTACCGGTACTTCCGCAGCCTCGCCATCCTTCAGGCCGCTCTCGCCGAGGAAAGTCGTCGCCTTCTTCTCGAATCCCTGCAAAAATCGGCAGGGAAGAAAGCCCCCATCGTAGCCATCCACGGCATCGCGCAAGCCTACGTCCGTTTCGCACGCGAACATCCCCATATCTTCGCCCTCACTCTTCTGCCGTCCACCGCGGCCGAACCGGAAGGCGAAGCCGCGGCCCACGTACGGTCCTGGAGCTTCGTCCTCGGACACGTCACCCGCCTTTACGGTCCTAAAAGAGCCCCCAAAGCAGCTGTGGCCTTGTGGGCGTTTCTCCACGGCATCACAGCGCTTGAGGCAGCACGCGTCTTCGGCGAACAGAAGCCCGTTTCGAGCTTTGAATTCGGTCTGCGAATGTGGATTAAAGCCGCTCCACCGCACCGTCGTCAACGCTAATCTAGACAAGGACTTCCGCTCTAAAGCAACAGGGAATTTGCTCTAGCTCGAGTCTCGAACGATCAGTTCCACCGGAAGCACGATCTTTTTGCTCGGCTCCGGGTGATCCGTCGCACTCAGCCTTGAAAACAGAAGACGAGCTCCGATCCGCCCCATATCCTCGGTCGGTTGCCGAACCACCGTGATCGACGGACGGAGCAGATGCGCCGTCTCAAAATCGTCGAAACCCACCAGAGCCACCGTCTCGGGTATCGCCACCTTCAACTCCGAAAGCGCATGCAGAGCGTTGCGCGTCATCAGATTGTTGCTGCAAAAAAGAGCCGTGGGCCCATCTTTCTTCAGCAGCCGGCGCAAGGTGACCAGCATCTCCTCGGGCGTCCCATTGCCGTAATGCGCATCGGCGAGAAGCCCGGCCTCCGACATCGCCTGCCGATATCCATGGAATCGGGATCGGATCGTATACAGGTGCGGCGACAGCCCAAGGTAAGCGATCCGCGTGTGCCCGCGCCCAATCAAGTGCTCCACCGCCATCGACGCTCCAGTCCTGTTCTGCACCACGACGCTGTCGAACTTGCTTTCCACGAGCGGCCGGTCCAGCGTCACAATCGGAACCGCCTCAAACTCCGGCTTGCTGAAGTGCGTCTCCGCGCCGGCCGCCGGAATTACAATCAGGCCGTCCAGATGTCGTCGCAGCATCAGGATCGCCTCGTTGTACTCCACCTCCGGATCCTCGTAGGACATGGCAATATTCACCGAGTACCGGTGTTTCCTCGCAACCAGGCTCACCGCCTGCGCGCAGATGGCAAAAAAAGGATCGTGAAGATTCGGCACGATAATCCCAATCTGTCGTGACCTCTGCTCCCGCAGCGACCGCGCCACCTCATTGGGGTGGTAGTTCAGCTCCTTGATCGCCTTCAGGACCCGCTGCCGCGTCTCCTCCGTAACCTGGGGACTCCCATTGATGACGCGAGACACCGTCATCGTTCCGACCCCGGCCAGCTCGGCAACCTCGCGCATGCGTGCTGGTCGACTCAAAGTACCTTCCATACTAAAACCCCCGCAACACGGAGCCACCGACGCGTCACGATGACCCCCTCAATCCGGCGGTACTTTCTCCTCGACCTCCGTTCGGACTGCCTCTCGCGAACCCCCGCTTCGGTCCGCACTCCGGCCCTTGGCCCTCCGGCGCCTGGTTGACTGAAAAGTCTAGAGATAGGTCTAAAACCTTGGCCCGGGTATGCTGAGGCAAGAGACGCGCCCGCGACTACGGGATCGTGAAGGGCATGGATGAAGATGCGTTTGGCTGTTTTGTACGGTGCGTGTGTGGCATTGGTTGCGGTTTCGCCGGGTGGGGCTCAGGTGTATGCAACGGCCGCGCCTGAAACGGTGGAGCGTGCCGTCGGTCCGTATAACGTGCATGTGCTTCTGGGCGGCGGCAGCCTGACGCGGCCGGTGCCCGCCACAAGCGAGATGCTGAAGGCGGCGGGCGTGTACACGCTCTCCCTTTCCGTACGTATGGGCCCGGATGTGCCGGCGAACACCTTGTTTGCCGGCGTCGGTGACGCGACCGCGGAAGACTCGCGCTACCTGGGCCTGCGAGATGCGCGACCCGTGCTGCGGCTCGGTCGCGACGTTGTGCTCGAGGCTGCGGCGCCCTTGCCTCGGACCGGCTGGCACGCGCTGGCCGCGGTCTCTGATGGCAGGAGCGTGCGCCTGTATGTCGACGGTCGCGAGGTCGCGGAGGGCTCGCCGGCCCAGGGACCGGTCACCCCGGAGTTGGTCGTCGCGCCATCCGGAACGCATGCGGACCGCCCAGAGCATACGTCGGCGAATCCGCTCGAAGAGGAGGGCTACACTCACTTCGGCGGGGATCTGGCGGGCGTGACCCTGACCCCGGTGGCGCTGTCGGCAACTCCATTGCTGGCGATGGCGATTGCGCCCGACGCGACGCTGTTGCGGTTTGATGAGGCGTCGCCGGCATGGCCCGTTCAGACCCGGGCACAGGCGGGATACACAGAGCAGCAGGATCCTTCGCTCATGCCCGCCAGTCGCGCGCCGTTCGGCAAGGCTGTCGCGAAACCGCTGCCCCCAAACCGAGGTCCCGCTCTGGTAGATGCCGGCAAGGACACCTGGAACTTGAGGAACCAGTGGTCGCTGATCGCCGCGCCCGATACGTTGGCGAGCGCCGAGGCGATTTCGTCGCCGGGCTTTGATATCCACACCTGGATGCCGGCCACCGTGCCCGGAACCGTGCTGACGACGCTGGTGGACCGCGGTGTCTATCCTGACCCCGATTTTGGTCTGAATAATCTGGCAATTCCTGAGTCGCTGAATAAGCAGGACCACTGGTACCGGATTGAGTTTGAAGCCCCACGGAAAATTGAGAGACGATCCGCACTTACCTTCAACGGGATCAATTACGCGGCGGAAGTCTGGCTGAACGGAAAGCGGCTCGGCGATGTGAAAGGCGCGTTTATTCGTGGTCAGTTCGATGTCACGGAGGCGCTGCGTGTCGATGGGCGGAATGCGCTTGCTGTGCGGATCTCGCCCCCACCGCACCCCGGCATACCGCAGGAGCAGTCGCTTAAAGGCGGTCCGGGGGAGAACGGCGGTGCGATGGAGCTCGACGGACCGACGTTTGTGGCGACGGAGGGGTGGGACTGGATTCCAGCGATTCGCGACCGGAATAGTGGGATCTGGCAGGACGTCACGCTCACGTCTACGGGCCAGCTTCGACTGGGTGATGCGCAGGTAATCACAAAGCTGCCTCTGCCGGATACGCGGAGCGCTGATGTAACGATTGAGGTTCCGGTGAGCAACACCAGCGACCAGCCGGCCGAAGCTACGTTGCGAGCTTCCTTCGAGGGCGTCGTGCTTGAGAAGTCAGTTCACCTTGCGCCGGGTGAGACTAAGTTCACTTTATCGCCCACTGAGTTCAAGCAGCTGCACTTGCTTTCGCCGCGACTGTGGTGGCCGAATGGTTATGGCAAGCCTGATCTCTACCATCTCGAACTTGCGGTGGAAACGTCCGGTGCCGAATCGGACCATCGCGATGTCACGTTTGGTGTTCGCGAGATCAGCTACGACCTTAGTCTGTTTGATCGAGACGGACGCTTGCGCCGCGTCGAGGTGCTGCCGACGGAGGCGAGACTGCTCGGCGAGAAGGTCGTCGATGTTACGCACGAGGGTATGCGGCGAAGGGACGCAGAGTTTGCGTCTGCGTCGTTGACGGATGTCGGCGAACACTCGACGGCAGCGCGGGCGGTGCTGAATGAGCCGGGTCTGACCGACCTGGTCCTGAAGGTGAACGGTGTGCGCATTGCCGCGCGCGGCGGAAATTGGGGCATGGACGATTCCCGCAAACGTGTAAGTCGCGAACATCTCCAGCCTTTTTTTCGGCTACAGCGCGAGGCTAACCTGAACATCATTCGTAACTGGGTGGGCCAGAATACAGAAGAGGCGTTCTACCAGCTTGCCGACGAGAACGGCATGATGGTCTGGAACGATTTCTGGGAGTCGACGCAGGACTATAACGTTGAGGCAGAGGACGTCCCGTTATTTGAGCGAAATGTGCGTGATGTGGTGCGGCGATTTAGGAACCATCCGTCGATCGTGATCTGGTGCGGTCGAAATGAAGGTGTGCCACAGCCGGTGCTGAACAGAGCAATCATCGATGTGGTGCAGAAGGAGGACGGCACACGCTACTACACGCCAGGGTCAAACCGGATCAATCTACGAAATAGCGGGCCCTATCATTACCAGGATCCAGGACTCTACTTCAGTACCCTGGACAAGGGATTTTCCGTCGAACTTGGAATAGCTTCTCTTTCAACGCTGGAGAGTCTTGAAGCATCGATGGCGCCGGCCGATCTTTGGCCGATCAGTGATGCGTGGGCCTACCACGACTTTCATTGGTCTGGGAATGGAGATGTGCACCCGCTGCTAGCGGCGATGGACCGGCAGTTAGGCGCATCCAGTAACTTAGAAGAGTTTGAGCGTAAGTCGCAAATGTTCAATTACGTGGACCACCGTGCGATCTTTGAAGGGTTCAATCAGCACTTATGGCAGCCGAATAGCGGCCGCCTGCTGTGGATGACTCATCCCGCATGGCCAAGTAATATGTGGCAGATCTACAGCTCCGACACCGATACCAATGCGAGTTACTACGGAGTTAAGAAATCTTGCGAACCTCTGCACGTGCAGATGGATCTATCCGACAACACGGTTGCAGCGGTGAATACAACGAGAAACGATGCAGGAACGGTGAAGGTGCATGCCGGCGTTTATTCACTGGCGAATGCCTTGTTGTCCGAGCAGGATGCCACTTTGGATCTACCGGCGAACGGCGTGGTGCCGTTCTTCAAGCTGGCCCTCGGACCTCTGTTTGAACGTGAAGGTCTCGTACTTGTAAAACTGGCTATGACTGATGCGGGTGGCAAAGTTATTTCGCAGAACCTGTATTGGTTGGCAGCGAAGGATGTGGATTATCGCAAGCTGGATACGCTTGGGCCAGCAAAGCTGACCTCTGTTGCTTACTCGCACCGGGAAGGCGAGGAGACCGTAATGGACCTTCACATAACCAATGCCGGGTCCGTGCCGGCGCTTGAGATTAAAGCTACGCTCAAGGAAGCGGGGACAGGGCAGCGTATCCTGCCCGCCTATTACAGCGACAACTATGTTTCTTTGCTGGCCGGTGAAACTGTCGATCTGACGATTCGGTACCCCACGCGGCAGCACGCCGCAGTGGGGCTGCGAGGGTGGAACCTAGAGACGAGCTCTGTACCAGTCGAGAGCCATTAGCCTTCGTCCGCCGGGAGGATGGGCGATCGAATTTATTTTGTACGGAGCACGATCTATCGCAGAACATCTATCCCTGAAGTCCAGGCCGCCATCTTTCGGCTGATCTCTTCCGGACCCTGCGGCCGGCTTAGAAAATAGCCCTGCAAGTCCATCTCTCCTAGATTCAGCAGAGTATCGATATCGGCCTGAGTCTCGATGCCTTCAGCAACCACGCGTTTATGCATCGATTGAGCCATATCGACGATCGCTTTGATGATGGGCAGGATGCCAGGTTCTTCCCCCATCGCTTTGATGAAACTCCGGTCGATTTTGAGGGTGTCCAGCGGCAGCAGGTACAGAGAACTAAGGCAGGAATGCTCCACGCCAAAGTCATCAATGGCAATGCGGACGCCAGCAGCGTGAAGCCGGTTCAATTCGCGACCGGCCTGATTCAAATCACGGACCACGGTGCGTTCGGTAATCTCGATCTCCAGGCAGGTGGCTGGGAGCTCTTCGACCGCCAGGGCCGCGAAGACCTCATCGGCAAAGCCTTCCCGCTCGATCTGCGCGGGGGAGACGTTGATTATCATGCGAACGCCGGGGATGTCGTCAAAGCGCCACCGCTTGGCATCTGCGAGAGCCTCTCGGAGAACCCAAAGCCCGAGAGGGTGAATGAGACTGCTGCGTTCAGCAAGACCAATAAAGGCGTCAGGTGCAATGGTGCCAAGGATAGGATCTTCAAGACGCAAGAGGGCTTCGAGACCGCACATCTGGCCGCTCGGCGAAAACTGTGGCTGGTAGACCAGCCGAAAATGCCCGGCGCTCAAAGCCGCTTCCAGGTCCGACCTCGTGAAGATCTCTGTTGCGCCTTCTACCGCCGCGTCTCCCTGCGCTTGAGCATGAGACTTCTGCTTGGCCGAGTACATATCGATGTCAGCGTGGCGCTTCAGATCCTCGGCCACTGTGCCGTGGTCCGGATAAGCCGCAATCCCAATGCTCGCCGAGCCGGAGATGTGTAGGCCATCGATAACAAAGACGTTCTCAAAACAAGCCCGAAGCCGGTGTCGCAGGGCTTCCAGCTCTTCAACGGCGCTCAGGGTGGAAGCGACCAGAAGGAATTCGTCGCCCCCGATGCGGGCAAGGCAATCGGTGCCGCGGATCTCGCAACTGAGACGAGCGGCGATCTGCTGCAGGTATTGATCGCCGACTTTATGGCCGTGTTGGTCGTTGACCTGCTTGAAGCGATCGACATCGATATAAGCGACGCCCGCACGATGATCGGATTGGGCAGCCTCTTCCAGAGCGGCGTCTAGATGTATGTCGGCAGTTCGACGGTTCGGGAGCCCCGTCAGAGCATCGTGAGACGAGGTGTAATTCAGTTCATGGTACAGTCGCCGCTGGTTCACCGCGAGGGCCGTAAGCGCGGCTCCACTGGAGGCAACTTCCCCTTGCTCTCCTGTAAGTCCGACGCTCTGGTCTTCAGTTCCGACGGAAAAGAGTCCGATGGCCACACCATTGCCGCTCACCAACGTCTTCTGGAGCAGCACGGAAGCCGGAAGCTCCCCGATAGTAAAAGCGTGGTACTCGATATCTTCCTGACTGGAGGTGGAGTACAGACTGCAGCAGCAACGCAGGCCAGGGGCAAAGGCTTCAACGAACCCACGGATGTCGCGGAGGAGATTTTCGAGCGGCGCCTCAGAACTGATCGCTTCCAACAGCCGGCTACGCTCCTTTTCAAATAGAACGGTGCGCGCGATCCTCTTGTTCTGCAGCGAGACACGCCGCCGAAGAGCGATGGCCCAGATCGCGACCAGAAAAGACACAGCGAACAGGCCCACGAGCACCCCCAGCAGATGGGAGACGGTCCACCAGGAAGGCCAGCGCAAAACCCTGAGATCGCCCGACGACCGCATGTCAATCCGGAAGAGCCTTGGTCGTGTGCCCTGATCGTCCCAGGCTGCCGTTGGAATGATGCGGCAGATTCCCGTGGCCGTGACAAGGGTGCCGAGGGGCAACTTGGGCAGCGGATCTTCGACATTGGTACGCTGGAGTTCCAGCGTAACCACATGCTGGTCTACAAGCAACGAAAGAATGTCCCCAGAGTCAGCCTGGACCTGTGCCAGAATGCTGCCTTGCAAAGAAACCAGTTCATCGCTGAACGCGCCGCTAATGGCCTGAGTGTAGTTGACCGCCGTAGGGTAAACCTCCATGTGCTCGCCCGTAGGCAAGATTTCGGCCTGACTGAGCGCGGGGCTGTACCCACCTTCCTGCGCAAATCCAGCCACATCGATCACCGACCCTAAGGTGAGCGGAGCGGTTTCTCGCGTTTCGGCGAAGAGACTGCGGCCATTCTGATTGATAACAACCGAAGCTCCGGGATGATAGGAGGTGACGGCTCCGCGCACGCGAACCCGGGGTGTATGGTCATCCGTCGTGTGGGTCTGCATGATCTCGTCAACAGGTGTAAGCGGGAGACTGGCAAGGCCAGCGCGCCGTGCCTTCGTGATCCGGACATCCGTGGCATCCGTGGCGTAGATGATCCCGCGCATGACCTGCAACTTGCTATTTTGCTTAACTCCGATAACGCCGGAGATGAGGACTTCGGCATCGATGAGGTCCTTAGGATCGAGTGGCGAGAAGTCCTTCACGTATGCCTGCATCAACCCGCCGGGGACCATAAGCTCCAGTTCCAGAAACGTGGCGTTTCGACGATTCACCACAGCCGCTGTTCGTACTATGCCGCGCACGGTAATCTCACGGCAGTCCAGCTTGGCGGACATGATCTGCAGGTACGCGTTTCCGGTAAGTTCGGTCGGCTGCTTGCGGGGAACGTGCCCCAGCACGCGGATGGACGGATCCGCGGCAATCACCGTACGAAAACCGCCGGCGGTGACGCCATTGACCTCGATCAGATCCCCACGCTGGAGGGAGTACGGGTGGGTCGTCTCGACATAAACACCGCCGCCCCCGTTCGGATCGCTGATGAACAGGTCTGGAGCTGCCGGCTCATAGTAGGTGACGACCGCTACCAGGTGAACCGGTAGGTGCCTGGCCCCGAGTCCAGACGGCAGGTCGTGCACGGCTTCTACTGTCGTAAGAGTGGGCGGCGCGGATGTGGCCCCGAGCAGAGATTTGCAGGACAAGCAAAGCAGCCAGAAGAGCCCGTTGGCCAACCAAAAGCGACGCATGCACGAACCTGCAGGGAGACAGAAAAGGAGAGCAGCGATGTTTGATCTTTTCGACATTCAGAAATCACCTGAACAGACTATCGGCAGATTGGGAGAAACCTTTAGCCGAAACTCAATGAAAAGTCAGAACAAGACCGCCGGGTCACTGGAGCAATCGAATGGGTGATTACGTTTGGGGGAGAAGATGAAGTTCTTCGGGCGGAGGAACGTACTTCAGACCTGGTCGTCCATGCCGTCCCGGGCCCAAGCGAACACGTCTCCGAATCAGCTCTGTTCGGCCTCAAGGATCTGCCTTTTGCGGTCGACGCCCCAGCGATAGCCGGTAAGGGCGCCGTTGCCGCCGACGACCCGGTGGCAGGGGATCGCGAGGGCGATGGGGTTGGCGGCACACGCGGAGGCGACGGCGCGGGTGGCCAAGGGCTGGCCGAGCTCACGCGCGAGGGTGCTGTAGCTGAGAGTTTGGCCGCGCGGGATCTGCTGGAGGGCTTGCCAGACGCGGAGTTGAAATGCGGTGGCGCGGATGTCGAGCGGAAAGCTCTGGGCGGTGGGGTGTTCGGTGAGGTGGGCGAGGACAAATTGAACGGCTCCGGTGAACCAGGTTTGGGTCGGGTCGGGTGGGGTGGTGGGGGTGTCTTCGAGGAGGTTGGCTTTGGGGAAGCGGGTCCCGAGGTCGGCGCGGAGGCTGGCGTCAGTGTCGGCGAAGGTGATGGCGCAGATGCCGGCGGGGGTGGCGGCGACCAGGGTGCGGCCGAGGGGTGAGTCAGCGAGGATGTACCGGATGGTAAGGTTGGCGCCGCCGCGACGGAGGTCGGTGGGGGTCATGCCGAGGCGCGCTGTGCCCTGCTCGTACAGGCGCGACGAGGAGCCGAAGCCGGCGTCGTAGAGGGCTCTGGTGACGGTGGGTGGGGAGGGGGCGCGGAGGTGCGCTCCGAAGCGTGCGAGGCGCTCCGTGCGGGCGAACTGGGCGGGCGTGACGCCGAGGACGCGCTGGAAGGCGCGGAGGAGGGTGAGGCGAGGGGCGCCGAGGGCCCGGCTGAGGTCGGCGAGGCGGAGGTGTTCGTCGATGTGCTCCGCGATGTGGTGGGTGGCGCGCCTGACGAGGTCGGCGTGTGGGTCCGGCTCCGGGGAGAGGCGGTCGGGATCGCAGCGTTTGCACGGGCGGAAGCCGGCGGCGATGGCGGCGGCCGGGTCGGGGAAGAAGCGGACGTTCTTCGGGGCGGGGCGGCGGGACGGGCAGGTCGGTCGGCAGAAGATGCCGGTGGAGGTGACGGCGTAGACGAACTCGCCGTCGGCGCGGGGGTCACGGGTGAGGACCTTCTGCCAAGCGTCCGGGGAGGCGAAGGGACTCGCAGCGAGGTTGGCGGTCGGGACGGTGTCGGCGGTTGGAAAGGTCATCGGGAGAGGGGCGGAGGTGGTCATGAGTAGTATCGTCCACGTCCCAGGCCGGGGGCACACTCCGGTTTGTGCTGTCGAAGTTTTCTAGCTCCTGCGATCGCCTAGATCAGCGTGCGGCGGGGATGTTGCTCCCTCCCCTCCCCCCGCCTTTTTGTGTCAAAGTCTTCTATCGATTGCACTTAGGTTTGGATCTTAGTGTGCCATTGGTCCGAAAGGTCCAATCGATTGAGGTTAGAGCAAATTACCTGTTGCTGTGGAGCGGGAATGTCTGTGCAGAGCCGTTTTCCTTGGGAGAAAACGGCGTCGGTACCTGTGGCTCCCTATACACCGACAGGTAAATTTGTTCTAGGTCTCCGCGCGTCAGGATCGTCTGCAGGCTTTTCGCTATTTTGCTTCCTATATTTTAAGTGTAGCGAGTTAAGAGTGGACATGCGCCACTTCGCCATCTTCCGGCGCAAGACTGTGGAGGGACCCGATCCGTTCCTGGCAGGCGTACCTCAGCGGCTGACGCCGGGCTCCATCAGCGTCTTTGCGGCACGGCTGAAGCCGTGCCCTTAACGAAGCGTCGATGGACCGCGCGGAGGCGACGCACCGCAGCGCTAAAGCCGGGGGCGCAAACAGCGGCTTTTGCATCCACCAGAGAAGGTGGCACAGACCCCACCCTTTCCGGCGATGGGACTGCCGGAGAGGATGGGGCACCCGGCTGGACCTCTCAGCTCGCCGGCGACAAGCTTCGCGGTCCGGCCTAGACGATGCGGTAGGTGGGGATGGTGTCTGGCGTCCCGGGGACGGGGAGTTTGTTGCCTCCGGGGTCGACTTCGTTCGATTCCACGTAGAAGTAGGTCAGGTTGGCGATGCCGAAGGTGGTGGTGATGGCGACGTCGGTGGCGTCGCGGCCGGTGGCCATGAGGATGCGGCCGTGGCGGGGGTCGTTGTGGCGGGCGTCCATGGACCACCAGCGGTTCGAGAGGAAGACCTCGTACCAGGCGGAGAAGTCTCCGGCGCCGGAGTAGGCGTGGCGAATGTCGCCGAGGTGGCCGGTGACGTAGCGGGCGGGGATGTTGAGGGCGCGCGAGAGGGTGATGGCGAGGTGCTGGAAGTCGCGGCAGACGCCGACGCGCTCGGTAAAGACGTCCAGGGCGGTTTTGGTCGGGCGGGCGGATTTGTAGTCGAAGCGGACGTGGTTGTGGACCCAGTCGCGGATATAGATGGCGCGGGCCCAGCCGGGGGTGGTGTGGCCGAAGAGGTCGGTGGCGATGGGGCCCATCTGGTCGACCTCGCAGTAGCGGCTGGCGAGGAGGAACTGGAGGACGGCGTTGGGCAGGTCCTGGATGTTGGCCTGGGTGGCCGCGGTTTGGATCTCGTCGGGAATTTCGGGGGCTTCGACGATGTTGGAACCGGAGAGGCGGAGCTCGCCGGCGGGGGCGAGGAAGCGGGTGCAGCGGTTGCCGAAGCAGTCGCTGTAGAGGTTGAGGTCGATGGGGGTGGAGGCGCCGCGGTCGAGGTGTTCGGCGCGGAGGAGGGCGTCGGGGTCCGACGGGAAGCGGAGCTGGCGGTCGAGCGAGGGGTGGTTGTGGAGGAGGGTGACGAAGGGGGTGGGCGCGGGCAGGTCGAAGTGGATGTCGAATTCGGAGAGGATTCGCATGTCGGTACCTGCCTGGGAGATGGGGTGTTAGGTAAATGTTACAACGGGCGAGGTTTGCGGTGTGTTTCGTGGTGGTTAGTAGGTGATGTGGGGCGCGGTGCGGTAGCCTGCGAGATAGCGGACGAGGTCGACGTAGCCGAGGCGTCCGGGGTAGTTGCCGAGGGCGGGGAGGGTCCAGCAGGTGGCGTAGAGGAGAAGGGCGACGAGGGATGCGCGCGAGAGGCGCAGGTTTTGTGCGTGCGCGGGTGTGGGGGCAGGGGTCATGTCGGCCGGGGTATGCGGCTCTGATCTCGGGTCGGATTTTCGGTTCGCAAAGAAAAACAGGAGCAGGAGGCAGACGAGGTGGATGTGGAGCCACCGGCCCCAGTCGCGCGCGAAATAGAAGAGCAGGGTGGAGGCGAGGAAGGAGACGGCGGCGGCCGTGGCGAGGGTGGCGGCGGTGCTCGGGCGGTGGCGCGATCGCAGCAAGTTGCTGAAGAGGAAGGGGATGGGGAGGATGGCGAGGAGTGCGGGGAGGGGGTAGCGGGTGAGGTAGTGGTAGGTGAGCGCGGCGCGGAGGGTGTCGGCGTGGGCGAAGGCGGGGGTGCGGGCGAGATAGAGGATGGCTCCGCCGCAGGAGCCGGTGCCGTCCGGGTGGAGGGTGCTGCCGATGGAGGTGCAGATCCAGGCGGCCTGGGAGAGGTTGGCGGGGTGGAGCGCGATGGCGAGAATGGCGAGGGCGCCGAGGGTGGCAGGGAGGAGGGAGATGGCCAGGGCGGACCGGCGGGGCTGGGCGAGGAAGATCGCGACAAAGATGTAGGGGAGGTAGATCAGGAGGGCTTCGTGGGAGAGGATGAGGGCCGGGACGGCGGCGGAGAGGAAGAGGGCGAGGTGCCACGGGCGGGTGCGCGGCTGCGTGAGGAGGTTGAGAAGGAGGGCGAGGGTGAGGTAGAGGAGAATTTCCTTGCGGTGGGCGGCGGGGGGGTCGAGGACGGTGAAGCTGAGGGTGGCGGGGGAGAGCAAGAGGGCGAGGCTGGCGAGGCTCCATCGGGTGCGGCGGAGGAGCGGGAGGAGCGAGAAGGTGAAGCTGGCGGCGAGGACGATCTGGAGCGCGGCGGTGAGGCGGACCAGCGAGATGTGCGTGAGGCGGCTGAGGTCGAGGAGGAGTTCGCCGGGAAGGCCTCGGCGGACGAAGCCGGCCTGGTAGTTGATGAGCCAGTCGGCGGTGAGCCAGGGATGCGGGGCTGGGTTGCGGGCGTTGAGGACGGCGAGGAGGGTGGTAGAGGCGAGGAGGGCGAGGAGGTAGAGCGTGGGGAGGCGGCGAAGGTCGAGAGTCTTCTGTCCAGTTGTCAGTTGCCGTTCTCGGATTCAGGTTTCAGGGTTTGGTGCTGGATGACCGGCGGCGGCCCTGGAGCGGGGCGCCGCCGGTGGTTTGTGGGTTAGTGGGCCGCGCCGACGGCGATGGCGGGTTCGGCGTGGAGGGCGGCGGCGCCGAGTTTGAGGGCTTCGGCCTTGTCGGTCTGCTCCCAGGTGAAGTCCGGCCCGGTGCGGCCGAAGTGGCCGTACGCGGCGGTCTGTTTGAAGATGGGTCGGCGGAGGTCGAGGGAGGCGATGATGCCGTGGGGGGTGAGGGAGAAGTTGGCGCGGACGAGGGCTTCGAGGAGGTGGGGTTCAGTGGTGCCGGTGCCGAAGGTTTCGATGCGGACGCTGACCGGTTCGGCGACGCCGATGGCATAGGCGAGCTGGACCTCACAGCGCTCGGCGAGACCGGCGGCGACGATGTTTTTGGCGATGTAGCGGGCCATGTAGGCGGCGGAGCGGTCGACTTTGGTGGCGTCCTTGCCGGAGAAGGCGCCGCCGCCGTGTCGTCCCATGCCGCCGTAGGTGTCGACGATGATCTTGCGGCCGGTGAGGCCGGAGTCGCCCATGGGGCCGCCGATGACGAATCGGCCGGTGGGGTTGATGTGGTATTTGGTGTCGGCGTCGAGGAGTTCCGCCGGGATTACGGCCTGGATGACGTGCTTGAGGACGTCGGCGCGGATCTGGTCGTTGCCGATCTCTTCGGCGTGCTGGGTGGAGATGACGACGGCGTCGACGCGCATGGGTTTGTGGTCGGCGCTGTACTCGACCGTGACCTGGGACTTGCCGTCAGGGCGGAGGTAGGGCATGAGGCCGGATTTGCGGACTTCGGAGAGTTTGGCGGAGAGCCGGTGCGCGAGCGAGATGGGTGTGGGCATCAGCTCGGGGGTTTCATCGGAGGCGTATCCGAACATCATGCCCTGGTCGCCGGCGCCGCCGGTGTCGACGCCCTGCGCGATGTCGGGGGATTGCTTGTTGATGGTCGAGATGACGGCGCAGGTGTTGGAGTCGAAGCCGTGGAGGGCGTTGTTGTAGCCGATATCGGAGACGGTGGAGCGGACGAGGGACTGGAAGTCGACGTAGGCCTTGGTGGTGATTTCGCCGGCGATGACGACGAGGCCGGTGCAGGTGAGGGTTTCGCAGGCGACGCGGCTGTAGGGGTCCTGCTCGAGGCAGGCGTCGAGGATGGCGTCGGAGATTTGGTCGGCGATCTTGTCCGGGTGGCCCTCGGTTACAGATTCGCTGGTGAAGAGGAAACGGTCGCGTGTCGCCAAGTGGAGCTCCTTCTTAGAGGGTGCGGCTGGGAGTATTAGGTCAGTGATCTATTCTAGACGGCTCCTCGGGGTGAGGGCAAAGGGCCTGTGCAGGAGCGGCGGACCCGAGGTAACGGGACGAACGTGTGAGATCTGCGTTCGCGGAAGCCGGGATTGGACGCCCCGGGTTGGTAGACTGGACGGCAGGTGAAGATCCCGTTTCCAGAACGCTTTCGGCTCCTGTACGTCAGCCTGTTCGGGCTTGTGCTGGTGTTGCTGCAGCAGGTGGATGGAACGTCGCTGATCTTCAGTATCTATACGTTTCTGTTTATCTTTATCGCGGCGATGGCGTTCAACCTGGCCGGTGGGATGACGACGCCTTCGGGCGCATATGTGTTTTTCTACTCCACGTTGGGCGCCATTGTGGGTCTGGTATGGAAGTCGGTGCTGGGGCAGCCGGGCGACTCGAACCTGCTTCGACCGCAGCTGACCATGGCGGTATTTCTGGTGGGAATCACGACCATGTGGGGGTCGGTGTGGGTCAGCCAGAAGCTGCGGCGCAAGCGCGCGTTCTTAGAGAATATTGTGAGTCCGGAAAATCTCCAGAGCGCGACCATCGGCAGCCTGGCCGTCGGCGCGTTCCTGTATTTTCTGGCCCATACGACCTCTCGCGTGAGCGGAAGCGCGCTCAGCGTGCTGCTGCAGGTGAACCGCTTCTCCGAGCTGGCGATCATCCTTGGGGTGACGCACCAGATCCGCAGAAGCGGCGGCCGGAGCAGTGTCAGTGTGCCCGTGCTGGTGGCGGGAGCGGTGATCTTTACGCTGGGCGGTCTGTGGGGATTTTCCAAGGAGGCCATGTTTACCCCGTTTGTGTGCTGGGGCGTGGCGGCGGGGGCGCAGGGATATCGTGTGAGCCGGCGGACGATGGTGTTTCTTGCCCTCACGATCTTGTTTCTGTTCCGCTACATGGTTCCGTACTCGCAGTACGGTCGGACGCAGTCGGGGATCTCGTTTGCGGGCAACATCGCTTTGTCCGGCGAGTTGCTCTCCGACCTGGGATCGGTTCGCCGGCACTTCAACGAGGCAGTGTCGGCAGAGGCGACGGACACCAATCAGGGCTACTTCGGCAAGTCGCAGGGGTTTATGGACCGTCTGCATATGATCGGTCCGGACGACGCCTTGATCGACGCGACGGAGCGGGACGGTCCGTACGGGATGCTCCCGATCATTGCGAACATCCAAAATCTGGTGCCGCACTTTCTTTGGCCCGGAAAGCCGCAGTATCTGTGGGGAAACGTGTTTGCCCACCAGGCCGGGATGGACCTGCCGGAGGAAGACTATACGACGGGCGTCTCGTTTACGCCGACCGGGGAGGCGTTTCACCTGGAGCGGTGGGCGGGCCTGTTCCTGGTGGCGCCGCCGCTTTGGATCATGCTGTTTACGGTCTTCGATTCCTTGTGCGGCGATGTGCGGAAGTCGCCGTGGGGCTTGCTGGCGACGGCCGTGTTTGCCCACCAGGCGGCAGAGGGGATGCTCGACGCCATCTTCTACTCGATCGAGTACGGGAGCGTGACGATCATCTTTGCGGCGTTTACGGCGGCGTATGTGATGCCTCTGGTGGGATCGATGTTTGTGGGTCCAGGGGCGCGGATGGAGGCGCGGGTCGAGGCGGTGCGGCGTCTTCCGAGGAGGGTTTCGACGGACGTGGTGGAGAGTGCGTGAGCGGGCAAACGAGAGCAGCGAAGGGCAGAGAAGGGCAGAAAAGCAGAGAAGGACAGAAAAGCAGAGAAGGGCAGAAAGGCAGCGAAGAGCAGCGAAGGGCAGAAATGCAGAGGAGGGCAGAAGGGCAACTGCAGGTCTCTCCACTTCCCCCTCACAAGCTCCGCTTCGGTCGAGAGGACAGGCCTTGCAGGGGAGGCGGACGTTAGACTGGAAGGACGATGAATCAACTGGTTGTGGGCAATCTTGTGTATCGGCCGTTGCGTTCGATCATCAGCACTTTAGCGGTGGCGATCGAGGTGATTATGATCCTGTCGATCGCGGCGATCATGCTGGGGATGCTCAACGGACAGAGAACGCGAACGAGCGGGATCGGCATGGACATGATCACGCATCCGGGGACGGCGTCGAACCTGATGGGGGTATCGGGAGCGACGGCCTCGATTGCGGTGGCGGACGTCCTGCGCGGGCTGCCGCATGTGACGGTGGCGGCGCCGGTGAATATCCAGCTGACGGCGGGCAAGAGCCTCGAAAACATCTACGGCATCGACTTCAAGAGCTACGATGCCCTGCGTCCGTTTGTGTTTGTCGCGGGCGGCCCGTTCGAGGGGCCGAACGACGTCATCATCGACGACTTTGAGGCTGCAAAGGGGCACAAGGTCGGAGAGACGATCGAGGTTTTGAAGCACCCGTTTCGGATCTCGGGGATTGTGGAGCATGGCAAGGGCGGACGGAAGATGATTCCGATCGACACCATGGATGAGATTGGAGGGACGCCGGGAAAGGCGAGCCTCTTCTATTTAAAGGTGGACGACCTGGCGAATCGCGAGAAGGTCCGGCAGGAGATTCTGGCGACCCCGGGCATGCAGCAGTATGACGTGCAGACGCTGGAAGAATTGATGTCGACCCTGACACCGGAGCGTCTGCCCGGGTTCAACATCGGTCTGCGGGTAGTCATCGGGATTGCGACCATTATCGGCTTTCTGGTGATCTTTCAGTCGATGTATACGGCTGTGATGGAGCGGACCCGGGAGATCGGCATCCTGAAGTCGCTCGGGGCGTCGAAGGCGTATGTGGTGTCCGTCGTGCTGCGCGAGACGGGGCTCCTAGCCGTGACGGGGATCGCTCTCGGCATCGGTCTGACGTACCTCATGCGTCTTGTGTTTCATCTCCGGTTTCCGACGCTGGACTTTGCCGTGACGCCGCAATGGGTTCTGTCGGCGGCGCTGATTGCCTTTGCCGGGGCGATGCTGGGGGCGATGTACCCGGCGTTGAAGGCGGCGCGCAAGGACCCGATCGATGCGCTTTCGTACGAGTAGCGGCGGAGGTTCGGGACGGGGAACCTCCGGAGATGCCGTGCGTACTTTTGTCTGGCGGGGCTCCGGGCGTACGATCTCTTGAGCCGCTGCCGGATCTGCTCTTGCGCGGCGCAACGGATCTGGCGCCGCGGTGTTCGATAGAGTGAGCGGTGTCTTTTTGCACGACGGGGTGCGCCGACCTCTGAGGCGATGCCTGGACGCGCGCCACCTGTGGATTGTGGATTGTGGATTGTGGATTCTGGATTCTGGATTTTCAGGCAGGTGCTTTGTGGCTGGAGGGATGGGTGGAGAGATCGGCCTGGCTGGGTCCGGGATGGCGGCGGCGGTGACGTCGCCCGCACTCGAGATCGGCGGCGAGACCCCTGTCGATCTACGGACGTCACGGAACCGTCGGGCAATCTCGCCGGGAGATCTCCTCCATGCTGTGCTTCTAGGGGTCGCTTTTGTGTTCTTTGCCCTGCATTTTGTGCATCTGCAGGCGGATTTTCCGAACCACTCGCCGTGGATGGATTGGGCCAAGTACACGGACGAGGGGTGGTACGGCGACGCGGCGATCCGGCACTTCGACCGTGGCAGCTGGTATGTCAAGGGCGACTTCAATCCGGCGGCGGCCCTGCCGGTGTGGCCTCTGGTCGAGGGTCTGGTGTTCCGGTACGCCGGTGTGGGCGTGGTGCCGGCGCGGGCGCTCACGGTCACCATCTTTGGGCTGATTCTGTTGTGCTCTTACGTTCTGCTGCGGCGATGGGTGGGGTCGATCGCCGCGGCGGCGGCGGCGTGTCTGCTGGCGGTCAGTCCGTTCTGCTACGCCTTTATGCGCATGGCGATCCTCGAGCCGATGCTGATCCTCCTGACGCTCTTGGCGGTGCTGGCGGCAGGGTCGGTTCGTTCGGCCGAGGATGGACGGCGGCTCGGCCGAGGATGGTGGTTGCCGGTGGTTGCGATCGGTCTGCTGTTGCCGGCGATGGTGCTCACCAAGACGACGGCGCTGTTCCTGATGCCGGCCGTGTTGTGGATGCTGTGGGCCCGGTTGGGGTACCGTCGCGGTCTTCTGCTGCGGGCCGCGGGTCTGGCGGCGGGGATCGGCCTGGCGGTCTGGCTCCTCTACTTCGGCCTGGTGGTGCGTCCGCGGTATCTCGAGGACTACCGGTACCTGTTTAGCGCGAACGCCTATACGGGCATCACGGCGGCGACGGCGGTCGGTGTGGTGCGCGATACGGTGATGGACGGGATGTGGATGGGCCGGATCCTGTTCTCGGTGGTGATGGCGGCGGCGTTGCTCCTCTTTTGGCGGTGGCGGCGGTTGCGAGGGCAGCCGGTGATCGTCACGTTGCTGCTGTGGGCCGGGGGGTACGGTGCGTTTCTGGCCTATCACGCGAATCTGCAGCCGCGGTACTACCTGGTGATCGCGGTTCCGCTGACGTTGTTGGTGCCGGCGGTGCTGGACCGGCTGTGGCGGGGGGAGCTGGGATTCGGCTCGGAGACACGGCAGGTGCTGGTGGGTTTAGTGGGCGTGGTGCTGGCGGCCGTGGTGGTGCTCGATGCGCGGCAGACCCTGCATTACGTCCGGACGCCCGAGTACACGTTTCTCGAGGCCGCGCGGAAGATCGACGCGATTGTGACGAAGGACCGCACCCACAATCCCCTGGTGCTCTCGATCAGCGGGTCGGACCTGTCGCTGATGACGGGGCTGCCGTCCATCTGCGACGACTTTGGGACGATGGAGCTGCCGGACCGCGTGCAGGCGTACAAGCCCGGTTGGTATGCGAGCTGGAACCAGGTCGACGACGACAAGATGGACGCGTTTACGCCGCGGTTTCACCTGGAGCGGGTGGCGTCGTTTCCGGCGATGGACGATCCGGAGCGCAACCTGTTGATCTTGTACCGGGTGGAGCCGGGACCGGGGCCCTCACGTCCGCATGCTCGCAAGCGGAAGCCGGTGCCGAAGTCGCTTGAAACGGCGATGGGGCAGCAGCCCAGCGCGGCCCAGCTGGCGCACTGATATATAGGGGCGCGTAAGCTATATAGGGGGCCGTAAGCGGACTTACTGCGGGCCTGGAGAAAGTCGCCAGACGGCGATAAAGTCGGTCTTGCGCCAGACGATGTTGCGCGGATCGAGATCCAGGGTGCCGGCCATCCGGCTGGGGACGCGCGAGTAGATGTCCGCGGCGACCACGTCGAAGTCTCCGTCGGGACGCCGGGTGCAGTGGAACTGTTCGGTCGAAAGAAACACCCGTTCACACAGGTCGTGGACGTACCTCCGGCCCATGGGCGAAGGCGGTCCGATGAAGCCGTCGATGTGCTCGGCCCGGGCGACCTCGGCGACACCTTTGGTGGCGAGGTCGTGCTGGAACTCGAGGTTGGCCATGAGGCCGTCGAGTGGAACGATCTCGATGTCGGAGTAGTAGGCGAGCGCTCCGGGCTGGTCGTAGGCGAAGGCGCGCCGGAGGTGGGCTTGATTGAAGACCACTTCATTGAACGAAGCCGGTGGTGTCGTGTCCGGGCCGAGCAGAAATTTGACGTAGCTGAGGCGGTACCAGGCGACGAGCAGGAGCAGGAGGCAGAGCCCAGCGACGGGAACCGCCAGCCGCCGATGCCCTTCGAGAAGGATCGCCGCGGCACGGGCGAGGAGAACGGAGCTGAGCAGGATCCAGCTGGTGTAGTACCAGCTCCATCGGGTCTCGCTGGACATCCGAAAGAGGATGTAAGCGGCGTGGATGAGGACGCCGAGGGTAAAAGGCACCTCGACGGTGCGGAAGAACAGATCGCGGCGGCGGACCGCGATCAGAGGCAGGCAAAGAAGGATGAGCAAGAGAGCGAAGATAGCCACGTGCGGGAGGTTGGAGCCAAAGGCGTGGTCGGGCCGGCTGTTGCTCTTGAGCAGGCCGCTGATGGGTTGAAGGGTGCCGAAGCCGACCCAGTTGGAGGCGAGGTAGGCTCCCCAGAGGACGCCCGGGATCAGGAGAAATACGGTCTGCAGACGGCGAGCGGAGTCCCGATCCCGGCGGGGGTGGGCAACGAACACCGCGATCCAGACGCAGACGACGATAAAGATATTGTCGAGCCGGCTGAGCACGGCGAGAGCGGCGGAAAGGTTTAGGAGCATGGCGCGGAGGGGATCGGGTGTTTGTGCGAAACGGAACGCCGAGAGCATAAGGAGGGCGAGGAAGAAAGCGCTCAGCGCGCCTTCGGTGCCGAGTTGCGAGAGAAAGGAGAATGCCACAAGGAGCAGAAAGGCGACGGGCCAAAGGTCGTCGGCAACCATCCGAAGAAGGCGGCGGACGACCAGAAGCGTAAGCACATTGAGGGCTGCAATCAGAGCTCCGACGGCGTGCACGGCCTCGGGTCGGGAGGGTATAAACCGGAAGACGACCGAACACAGAAGCATCCACAGCGGATGGTAGCCGTTCGTCGGCATGATGGTGTTGAAGGTGGAGCCCTTGCCCCGGGCGAAGTTCCAGGCCACCTGCAGGTAGAAGTAGCTGTCGTCGGCGAAGAGGCGGTCCGGGACGCGGATGAGGACGTAGGAAAAGAGAACGACGAGCAGGGCGAGGAGTGCCCCGAGGCGACGGTTCGTGGAAGGTTTGAAGAAGGGTCGTGCGGCCGGGGAGGGCTGGCTCATTCGCTGCGGATCTCCTGCGGATCTCGGAGATCGGCGGGGGAAGTAAGGTCGGTCTGATGATAGCAGGCAGTGGTTGACTCGCCTTGCCGGTTTCGGTAGTCTAAGAGCTCGCGCGGAGTCTGCGTCCGTACGTCTGTTTGCTGCAGGTTTTTTGCAGCATAGACGGGGATCGCGGATGTCCGTGGTGGATATCTCTGGGGCGGTCCGGCGAGCTCGATGCGCGGCGCCTCCCTTTGCACCCACTCAGGCTGGCTTTCTTTTTGGCTTCTGCGCGATCTCTGCGGGCCTCTGCGCCTCCAGACGCCGGTCTTTCTCTTCCTCTCTCTTGAATGTCCCTCGCGACAGGCAAATTCTGGATGGGTGGGCAGAAGATCCGAACGGTTTTCGGGTATCAGTGTTTAGTTTTTCTGATTTTTGCGGGTAAAGGGAGTAGGCACTATGTCGACCACGATTCCAAGCGGCAAAGACATCAAACGGAGATGGTTTGTGCTGGATGCGAGCGGAAAGACGCTGGGACGGCTCGCGACGCAGGCGGCCAGCGTTCTTGCGGGCAAATTGAATCCGCTGTACACGCCCTACATCGATATGGGCGACCATGTGGTGATCGTCAACGCCGAGAAGATCGTCCTTACAGGCTTGAAGGCGGAGCAGAAGATGTACCGCCGATACACGGGATTTCCCGGCGGTCTGCGCGAAGAGTCGTTTATCAAGCTCCTGGCGCGCCGGCCGGAGGCGATCGTCGAGCAGGCCGTCAAAGGCATGCTGCCGAAGTCCAAGCTGGGCCGGCAGATGGGGACCAAGTTGAAGGTGTATAAGGGCGCGGACCATCCGCACGTGGCCCAGCAGCCCGAGCCGATGGATCTCGCGTCGTAGGCTTGTTTCAAGGTTTGGGTTCGTCTGCGTGAGAGCCGTTGGATCGAGATGTCGATCGAGATAAAGATAAGGGAGTTCTATGGCGGATCTGATTCAGTACTACGGCACCGGGCGGCGCAAGTCGAGCATCGCTCGCGTCTTCTTGCGACCGGGCAGCGGGAACTTCGTCGTCAACAAAAAGCCGGTCGATGTGTATTTCGTCACGGCGCAGCAGAGGGCGGCGGCCAAGCGGTCGCTCGGGATCGAGAACATTGGCGAAACCTTTGATGTGATGACGACGGTTCGCGGCGGCGGTGTGATGGGCCAGGCCGACGCCGTCAAGCTCGGCATCGCGCGGGCGCTGATGGAGTTCAACCCGGAGCTGCGCAAGGCGCTGAAGGCCGAGGGTCTGGTCACGCGCGATTCGCGCGGCAAGGAACGCAAGAAGTACGGGCAAAAGGGCGCGCGCGCACGCTTCCAGTTCTCGAAGCGATAAAAAAGCTCTTCCGCAGAGTCCTTTCTGCTGGTCGCTTCCGCTGTTCTCCTTTGCTCCTCTTTGTTCCAAGGCTACCGGTCCTGAAGAGCCCGGCAGCGACGCATCACCCGCCACACTGCGTGACGGCCGGAACCAAATCTCCCAACCTCACGGGATCAATCGCTGTCGCCAAGGAAGTCGCTTTCCGGACACACAGACGGTGATGCCCAGCATAGGAGTTACCTTGGCAAATATCACGATGAAGGAGCTGCTCGAAGCCGGCGTTCACTTCGGGCACCAGACCAAGCGCTGGAACCCGAAGATGAAGGAGTACATCTTCGGCGAGCGCAACGGCATTTACATCATCGATCTCCAGAAGACGCTGAAGATGTTCAAGGAGGCGTCGAAATTCGTCACCGACCTGACCTCGACGGGCAAGCTGGTCCTGTTTGTGGGCACCAAGCGGCAGGCGCAGGACGCGGTGGCGGAGGAGGCGACGCGCGCCGGTATGCCCTACATCAACTCTCGCTGGCTGGGCGGCTTGCTGACCAACTGGGTGACCGTGCAGAAGTCGGTGAAGCGGCTCCAGGAGCTCGACGACATGTCGACCGACGGAAGGTACGAGCTTTTGACCAAGAAGGAAGTCATCAAGCTGGAGCGCGAGCGCAAGCATCTTTCGACCAACCTTTCGGGTATCAAGAGCATGAAGCGTCTGCCGGATGCGATCTTTGTGATCGATTCGAATAACGAGGCGATCGCGGTCGCCGAAGCGCGAAAGCTCGGCATTCCGGTGGTTGCGGTCGTCGATACCAACTGCGATCCCACCGTCGTCGACTATGTAATTCCGGGCAACGACGATGCCTTGCGTGCGATCCGTCTGTTCACCACGAAGATTGCGGATTCGGCGGCCGAGGGCGTGCAGATGGTCTCGGACAAGGCGTTTGCAAGCGAAGTCGCGGATGTGCAGCCCACCGAGCTTGCGCCGCAGTTTGTCGGCGAAGAGGGCGAGGACGCGCCTGCTCCCGTCGAGCTCTCAGCGGCGGCGGCAGAGCCCGCGGTCGAGGATGACGAGAACGTCGATCTGGCGGCGGTGCTGGGCGGCAATATCCGCAAGGCGCCGGCTTCGGCAACGATCGACGAACCCGAGCCGGTGGCGGCCGAGACGGGCGCATAGACGGCCGCAGCGACTCAAGACACCAAGATCCTGAGGGCGTGGCGGCCATCGCTTGCGAAGAGCGAGTCTGGCTGCCGCGCCTTCTTTTTCGCATATGTACAAAATAATCTTCACGCAGAGCTAAAGTTTTCGCGCGAAGTTGACGATAAAGACTGTGAGAGGGCGATGACAACGGCAACAGAGACAAACAAGGTAGATGCAAAGCTGGTAAAGGAACTGCGGGAGAAGTCCGGAGCGCCGATGGGCGACTGCCTGAAGGCGCTGCAGGAGACCCGCGGCAACATGGAAGAGGCGTTTGTGGTGCTGCGCAAGCGTGGCATGGCGTCGGCTGCAAAGAAGGCGGCGCGTTCGACCAACGAGGGCGCGGTCGGGACCTACATCCATGCCGGCGGCAAAATCGGCGTTCTTCTGGAGCTGAACTGTGAGTCGGACTTTGTGGCGCGCACGGAGGACTTCCAGGGCCTGCTCCGCGATGTCGCGATGCATGTTGCCGCCACGGACCCGCGCTATGTGCGCAAGGAGGATGTGACGGAGGAGGACCTCGCGCGCGAGAAGGACATCTTCCGGTCGCAGGCCGCGGCGACGGGCAAACCGGCTCCGGTGGTTGAAAAGATCGTCGAAGGCAAGATGAGCAAGTTCTACGAGGAGGTCTGCCTGCTCGAACAGCCGTTCATCAAGGATCAGACGCAGACGATCGCGCAAATCATCGCGACACGCGTCGGCAAGCTCGGCGAAAACATCTCGGTCCGCCGATTCGCCCGCTTCAAGGTAGGCGACCCGAACTGGACCGTGGCTCAGACGAAGATTGTTGCAGAGGAGGCTCAGGCGTAGCGCCCTGGGTCCATCTTTCCTGATGTGATGAGCCTCGGCGAGAGCCGGGGCTTATCGTTTAAGCAGTTCGCGCCAGCAAAGCAGAGACCAGACCTCATCCGAGTTGACGGTGTATTTGATGTGTGCTACTGTCCCGCATAAAGTTTTAGCGCATCGCGTCGTCGCCAGACTGACGCGGCAGTTCTCCCCGGGGTAACTTCAAGCCCTGTTCAAACAAGTGGAGTTCGTAGCAAAAGCTTTGGGCCCCGATTTCAGAAATGTGACTGAGTTCAATCGGAGGAAGCAACATGCGTGTTTGTGTTTCTATTTGCTTGTTTATGACGGTATCTGCCGCCCTAGCCGGAGCCACCTGCCGTAACGGGCAAACGGAGCACAACAAGAAATGTGTGGATGTTTTTAGCCAGTCAACGCCGCCTCTCTCGCTCAACGACGAATCGGGGATCCTCGTGCGATGGGTCAATCGTTTTCGTTTCGACTTTAATCCCAAGATCGAATCGAAGTCAATCCAACCAGCAAGCATTCCCACTCAACTTGCCCCGACCGGGGACAAGATCTTGAAAGCTGTGAAAGATACGAATTATGCCGACAAGAGTTTTCGTGCTCCAGAGATGAGCACAGATGAATCGAGAGCCGATCTATGCAATCAGGCTACTTGGCCTGTTGATGAGCCTGCGCAGAAGGTCCGGGTCACTGGTTGCTGGGAAAAGATACGCATGGAAGTAGAACGGCAGGTAAAGCCGGTAATCGACTTTCGCAACAATATCAACAGCGAAATCCGGAAAGCCGCCGAAGATCAACGTTGTTACCAACGCAAGTTACAGAACTTTTCGCAACCAATTCTGACCGAAGAGCAACACACCGATCTCCTAAAGTTTGCTCAAGGAAACGAATGTAACAATAAGCCCAAATGGCCCGACTCAGATGACATTGAATCCAAACTGGCTGCAGACCAACTTGCCCTCGGTGACATCGTAACCGCACCTGGTTACGATGTCTGGCTTGGCACTTCTAATACACCCAATTTTCTGGCCAACGACGCACTAAAGAAACTGATCACCGAACTATTGGCTGATGTGAAGGCCTACGGTCGCGGTGTCGGGGCAGATGGTCTCATTGAACAAACACGGTTAGAATTCGACAAAGTCACAGATGCGAATCAGCATTGGCGTGACAGACTTGATGGAATAAATTCGCAACCGAATTCACTCGCCTATACCGTGGATATAAATCGATGCCACGAATGGTACGGCCGAGGTCGTACCGACACGATTAGCCTCCACGTCGTCGATGTCTCCAGCAGCACACTGGCAGCTACGGATATCGCGCTGGGGACCAACACCTGCAATCCACTCTCAATTGCGAGTACGGGAATCGGAGTCTCTTTCCTCGCCAACCCGACCTACGGCTTCATTCCCGACGCGAGCGGAAATCAGGTTATCGGAAAGACTGCCGTCAACGACATCTCTCCGCTCTACTCCGTCCTTTATAACGTCAAGAGCCCCGGATTCAACCGCTCCGATGTGGAGTTGTTCATTTCGCCCGGAGTCGGTTTGGTGTCTACCTCAAGTACGTCCAACGCCGACTTTCTCGCGGGTCTGTCCATCTCCTTTGCTCGCCGTCTTATTTTTTTGACGGGTTCAGCGGACTTTGGCCGCCGCGATGAACTCTTGCCGGGCTTTGTGGAAGGTGCCGCCAAAGGCTCACTCACGTCCGTCCCGACCCGGTCGACCTGGAAGACGGGCGCGATGATCAGCGTGACGTTTGGCATAGCGCCGGCCCCATAGCGCCAGCGAAAGGTTCGGGACCAAAAGTGATGTGCCGTTAGCTGTCGGCTTTCCGTTCCGCCACTGGTTGGCGCTGCGGACGCGACGGGGCGCCGGCAGACTGGGGCTACGGTCTGCTAACTCTCTACGCAATTTGGGCTGGCGGCACTCTCGCGCGCTCTACCTTCCTTGCCGCTGGTTCAGTCAGTGAAAGGCTCGTCGGCGCGATGGTGGCTCAGCTCCCTGTAAGAAATCAGAAAGTCGTGTTGGTGGCCGAGGGTCGTTTGTCGCGTAAAGCTCCAGACTGGAACGGAGTCTTGGATGGCGCATCTACCATGCGCAACGCTTACAAGAGAGATTATAGGCGCCACAGGTACAAAGAGTCCGGCCCGAGCAATCCGCGCATCATGTGGAGGTGCGAAGGCAGCCTCCACCGCAGTGCACGTTGTGGGCCAAAATACGGCCCCATCGCGTAAGATCGGTGTAACGCGTAGGATAGGTGTAAGTTCTTTGTTTGGAATATTTTGCAGGTAAACCCTTTCTTGCAATATTTTTGCGGCACTTGTGCCGTGTAAGTCATACAGAACAAAAACCTGTGAGCCACAAGGGGGGACCCACCCGGCGCACGTCGGCGCGCCTCCAAAGATCCGCCTCATTGACTTGGCTCCGGCAGAGGCGAACAATCAGGAGATCGGCGCGAATCCACCGAATCCACCGAATCCACAAGGATCGTCCCTCTCCAACGACATGAAGACCAGCACGACAGAAGCTCCCCCTACCTCCAACAAGCACCTCATCCGATGGGTCGAAAAGATGGCCGACCTCTGCCAGCCCGATCGCATCCACTGGATCGACGGCTCGGAGGCCGAGTACAACCATCTCTGCGACCGCCTCGTCGAGGCCGAAACCTTTACCCGCCTCAACCCGGAGCTCTGGCCTGGATGCTTCCTCGCCCGCTCCACGCCCAACGACGTCGCGCGCGTCGAGGATCGCACCTTTATCTGCTCGCTTTCGCGCGACAGCGCCGGACCAACCAACAATTGGGAAGACCCGTTCGCGATGCGTCGCCGCCTGAAGCAGCTGTTTCGCGGCTCCATGCGCGGCCGCACCATGTACGTTCTCCCCTTCTCGATGGGGCCGATCGGCTCGCCGATGAGCCAGATCGGCGTGCAGCTTACCGACTCCGCCTACGCGGTCGTCAACATGCGCATTATGGCCCGCATCGGCGCGCCCGTCTTCGCCGAGATCGACAAGGATCTCAAGCGGGTCGTCCCTTGCATGCACTCGGTCGGCGCCCCGCTCCGGCCCGGCGAGGCCGATGTCCCCTGGCCGTCGAACGACGAGAAGTACATCGTCCACTTCCCCGAGACGCGGGAGATCTGGTCCTACGGCTCGGGCTACGGTGGCAACGCTCTGCTGGGCAAGAAGTGTTTCGCCCTTCGCATCGCCTCGAACATCGCCCGCGACGAAGGTTGGATGGCCGAACACATGCTAATCGTGGGGCTCGAAAGCCCGCCCAACCCGGACGGCAAGAGTCAGAAGACCTACGTCGCCGCCGCCTTCCCCTCAGCCTGCGGCAAGACCAACTTCGCCATGATGATTCCGCCTCCAGGCTTTGAGGGATGGAAGGTTTGGACCGTCGGCGACGACATCGCCTGGATCAAACCGGATGCGTCTGGCCAACTCCGCGCCATCAACCCCGAAGCCGGCTTCTTCGGCGTCGCTCCCGGAACCAGCGCGCGCACCAACCGCAACGCGATCGCGACCCTGTCGCGCAACACCATCTTCACCAACGTCGCCCTCACGCCGGACGGGGGCGTCTGGTGGGAAGGCATGACCGACACTCCGCCCGCCGAGTGCCTCGACTGGCAAGGCCGCTTGTGGACCCCCGAGCTCGCCCGCGAGACCGGACGTCCCGCGGCTCACCCAAACGGCCGCTTCACCGCGCCGGCGAGCCAGTGCCCCTCGATCGACCCAGCCTGGGAAGATCCCGCCGGCGTTCCGATCTCCGCCTTCCTGTTCGGCGGCCGCCGGCCAACGACGATGCCGCTCGTGTATCAGGCCTTCAACTGGTCGGCCGGCGTCTACGTGGGCGCCACCATGGGATCCGAGACCACGGCCGCGGCTGCCGGTACGCCTGGAAAGGTGCGCCGCGACCCCATGGCCATGCTCCCCTTCTGCGGCTATCACATGGCGGATTACTTCCGGCACTGGCTGCGGATGCAGCGCTCGCTGTCGTCCACACCACCGATCTTTCACGTCAACTGGTTTCGCAAGGACGAGAACGGAAACTTTCTCTGGCCAGGCTATTCGGAGAACATGCGTATTCTGCGCTGGGTCGTCGACCGCGTCAACGGCTGCGTCCGCGGCAAGGAGACGCCGATCGGCTGGACTCCGTACTTCGGAGACATTGACTGGGATGGCCTGGAGTTCGACCGGGACACCTTCGAGGAGCTGCAACTCGTCGACCGCAAGGAATGGAAGCACGAGGTGATGGGCCACGAGGAGTTGTTCCTGGCGCTCCATGATCATCTGCCGCCCGAGATGATCTACGAACGGGAACTTCTGATCTGTCGGCTTTGATCCGGGCTTGGTGTAGCCGCAGACCTGAACGTCTCTTTTCGGGACGGAGATTGAGAGATTTTCCCTTGACGGAGGCGCGTATCTCTCGTACTATTTTTTTAGAGCAAGGCTCCTTGGCGCTTGCGCCTGAGTCGAGCCGGCTCTAACGAAGTCCACCCACTTCGTTGCTTTACCGGAATACCCACGCATCAGCCCCCACCGCGCTGCGTGGGTTTCCTCTTTAACCCTCCTTTTTTTTAAGACAAAGACATGCAAGCCTCTGTGGCGGACGCCGCAGAGGCTTGCATGTTTGGTTAGACCCTTATTGTTAGCGCGAGCGCAGCCGACGGCGAAGGCCTGCTGCGATGCTGCCGACGCCGGTTACGACGTAGAGCAGGGTGCCTGGCTCGGGGACCGGCGCCGTGACGGGCGGCACGTCCGGTGGGAGCACAGAAGCGGGGGGCGGAGGAAGGACGGGCGACGTAACGGGAGGAACCCCAGGCGCGGTCGTCCCGCCAGATGGACCGCTCACGCTTCCGGGTGCGGAGCCAACGCCGCTGAAGCTCGGGCCATAGACCGGGAACACTGGACCGCCTTCGTACGGTGTGGTGGAGGGTGTTGCGGTCGAGCTGAAGATAGAGGGTGCGGTCTCGGCGAGCAGAGGACTGTATTCCGGCATCGCCAGTTCGTCGATCGGGCCGAGCGAGAGCTCAGAGATGAATTCCTCCGGCGCCATGCGGCTATCGAGGACCTGGTTGGCAGGCGCGACGGGCAGATCTCCGCAGAGCACATCGAAGCGGTTGAGCATCTGCCGTGGCGTAAGCTTTGGCCGGGTGCTGCTGATGCGCACCGGCTTCGGTTTAGCAGGCGTGGTTGCGGCCACGATCTGGCCGATCCTGCGGCGCGCCAGAGCTCGGGCTCTGTGCTTGGCAGCCTCAAGCTGCTGATATGCGGGCTTCTGCGCCAGCGCCTTCTTGTAGTCGGCAAGCCAGCGCTCGCAGTCGGTTGAGGCGTGAACTCCCGTGGCAGAGGCAGCAGAAACTATCAAAACAAACAGAACAATCAATGTGCGACGCATCTTGCTCACCGTAACGATCTTTCTCAAAGAGGTACATGCAAATGGGCTGCCAATTATGCAAAACACTGCAGAGTCGCTTTTTCCTCTAAATCACACACCGCCGCAAGATCGGCGGTCAGGAGTGAGTTCTGAATGGAAAGAGATTGCTCACCTAAGGAGAAATTGTTTACGAACATGCGTTTGAGCGGCTGGTACGGAACCGCATATAAAGCAAATTACCTGTTTGCTGTGGAGCGGGAATGTCTGTGCAGGTGCCGTTTTCCTTGAGAGAAGACGTTGTCGACATCGGTGGCTCTAATAACACCGACAGGTAATTTGTCTTAGCCGAACATAGCGGCTTAAGTCCTGTCGCAGCAAGAATAAAGTCCGAATGACTGGCTTACAAAGCTCAGGCGAGTTCCAAGATGGAACTCGCCTGAGCTTGAACAGAGAAAATCCTTCAATCGTCTTGCGTGAGTGGCGTTTGCGAGGTCAGACAGGCGAGTTCTGGCCACAGGCTTGCAGGGCCTGAGGTCAGGCTCGGAGGGCTCCGAAGGCGAGATCGAGCAAGGTTTTTTCTTCGAGTTCGTGAGCTTTGGCGGAGCCGGTTGCGGGGCTTGCGCTGGCGCTTCGCTTGACGCTGAGGACGGCTCGATCGCGGCTGAGCCGACGCAGGAGCGGCATGACGTAGAAGAGGGGTCCCATGTTGGCGGGTTCTTCCTGGACCCAGACGATCTCGGAGGCGTTGGGGTGTTGGTCGAGCGCAGCCTGGAACTCGGCCTCCGGCCAGGGGTAGAGCTGCTCGAGGAAGAGGATGGCGACGCCGTTGTCCTTGCGGCGATCGCGCTCGACGCGGAGGTTGTGGCCGATCTTGCCGCTGGTGACGATCAGGCGTCGCGGGTTCTCGACGGTGCGATCCGCAAGGACGTTCTGGAAGTGGGGGACGGCCAGGTCGGCGAGCGAGGACGAGGCGTCAGGATGGCGCAGCATGCTCTTGGGGGTGAAGACGATGAGCGGTTTGCGCCACGGGCGGAGGGCCTGTCGGCGGAGCAGGTGGAAGTACTGCGCCGCGGTGGATGGCTGACAAATCTGGAGGTTGTCGTGGGCGGCGAGCTGGAGGTAGCGCTCGATGCGGGCGCTCGAGTGTTCGGGTCCCTGACCTTCGTAGCCGTGGGGGAGGAGCATGGTGACACCGGAGAGGAGGCCCCATTTGGCTTCGCCGGCGGCGATGAACTGGTCGATGATGATCTGGGCTCCGTTGGCGAAGTCGCCGAACTGCGCTTCCCAGAGGACGAGAGCTTCGGGGAAATCCCGGGCGAAGCCGTACTCGAAGCCGAGAACGGCGGCTTCCGACAGCAGCGAATTGTAGACCTCGAAGCGACCCTGCGTGGTGCGGGCAGAGCCGCTGCTTCCGTCGTCGCCGAGGTGCGCGAGCGGGATGTATTTGGTCTCGGTTTCGGTATCGATGAGGACTGCGTGACGCTGGTTGAAGGTGCCTCGTTCGGAGTCCTGGCCGGTGAGCCGAACGGGAGTTCCGGCGCGAAGAAGGGAGGCGAAGGCGACGAGCTCGGCGGTGCCGTAGTCGAACGGCCGGGTTCCGGCGCCCATCTCGGAGCGCTGCTCGAAGAGCTTCTTGACCTTGGGGTGGATGTGGAAGGTTTCGGGGTAGCGGACGAGGTCGGCGGTGAGCTGCTCGACGGTGGGAGCGTCGAGGCCGGTTGCGACGTCGTCGGAGGGGTTGAAGGTTCCGCCTTTGTAGGCGCTCCAATAGTCGGGCAGCTGGGCGAGGTGCGGGATGTGGTCTGCCTCTTTGGCGAGCTTCTGGTCGTCGAGCAGGCTCTGCTGGATCTCGGCGATCTCGGCCGCGGGATCGACGCCGATCTGGGCGGCGTAGATCTGGAAGAGGGGAGGATGATCCTTGATGATGGCGTAGCGGCGCGGCTGGGTGACGGTGGGGTCGTCCACCTCGCTGTGGCCGTGGCGACGGTAGCCGACCAGGTCGATGACGATGTCGGAGTGGAAGCGCTGGCGGTATCGGGCGGCGATGTCGGCAACGCGGACGACGGCGTCGGGGTCTTCGGCGTTGACGTGGAGGATGGGGTTGGGAGCGCGTTTGGCGATATCGGTCGCGAAGCGGGAGGAGTTGGACTCCTCGGGAAGTGCCGTGAAGCCGAGGAGGTTGTTGACGACGACATGGATGGTTCCGCCGACGTCGAAGGCAGGAAGGACGCTCATGTTGAGGGTTTCGGCGAGGATTCCCTGACCGGCAAAGGCGGCGTCGCCGTGGAGGATGAGCGGGAGAACGGCCCGCCTGCCGTTTGAGCCGAGGCGTTCCTGCTTGGCGCGGGCGCGGCCGAGGACGACCGGGTCGACGGCCTCGAGGTGGCTCGGGTTGGAGGCGAGATGGAGGTCGACGCGCTCGCCGTTGGGTCCGTGGAAGGTTCCCGTGGCGCCGATGTGGTACTTGACGTCGCCTCCGCCCATGGTGCTGCGGGGGTCGACATCCTCGAACTTGGTGAAGATTTCGGAGGCGGGTCGGCCGATGGTGTTGACCATGACGTTGAGTCGGCCGCGGTGGCTCATGGCGAGCATGACCTTGGTGACGCCTTCGGCGGCGGCGGTGAGGAGGAGCTGGTCGAGGAAGGGGAGCAGAGCGGTGAGGCCTTCGAGGGAGAAGCGCTTGGTGCCGAGATAGCGCGACTGGATGACCTGCTCGAAGAGATCGGCGCGGATGAGTTGGGTGAGGATGCGGCGCTGATCGGGCTTGGGCGGTGTCTGCTCGATTTGGGCCTGAATCCACTCGCGGCGCTCGGGGTCCGTGATGTGCATGAACTCGGCGGCGATGGTTCCGCAGTAGAAGCGGCGCGCGGTTTGTGCGGCCTCTCCTTCGGGGACGGCGACGGGGAAGGGCTCGGGCGGAAGGTATTGGCCGAGGGGGTCGAGCGAGGCCTGGAGGTAACCCCATCGGCGAAAGGTGTCGAGAACCTCTGCGTCCCGGCTGGGGGCCGCGGTTTCGGGGAGCGGTGCGGGTTTTGCCTGGACCGAAGCGGATCGTGGCGCGGTCGCTGCCTTGGGGGCCATTTGGTGTTTCCTCACGGTGGTGGCGTGGCGTTTTGCCGGTTGTCGGAAGGACGCCGACCACTCCTTTTATGCTAGACCTTTCTTTCGTCGATGGCACGGGTTGTTGTTTTTGGGAGCAGGGATCGGGTGGGTACCGCCGCTCTCCCTTCTCAGGTAGGGGGTGTTGGCTAACCAATGATTAGAATCAACGACTTAGGAGGCGTCTCGGCCTCCAAAATATTCCAAACACAGGACTTATCGGCAAAAATCCCCAAACAAAGGACTTACGGCTCTGGTGTGGGCACGTTTTGCGCCGTTTGATGCAAAACGGCCATGAACGTGCAATTCACTCCGAGCGTATCGCTGTTTCGGCGCTGTTTTCGGCAAGCTTCGACGGGCTTTCGGAGCGGGAGTTTTCGGTCCGGGATACCACGGAAGTTGCACGAAGGGAGCGGCTTTTCGGGAGCGATGGGTGACGGCCGGCGACCTTTGCTCGCGCTCAGGGCGGGATTGCTGACGGCATCGCTCATCTAGTTTTGGCACCGCTCATCTAGTTTTAAGGATACCGAACGCGTGGGGTGATTGCGCCACGTGGGAATTGAAGTTTTTGTGTGTACCGCGCTGTTGCATACCAATTCCCGAAGCGGCGAACATCCTGGCTATCAGCCCGAGGACCATATTTTCCTGGTATGAAGCTATCGCCAGGGACTACGGCCTTGAAGCCGACGTCGTGGAAAGGCTTTAGCTGTGAGGTTGCTTCAGGTTATTGTCTTATGAAGGAGACTCTGT
>CAXSGC010000014.1:78980-91668 GCA_964236945.1 uncultured Acidobacteriaceae bacterium | reverse complement strand
CCACCCCGTCTCCAACCCCCGCCCGCCCCAAGCCCGCCCCTCCCTTCCGAGGGATCCCGGACCCCGCACGATTCCCTCGCCCTCCCGGATCCATCGCCGCCACCAGCGGAACCCGCGCTCGCGGATACTTCTTCAGCCACTCCCCATCCCGCCGCTCCGCCAGCTTCCGCAACGCATCCCGAAGCTCCGCCGACGTCTGAAACCGTTCTCCCCGCGCCTTGCGCAGCAGCCGCATCACAATCTGCTCCAGCTCCCGCGGAATCGCATCGTTCCAACGCTCCATCGGCTCCGGCGCATGGTCCAGCAGCTGCACATAGATCAGAGCGCTCGTCGTCCCCCGAAACGGCACCCTCCGCGTCGCCATCTCGTACATCACCACACCCAGCGAAAACAGGTCCGACCGCGCATCCATCGGCTCCCCCCGCGCCTGCTCCGGAGACATGTACGCCAGCGTCCCCACCGTCGACCCCTCCGTGGTCAGATCGATCGACCGCGACAGCCGTCCATTCTCAGACGCCCGGCTCACCTTGGCCAACCCAAAATCCAAAACCTTCGCTTGAGGAAACCCGCGCGCCATGTTCATAAGAAAGACATTGGCTGGCTTCACATCCCGGTGAATAATGCCCTTCGCATGGGCCGCCGATAACGCGTCCGCCACTTCTATCCCGTACCGGACAATCTCCTCCGCCGTCAGCACCTCGGCGGCGATCTTCTCCTTCAGAGTCGCCCCTTCCAGCAGCTCCATCACCAGATACGGCTCGCCGTCCTGCTCCCCCATGTCGAAGATCGTGCAAATATGCGGATGATTCAGCGCCGACGCCGCCCGCGCTTCCAGCAAAAATCGCTCCCGCATCCGCGGCGTCTCCGACTCGTACCGCAACAGCTTAAGCGCTACCTCCCGGTGCAGACGTCCGTCCCACGCCCGAAACACCAGCCCCATTCCCCCGGCGCCCAGCGTGTCCAGAATCTCATACGGCCCAATCCTCTGCCCTGTCTGCGGAACCATAGAAAACGTCTGCCCTTCACCGCCCCACCATCCAGTTCCGGACAGCGCACCTCACCGAACCGCCCCTGATCCCGTCTCGGGCGGCGGCACAGAAGTCCCCTCAGCTTATCGATCTCCCGCGCCGCCAACCCTCCCTCGCAAGTTGCAGAAAGCCTTCAAGCCCCGCTCCCCACCTCCCGCCCGTCCCCCGCGATCAGAATCTATACTGAGCCCTGATGATGAATCGCCCCGCACAAACCGCACCGCGCCCCCACCAAACCCTCCTCATCGACGCCGACGACACGCTCTGGGAGAACAACATCTACTTCGAACAGGCCATCGCCGCCTTTATCTCCTACCTCGATCACAGCGTCCACACCCCCGAAGAAGTCCGCGAACACCTCAACGCCGTCGAGCGCCTCAACACCGCCCAGCACGGCTACGGCGTCACCACCTTTCGCCGATCCCTCATCACCTGCTTCGAGCAGCTCTCGACCGCCACCATCACCCCCGATCGCCACAACCGCATCGTCTCCTTCGCCCAGTCCATCGCCGACCAGCAGATCGAACTCCTCCCCGGCGTCGCCGAAACCCTCGCCGCCCTCGCCCTCCGCCACCGACTCATCCTCGTCACCAAGGGCGACACCGACGAACAGACCGCCAAACTCGATCGCTCCGGCCTCCGTCCCCACTTCCACGCCGTCGAGGTCCTCCACGAAAAGCACGTCGACGCCTATCTCTCCGTCCTCCAGAAATACGTCTGCCAACCCCGATCCACATGGATGATCGGCAACAGCCCCAAATCCGACATCAACCCCGCCCTCGCCGCCGGCTGTAACGCCGTCTTCCTCCCCCACGACTTCACTTGGGTCCTCGAGCACGAAGTCCTCAACCCCCCACCCGAAGGCCAAACCCTCCTCGAACTAACCGCCTTCGCCGACCTCCTCCACCACTTCTAACCTGTCATCTCGGCCAGACACGCACACTCGGTAGTGAGCCATTGGAAACCACCTGCCCTACTATCGCTCATGGGGAGCGCCCCCAAGGGATCGTCTGTACCGGCCTGACAAAGACCTATGCTAAGAAACGAATCCTGGACGAGATCAACCTGACAATAGGACCCGGCCTCTGTGCTCTGCTAGGCGCCAATGGTGCAGGCAAATCAACACTCCTCCGGCTGATGTCAGGTCTGGAAAAACCGGATGAAGGAGATGTCACCGTCTGCGGGATGAGATTCCATGCGCAAGGCATCGAGATAAAGAAGCGTATGGGTGTTGTTCCCGAGGGTCTCGGGCTTTTCGAGTCGATGAGTATCCTCGAAAACCTTCTCGCCGTAGGACCGATCTATGGGCTGAAATCGCGGGAGTCGGAGCTCCGGGCACTTGACCTCTTACACGTGCTGGACCTCACACACAGCCGCAACACCATCGTTCGCGAATGCTCCTTTGGAATGCGGAAGAAGACGGCCCTTGCCATGGCCCTTCTCTACAAACCGAGCGTTCTGCTCTTGGACGAACCATTTGAAGGCATCGACCCAGCCTCTTCCACGAAGATACAAGGTCTTCTAAAACAACTTGCGGCGGAGGGCGCTGCGGTACTCATCACGTCACACATCTTCTCGATCGTGAAGCTGATTGCAGACCGCGTCATCATCCTCTATGACGGAAAGATTGCTCTCGATCTCGATCCAGAGCAGATCAAGACAGGAGTAGAAGATGCCTACTTCCGCATCGTCGGCAAGCCTCGACTGGAGATACCTCGGTGGCTCCAGTCCTAGCGATCGCCACTTTACTTCGAAGGCTGATGGCACGGGAGTTCGGCAGCTTCTCCTCGGTCGGCCTCAATAACTTCTTCTTCTGCATCCTGTTTCTCATGTCGGGCAGTCGAAATGCTCAAAGTGCATTTTGGAGTACCTCCCTCTTTCAGATCTTCCTCGTCATCCCTCTTCTCGTCACGTTCTCCGTAGACGCCCAGGACAGGCTTCCACGATCTCGCGTTCTCACCTGGCCCCTTACCGAGACGCAGCGGCTCCTTCTCGCCTGCATCAGCTTTGCTCTGCATCCGCTGATCGGTGTCCTCCTTGTCGCGCTTCTGCTCTGGATGGGGGCTGCCGTCGCTGTTTGTTTTCTCATTCTTGCCATCTTCGTCCACCTTGCCGTCTATGCAGCACGCCGCGTACGTTGGGGTACCGCAAGCTTGCAGATGCAGATCCCCGTGAAATTCCCCACGCGGCTACAAGGCGTGTGCAAGGTAACAGGACGTGAAGTGGTCGGTACCCTCGACTTCTGGACAGCAGTGCTCATCTCCATCACCGGTGCTCTTTATCGAATCCTCGGGCACTCGCCAGAACCAGAAGCCTTCCCGATCCTCGCCCTGTTCGTCTCCATTGCGATGAGTACCATTGCTCAAAGATTGATGAGCCTCGATGAGGGGAGATCCAGGTTGCGTTACAGACTCTGGCCGATCGCGCCTTGGAAGGTGCTCGTCGCGCAAGACGCGGCTTTCCTGCTGCTGGTGGGGCTCTTGGTTCTTCCACTCAATCTTCAAGGCGGTCTTGCCTGCACTTTGGTGACCTTGGCGATAGGTCGTTACCCGTCAGTGACGCAAGCCGTGACACAGCGCAGATGGAGATTTACAGGAGGGGACCTGCGTTTCGGTGCAGCACAGGTCGTCATCGGAGGCGCCGTAGGTCTTGGCGCGGCTCGCATTGGCGCGCCTTTCGTGTTCGCCTCCATCGCCATATACGTAGCTTCCGTCCTACTCGGCCAATACCTTTGGGAGAGATCTCCACCGACTCCGTAACCGAGATCCTCTTCGAGTTCAGAAAGCTCGATGGCAGAAACCTTAGGAACGAATCCAGGTCCGCCTTCCAGACCAAACAACCTATCCCAAACCGAAGAAAAACACAGCGCCAGCCGATACCAGCGCCGCTCCAGCCTGCTGCGCAAGCACGCACGTCGCTCCCCGGCGAGCGCGCGGCAGCCACCGGATCGCAAACACCACGATGATCGGCACCTGAAGTCCCATCAGCAGCTGCCAAAGATGGCCGACAATCCCCTCATCCCCCACCGGGCCTCCGCCATACCTCAGAACGTAACCAAGCACCAAGGCCAGCGCAACCGCTGACATCGCCAACGGAAGAAAAGCAGTCGGCCGCTTCATCACCGCTCCCAAAGTCTGAGTTGATCAGTCCATATTACCTCCTTCTTGAGTTTGCGAGATACGCTCATCAAGCGCAGACCGCACGATGTCCAGGCCGCCCCGGAAACCACCAGCGCCGGCTTCAAGAAAAGCCTCAAACTCCGCCCCGTAGCGCCGCTTCCAGAAACGCGGATATAGACCGACGAACATCCGAGCAATCAAACGATTCATAACGCCTCCAGCCTCCGCATCCCCGCCGTCGCAAACTGATGCAACGTGGACAGCTTCGCCCGTAGAACACGCAGCCCCTCTGCCGTGATGCGGTACGGCTGACGGCGTACCTCGGCTGCCAACGGCTCAATCCAACCCTGCCGCTCGAGCCGTGCAATCGCCCCATACAGCGTTCCCGGACCCAAACGCGTTCCGCACATGCGCGCAATGTCTTCGATCATGGCGTGCCCATGCTTCGGTCCATCGGCCAGGCTGGCAAGCACAAGTAAAGGTGGGTCGGAGTAATGCCCGACTCCCGCACCCTCATCCTCAACACGCAGTGCTACGTCACGCGTACTTCGCATTACGTAGTGATACCACGGCTACCCCTCAGCTGCAAGACAAACCTGCATCCCGCCCTGGCCTCCCCGCAAAGCCGCCCGGAGCTCCTCCCCCGATCGCATCGGCGGCAGGCAAACTCCACCCCGGCACACCATCGCCACCGCTCCACCCTCCTCCGGCGAAACATACGGCAGCGTCTCCCGGAGAGCCGCCGGCAACTCCTCCATCTGCTCCCGCCGGAGCCGGATCACACTCTTCGTCACCAGGTACGGCGCCGCGGCCGCCACCGTCTCCATGCGCTCCGCCTCCCGGCCCTCCCCTAAAATCGCAACCTGCACCGGCGCCTCCGTCAACCGCAGGAGCGCCATCCCAAAACCCGCCGCGTACAACCCAAAGTGCTCCACCACCCCCGCAAACGTTTCGAGGGCCTCGCGCGCAACCCGCCGAAACTCCTCCCGCCCATTCAAGCTCTCCAGCCGCAACAGCAATGCCGCCGCCACCGAGTTCCCGGCCGGTGTCGGTGAGTCCTGCACCGGCTTCCGCCGCGCCACCAACGCCCCCCTCCGCACCTCGCCGGCCAGCGGAGCCTCCGTGTCAAAGAACCCTCCACCCTCCTGGTCGAGAAATCGCTCCATCATCGCCTCCGCCAGCCGCTCCGCCCACCGGTAGTACCGGATCTCTCCCGTCGCCTCCCATCCGTCCATCGCCGCATGCCCCAAAAACGCGTAATCCTCAAGCACACCCGCCACCCGCTCCCCCGCGCCGTCAACCTCCTCGCCATACGCCACCACATGCCCAAGCCCGCGGCCCTCTTCCCACGCCTCCTCCAGCACCCGATCGATCGACTTCACCGCAAATCGGGTCAACTCCGGCTGATCGAGCACCCGCCCAGCCTCAAAATACGCAGAGATGCACATCCCGTTCCAACCCACATATATGGTCCGATCGATATACGGCGTCGGCCGCCGGAGTCGCGCCGCCAACATCTTCCGCTTCGCCGACCCAAGCCGCTCCTCCGCCACCTCCCGCGTCACCCCCGCCACCTTCCCCACACGCTCCATCGACTCCGGGACGTGCAGCACATTCTTCGCCGGGTTGTGGTGCATGTCGCCCACCTCGCCGATGTCGAAGTACGCCGCCGCCACGGCCATCTCCTCCGCCGTGAGTTTGCTGGCCGCCTCAGCCCGGGTCCACGTCCAGTAATCGCCGTCATCGTCCAGCGAAAAGTCAGCATCCTGCGACGCATAAAAACCGCCCCGCTCCCGATCGCTCAGACACGCATCCATCCAAGCCGCGATCTCCCGCGCGACCCGCGCAAACTCCGGTTCCCCAAATGTCGCAAACGCATGGACGTAATTCCTCAGGAGTTCGCTGTTGTTGTACAGCATCTTCTCGAAGTGCGGAACCACCCACCGCTCATCGACCGAATACCGGTGAAATCCGCCCGCCAACTGGTCGTAGATGCCGCCCCTCGCCATCTTCTCGAGCGTGAACTTGGCCGCCGTTCCGGCCCTCTCCGCCAACGTCCCGCCACGCGACGCCGTATCGAGCAAAAGGTCGATGGCCCCTGAATGCGGAAACTTCGGCTGCGATCCAAAGCCCCCCGACCTCCCGTCAAACTGCTGCAAAATCGACTCGACCAGCTTCCCGACCAACGCCGGTCCAGCATCCCCATCCAGACCTTCACGCGGGCCCGAAAACGTCTCACTCTGCTCAATCGCCTCCATCACGCTCGCCGCCGACTCGTCCACCTCCTCGCGTCTCTGCTCAAACGCCTCCGCCATCGTCAGGAGAACGCGCCGCAAGCTCGGCCGCCCATGCCGGTCCTCCGGAGGAAAGTACGTGCCGCCAAAGAACGGTCGACCATCCGGAGTCAGAAACGCCGTCAGCGGCCATCCACCCTGACCACTGATCGCCGCAACCGCCGCCTGGTACCGCGTGTCCACATCCGGCCGCTCGTCCCGATCCACCTTCACAGCGACAAAATGCTCGTTGATAATGCTCGCCGTCCCCGCATCTTCATACGACTCGCGATCCATCACATGACACCAGTGACACCAGACCGCGCCGATATCCAGCAAAATCGGCTTATCTTCGCGCGCCGCCTCCGCAAACGCCTCGTCACCCCACTCCCGCCAAGCAACAGGTTGATGACGCGCCGACCGCAAATAAGCCGACCGAGCCGCCGAAAGCCCGTTCTCCGCGCCCACTTCCCTGCTCTTCAGTATGCTCATCCCGCCCTTCAGGCTACCCGTTCCACTTTTACTCAACCTTGTCCATAAGTCTGGCAACTCCTCGCGAAACAGAGCCCCCGACCGAAGTCAGAGACCCCAATACCCCTCCAACATGCGATCTACTGCACAGGCGCCGGATTCGCCGAGATCGGCTTCGGCGGCTGCGGTGGCTTGGGCGCCGTCAACCCTGGAATCCGCGGCGTCTGCTTCACCACGCCCTCCGCCGTGTCCACCAGGCTGATCCCGTAGCGGTCCAGCGTATTCGCCAGAATCTGGTTCAACGACACGCGGTCCAGAGCATACGCCGCCGTCGCCGAAATCAGATTGTTCTCCGCCCCAGCCAGGTTCCGCTCCTGCTGCAACACATTCGCCGTCGTCGAAGCGCCCAGCCTGTACTTCTTCTGCTCCGCATCCAGACTCTGCGCCGCAAACTGCTGCGCCGCCTGCGCCGACTGCACCGAAGCCCGATCGTTCGTCAACGCATACTGCGCGTTGATCACCTGAATCCGCGTCCGAACATAGAGCTGCTGCAGCTGCATCTGCGCTTGCCGGTACTCCATCTGCGATCGCGCCTGGTCCGCCTGCGCCGCCCGGTTCCGGATCGGAATCGTAATATTCACACCCACGCCCTTGTCCGGCGAGCTGTTATTGAACAAGTGCCCGAAAACCGTGTTGTATCCGACCGAAGGCGCCGCATTCGCTCCAGTGCACGGCTGAGATGGCCCAGTCGAACTCGTGCTGCAGTTCTCACTCGGGTTCTGTGCGCCGCCCACCGCGCTCCCCCCATAAAAAGCATACCCATCGATGATCGGCAGCAACCCGTTCTTCTCGCCCCGGATCGTAATCTCATTATTCTTCAGGCTGAGTACCAGCTGCTCGATCGAAGGATTGTCGGTGTCGGCCTGCTTCACCAGATCCTCGATCGACATATCCTCCTCCGGCAGCCGCGCCAGATCGACCCGATCGGTCGGAATCACCGGTGCCGTCGCCAGCTGCGGATCGTTCAGGTTGCGGGCGATCGCCTGCTTCATCACCAGTTGCTGATACTCCAGCGTCGACTGCGCCGCAATCAGAGCCTGCTTGTCGCTCGCCACCGAAGCATCCGAGTTCACGACGTCGAGCGGTGCAAGCGTCCCAATCTCCAGCTGCTTTCGATTGTCGGCCGCCAGCTGCGTCGATTGCGCCAGCGCCCGCTCCTTTGCCTGCTCGTTCTCATACGCACTCACCAGCCCCCAGTAGATCGTCTCCACCTGACTGACCGTATAGATCACCTGCTGCCGAAAAGAGGAATCCGTAATCCGCCGGTTGTTCTTCGCCTGCAAAATAAAGCGCCCGTTGATCCCCGGCCCAAACCCCTGCAAAAGGTGCTGCGTGGCCTGCGCGCGCCAGGTCGACTGCAACAACGGACTGTACGTCGACCGCTGGCTGTTTGTCGTCTGTCGCGCGTTATCAAACGTCACTGACAACTGAGTTCCAGTAATAAAGCCCTGCAAGTACCCAAAATTGTAGGTACTCGTGTCCTGACCAAGCGAATTCGTGCCCGTAATAAAGGTCGTCGTCTGTTGCGCGTTCGCAGCCTCATACTGCAAATTTCCGGTAAGAATCGGATCAAGATTGTAGGGCAAGGGTCCGCCACCGCTGGTGCTTGAAACAATCCCAGCCGTACCCGTGCCCGCGGACCCCGATCCCGTCGAGGTCCCGCCCGGCCCACCGCCGCCCGTGATCGTCGACGTCGATCCGCCAATCGTCCCTGTCACCAGACCCGTCGAAACACCCCGTGGCAGCTGCCCGGATCGCGTCCGAAGAATGTCCGTATCCGCAATGTCCAGATTGATCCGAGCGATCGCAATGTCGTAGTTGTTCTCCAGCGCCAACGCAACCGCATCCGACAAACTCAAATTGATCTTTCCATCCCGCAGTAAGGCATACACCCGCTGCGTGTTCGTCAACCTCGGCAAAGGCACGTTGGTCGCCGTATAAGGCGCCAGCGGATCCGAGAACTGAAAATACTTCTTCGGCTTCGTGTAATCCTTGTCCGTATCCCGGAGATACAACGGCTCCGTCAGCTTCGGCTCCGGCGCCTTCGGCAGACCCGCCTGTCCCGTCGTGTCGTTCGCGACACCCTGCGTAGCCGTCGCTTGAGTCGGACTGGTCTGCGTCGGTCCCACCTGCGCGGGATTCGCCGTCGTCTGACCCGCACCAGCATCCGTCGCCGGTCCCGCCGTCGTCTGACCCGACGCTCCAGTTCCCGTCGTCTGCCCGATTCCCTGCTGCGTCGTCGCGCTCAAAAGCAAAAGCGCGATGCTCGCCAGAGCCTGCAAATCCCTTAATCTCACAGTTTCATTCCTCAACTTCATTCATCGCCCTCGGTACCGTCACACTCGTTCAAAGCTTCTCAACAACACCGAGACAACGCGCCTGATCCAACCCGGCAGAGATCAAGCCTCTGCCGACACAAGAACAACCCTCCATCACGCAAGCCTGATCTCTCCTAGACGCCTCAATAGAGAACTACGACTCTCAATCTGTCTATCGGCACAACTCAGCAAAACTTGAGTGACACAGAACACCTACGCATTACCTTTGCGTACAGTTCCCAAAACGGCACACCATCGTCAGACATCGAAGCCCGAAGCCCGAAGCCCGCCTCTTCTTCTGATCTTGGCCCATTGCTCGCTGAAGTATATCAACGCCCGCCCCGTAACCCCGCCCCAAGCAGGCACGTGTTACCGTCCAAAGCATCCCCTCATGGCGCTCTGGAAACTCACCCTCGCGTACAACGGAACCACCTTTCACGGATGGCAGATCCAGCCCGACCTCCCCACCATCCAGGGCACCCTGGCCCGCGCCCTCCACCGGATCACCGGCGAAACCGTCCTCCCCCAAGGCTCCGGACGCACCGACGCCGGCGTCCACGCCCTCGCACAGGTCAGCTCCTTCCCCCTCCTCGCAGCCATCCCCGCCCCCAACCTCCAACGCGCGCTCAACCGCATCCTCCCCGCGAGCATCCGCGTCCTCTCCGCCGCCACCGTCGATCCACCCTTCCACGCCCGCCACAGCGCCCGCTCCAAAACCTACGAATACCGCATCTTCCTCCGCCACCCCCCCCTATCTATTAACAGCAGCCCCGCCGCCCCGATCCCAGCTCCCGAACACATCTGCTCCCCCATGCTTGCCCCCTTCGTCTGGGACTGCCCCCTCCCCCTCGACCTCAACCGCCTCCACCGCGCCGCCACCCACATCGTCGGCCTGCACGACTTCACCTCCTTCGCCGCCGCCGGCCCCCATCCCACGTCGCGCCAACCCCCCAACCCACTCCCCGACTACCCCCTCACCCCACCCACCAACTGCCGCACCATCACCCACTCCCTCTGGACCACCACCAGCCCCGATCTCCTCACCTACCGCATCACCGGCTCCGGCTTCCTCCACCACATGGTCCGCAACCTCGTCGGCACCTTCGTCGAAGCCGGCGCCGGCCGCCTCGACCCCGACCACATCCCCGCCATCCTCGCCGCCCAAAACCGCTCCGCCGCAGGTCCCACCGCACCCGCCCAAGGCCTCTTCCTCGTCGAGGTCACCTATTGACCTCCGCCCCGCTCCCCCAACCGCACGACACCAGCTCCGCCCAGCGCCGCATCACCACCCTCGCCGCCCTCCTCCCCGTCCACCGCGCCTTCTACTGGCTCCACCTCCATCAACCCCAAATCCAGCAGTGGCTCCTCGACATCGTCCGCATCCCCGCTCCACCCTTCGCCGAAAGGGCCCGCGCCCTCTGGTTCCTCGACCGCTTCCGCGACCTCGCGCTCACCGACGTCCACATCGATGCAGAAGGCAACGCCCTCGCCACCCTCCCCTCCGCTGCACCCTCGTCCGAGGAGCCCCACCTCCTCCTCTCCGCCCACCTCGACACCGTCTTCCCCGCCGGCACCCTCACCGAACCCACCCTCGCCGACACCCGCATCCTCGCCCCCGGCGCCTGCGACAACGCCGCCGGCCTCTCCGCCCTCCTCGGCCTCGCCGCCAGCCTCCAGTTCGCCGGCATTACGCCGCCCGTCCCCATCCTCTTTGCCGCCAACGTCGGCGAAGAAGGCGAAGGCGACCTCCGCGGCATGCGCCACCTCTTCACCCGCGGCCCCTTCCAAAACCGCATCGCCGCCTCGATCGTCCTCGAAGGCAGCGGCACCAGCACCGCCGTCACCCGCGCGCTCGGCTCCCTCCGCCTCTCCGTCACCGTCACCGGCCCCGGCGGCCACTCCTGGACCGACCACGGCGCCCCCAACCCCATCTTCCTCCTCAGCCGAGCCCTCGCCGACCTCGCCAACCTCGACCTCCCCTCCCATCCCCGCACCACCCTCAACGCCGGCCTCATCTCCGGCGGAACCTCCATCAACTCCATCCCCGAGTCCGCCACCGCCCTGCTCGACCTCCGCTCCACCCACCCCGCCCAACTCCAAACCTCCGCCGCCGACCTCCGCTCCTCCCTCGAACAATCCCTCCGCGACCTCAACCGCCAAAACTCGACCCACTCCCCAGCCCAGCTCACGGTCGAAACCATAGGCGACCGACCCGCCGCCTCCCTCCCCGACCACGCCCCCCTCCACCAAACCCTCCGCGCCGTCGACCGCCACCTCAACCTCCGCACCGAGCCCCGCATCGGCTCCACCGACGCCAACCTCCCCCTCTCGCTCGCCATCCCCGCCCTCGCCCTCGGTACCGGCGGCACCGCCGGCGGCATCCACACACTCGCCGAATGGTACGACCCCACCGGCCGCGAAACCGCCCTCCGCCGCATCCTCCTCACCCTCCTCGACACCGCCCACCTCCTCGCCGAACCCCGCTAGCTCCGCAAACCTGTCATCTCAACCTCACCGCTCCCACCGAAGACCTGTCATCTCGACCGAAGGCGCAGCCGAAGCGGAGAGACCCACAGCGCTCTTCCCCTCCCCTCCACAAACCCATCGTGAAACCACAAATCCGGGTGCCCCATCCTCCGCGACAGCTTCACCGTCGTGAAGGGTGGGGTATTCGCGCGATCACGCGCGAACCGCCTGAACTTTCGCGGCCGCCCAACTCCCTCATCTCGACCGAACCGGACAGACCCGATAAACTCCAACCCGTGCCACCCAAACCCACCCTCCTCCTCGCCGTCGCCGCAACCCTCTCCCTCCAAGCCCTCGCCCAAACACCGGCGGAGATCAGCACCATCTATATACACGGCAACATCCTCACCGGAGCCCACCTCCGCCCGTCCGACCCCAGCCCCACCCCAGCCCGCGTCTCCGCCCTCGCCATCTCCCCCTCCGGAACCATCCTCGCCGTCGGCTCCGACCCCGAAATCCTCAAACTCTGCACGTCCACCACCCAAATCGTCGACCTCCACAACGCCTTCGCCATGCCCGGCTTCAACGACGCCCACACCCACATGGCCGCCACCGGAGCCCAGCAAACCCTCACCGTCAACCTCGACGGGACCCGCTCCCTCGCCGAGATGCAATCCCGCATCCAGCGCTTCCTCGCCGCCCACCCCGCCGACACCTGGATCCAGGGCGCCGGCTGGGACCACACCCTCTGGCCCACCAAAACCCTCCCCACCCGCCATAACCTCGATCCCATCACCGGCAACTACCCCAGCCTCTTCTTCCGCACCGACGGCCACATCCTCGTCGCCAACTCCGCCGCCCTCCTCGCCGCCAACATCACCCGCGCCACCCCCGACCCCCCCGGCGGCAAGATCGACCCCGACCCCCCCCGCCACCCCACCGGCCTCCCCCGC
>CAXSGC010000014.1:0-78952 GCA_964236945.1 uncultured Acidobacteriaceae bacterium | reverse complement strand
TTTCCACCTGGGACGACTTTCTCGTCCTCCAATCGCTCGAAAAGTCCGGCGACCTCCACCTCCGCTTCGCCGAGTGGCTCGACTTCAATCTCCCTCTCGCCACCCTCCTCGAACGCCGCCGCTCCCAACCCGCCGACGACCCCCTCCTCCACCTCACCCAACTCAAAGCCTTCATGGACGGCTCCCTAGGCTCACGCACCGCCGCCCTCGCCGCCCCCTACACCGACGACCCCACCAACTCCGGCCTCCCCCGCTACGACCAGCAAAAACTCAACACCCTCAGCGCCGAACGCGCCGACGCCGGCTTCCAGCTAGGCTTCCACGCCATCGGTGACCAGGCCAACACCATCGCCCTCAACGCCTTTGCCGTCGCAAAATCCACCAGCCGAAGCCGCAATCGCATCGAGCACGCCCAGGTCCTCCTCCCCACGGACTTCGCCCGCTTCGCCCGCTTCGGCATCATCGCCTCCATGCAGCCCTCCCACCTCCTCACCGACATAAGCTGGGCCGCCGACCGCCTCGGCCCCGAACGCTCCCGATACGCCTACGCCTGGCGATCCATGCTCGACCACGGCATCCCCCTCGCCTTCGGCACCGACACCCCCGTCGAATCCCTCAACCCCTTCCGCGGCCTCTACGCCGCCACCACCCGGCAAAACGAGGCCGAAACCCAAACCTTCCACCCCGAACAAAAGATCTCCCTCGCCGAAGCCATCTACGCCTACACCCAAGCCTCCGCCTTCGCCGAGTTCCGCGAAACCACCAAAGGTCGCCTCCAACCCGGCTACCTCGCCGCCCTCATCGTCCTCAGTCGCGACCCCACCACCGCCACCCCCCAACAACTCCTCCACACCCGCGTCCTCCGCACCGTCGTCAGCGGCCAAACCGTCTACACCGCCCCAACCGAACCCACGTCATCCGTACAACCGGTGACCCTCGACCAGCTTCCGGACAAGCCGCTCAGCTCTCGCGCGCGGCAGCTTCCAGCGCCGACAGATCCATCTTCACCATCCCCATCATGGCTTTCATGGCTTTGGGGTGACGGATCAACTTGCCGATACTCCGTGGCACAATCTGCCAGCATAGGCCAAAGCGATCCGCGAGCCAGCCGCACGCCATAGGCTTGCCGCCATCGATCAACTTGTCCCAATAGCGGTCAATCTCCTCCTGTGACTCGCATCGGACAAAGAACGAAAAGGCGGGATTGAGCCGATGCGCGGGACCGCCGTTGAGAAACACCATCTCCTGACCTTCCAGCTCGATCGTGATCGTGGCAACCTTGCCCTCCGCCCAGGGACCGACACCCTTCGAACGCGCCTCATCGAGCCGACGCGCGTTCGGAAACACGCCCAGATAAAACTCGGCCGCCTCTTCGGCGTTGTCATCGAACCACAGAAACGGCGCAACTTTGTTCATGCATGGCATACTACCAGCCACGAAGTCGCTTCCGAGAAGGCACATCTCTGTTGCATCCACGGATTTCGCAGGCGGACACACGGACAACACAATCCCCCGGGACTGCTTACGCAGGCCTAGTCCACACGCCGTCTCCATGGCTTTAAACGCAACGCCTTGCCGCTCAGTCCTCCGGCTGCGGATTCACGACACGCGTAAGCGTAATATACCCATGGCGGAAGTCCAGCGTCACTGCAAAATCCTTCAGAAACGCGCTTCCGATCCGCAGGTCCCAAGGCTCCTTATCCATGCCCATGCCCTTGCCAAAAAACACCACGGTAGGGTCGTTCACCGAGATCGTGCCCACCGTCACGTTGCGCACCGTGCCTTCGCGATTGTTCAAAACACCATTGAATCCCACCGATCTGCTCGGATGAGCACGGGCTAGGTCCTCGCTCAGGCCAAGCTTGTCTACGGCTGCAGGGCTGAGCTGGAAGCTTGAGTTAGAGCCGGTATCCACATTGGTGGTCACGGCTTATCGTCTACCGTTACCCCTGTCGCCAGAATGTCGTCTTTGTATCGAAACGAAAGTTTCGTACGTTTCGGTGAATGGGAGTGCCCCGCTCCGGCACAAGAGGGCGCAATGGCATAGAAGCGCACCTTTCGGTTTGGGTAGTCAATCTGCACAATGCGTGTCTTAAAAAAACTGTAGCCCAGGACGCCGCCGATGGGTCTCCCCAAGGCCGAGCTGAGTTTTGAGAGATCCATCGCAAGCGCGTCGACTTTGGTTGCAGTCAAGCCGCCAAGCTGAACGACTGGTAATGAGGTCTCATAAGAAAGATTGTGGGACGTTCCCCGCCCGAATCCCTGCTGTCCGCTGGCCGCGATCTTCAATCCAACGCTCTTCGCTGTCCCGAGTTCCACGATAGAGGGATCGGCCCCCCGTGTCGAGCATCATCCAAAACGGGCCAGCGCCGTTAATAGTCGCCGGGACAATAATCGTGCCATAGCGGAACGAAATTTCTTCTTTACCTTCTACATCCTCCGGTTAAGATGTCGGGGTTCTACGGAACTGCAGGTCCTCTCCGCTTCGGCTGCGCCTTCGATCGAGGTACAGGTTTGGAGGTTGGGGAGGCGCTACGCGGCGGGAGGGGCTGAGGTGGGGCCGTCGGTTTCGCCGGGGTGGATCTGGTCGGGGGCTCGGAGTTTGATGCCTTTGGTGTTGGATTTCAGCTTGAGGCGGGCGAACTTTTTGTCTCCTGGGACGTTGAGGGTGGCGACGTAGGTGGAGAGGAGGGAGGCCTGGAACTGGCGCAGGAAGGGTTGGAGCGAGATGGGGTTGCCGGTGCCCTGGGTGTAGACCTCCCCGCCGGTTTGCTGGGCGACTTTCGAGAGGTAGCTTTGGCCGGAGAAGCTGGCTGCGCCGCCGCGGATGCCGGCGTCGCCGTAGTAGATGGAGTAGACGGGGGTGCCGGCGCGCTGGGCGTCGCGGATGGCGGTGTCGACGTAGGGGCTGTCCTGGTTGAGTGGGGAGACGCTGCCGTTGTAGGGGTCGACGCCGTTGGTGATCATGAGGACGAAGCGGGATTTGCCGGTGTTGGCGGCCGCGGTCGAGGTTTGCGCGTCAAGGTCGGGGGATTCGCGATCGGCGGTGGGCCAGTGTTTGACGAATTCGGAGAGCGAGAAGTAGGGGCTGGCGGCGATGCCGGGGCTGGCGAGCGAGAGGCGGAGGGCTTCAGCGGCACGGGCGTGGTCGGTGGTGAAGCTTTGCGCGGCGACGACGCGGCCGTTTTGCATGTATCCGACGAAGACGGCGGTGGCGGGTGGAAGGCCGAGGAGGAAGTTGCGGAGGTCGTCGAGGTTGCGGGCGAAGGAGGAGCGGAGGCCGTCGTCGAGGAGGAGGGCGACCTGGGTGGAGGCGGGCTGGACGGGGGTGAGGGAGAGGATCACGGCGGGACGGTTGTCGACCTCGGCGCGGATGTCGGCGGGCGTGAGGTGGACGGCGGATTTTGCATCGGCGGCGATGAGGACGCTGGTGGGCGTTGGGCCTTCGGTTTGGGCTTGGAGGGCGCCGGCGAGGGAGAGGAGGGCGGCTGCGGCGAGGAGTTTTGGGGTCATGGATTTCCTTTTGTTGTCTCTTTGTTAGACGCGGAAGGGCGGATGCGGGTGGGTGAGCTCGGCTCTGGCCGGGATGACACAAGGGTCGGTGGGGAAGCGGTCGGCGCGAATACCCCACACTTTCGCTTCGCGAGAGGATGGGGCACCCGGGTTTGTTCGCTCCGTCGAGGGCTAGTCGCCGCCGAGGCGGAGTTTGAGGCCGGTGCGGAAGGTGAAGGGGAGGCCGGGGTAGCCGATGGGGCCGATGTGCTGGTTGTTGAGGAGGTTGCTGAGGTCCGCGAAGGCGGTGATGCGGCGGGTGGCGGTGTAGGTGCCGTAGGCGTCGAGTTTGACGTAGCCGAAGTCGAGGTTGCGGTTGGGGAGGAGGAGGCTGTTGCCCTGGGCGGGGTCGGCGTAGGCGAGAAAGGTGGAGTCGTCGGCGCGGCTGGCGCCCGCTCCTTTGAGGGCCGCGGTCCACTTCTGGCCGGTGTATTGGGCGGAGAAGAAGGCGGTGTGAGGGGGGCGGCGGAAGGGGCGCGCTCCGATGAGAGGCGAGGAACTGCCGATGGGGATGCCGGGGAGGTTGGGATTGGTGGCTGCGTATCCGCCCAGAGCGGCGGTGGCGTCGCCCGAGAAGGACTGTTCGACGCGGGTGAGCAGGTAGGTGTAGCCGGCGCGGAGGAAGATGCGCGGGGCGGGCTGGTATTGGAGTTCGGATTCGAGGCCCTGGGCGCGGAAGGCTTGGCTGTTGAGCACGGCTCCGTAGAAGAATTTTTTGAAGGCTGCGTCGGGGGTGAAGTTGAAGTAGGTCTGGAGGTCGCCGGAGCCGATGTACTCCAGCTGGTGGGAGAACTGGTTGTGGAAGTAGCCGGCTTTGAGGACGAGCTTTTCGCCGATGAGGCTCTGGTCGACGCCGAGGTCGAGGGTGCGGGAGCGTTCGGGGCCGAGCGGATCGACTCGATAGCGGGCGATGTCGGCGGTGTCGCCGAGGGCGAGCAGGGTGCGATTGAGCGAGTAGAACTCGGTCGAAAGCGAGGGCTCCTGGACGCCGGTGGCCGCGTTGATGCGGAACTTTGTGCCATGAAAGAGGCGGCGCGCATCGGGTCGGACGGGGACCCAGGCGAGGCCGAAGCGGGGTGTGCCGGCGATGCCGTAGAGGTGATTTTTCTGGACCGATCCGCCGAGGGAGAGGAAGAGGCGGTTTTTGACGTCGGCGCCGAGCTGGAGGTTGAACTGATAGTTGGTGCGCTGGATCTGCTGGGCGCTGCCGTAGGCGGGGAGGTTGAAGGAGCCGCGTTCGTTGTCGTAACGGAAGCCGAAGAGGGCGGTGAGGCGCCGGCGGGTGGTGTAGTCGGACTGGAAGTAGAGCTGGTCGCGGTTGGAGTCCTGGTCGCGCGCGGCGCCGCCGTAGAGCACGGCCTGGCCGGTGGCGGTGTAGCCGTTGGCGCCGCGGATGGTGGTGAGGTTGCCGAAGTAGCCGGAGTAGGTTTTGCCGGGGCTGAAGGGGTTGGGGAAGGTGAGGAAGTTGCCCTGAGCGCCGAAGTAGGCGGCCTGTTCGCGCTTGCGGGCGATGCCGTACCGGACGAGGTTGTGCCATCCGACGGCGGTGGTGTTTTCGGCGGTGAGGCCGGCGTAGAGGTCCTGGTCGGAGAGCTTGCCGATCTGGACGAGGTGGTAGAAGTCGTACGCGTTGGGCAGGCCCTGGGCGGAGTCGGCGTTGCGGAGGGTGAGGCGGAGCTCGGAGCTGGAGGTGAGATTGAAGCCGAGGTTGGCGGCGGCGGTGGAGGCGTGGTAGCGGTCGTCCGGGAGGGCGTTGGACGAGTCGAAGCGCGAGTAGGCGAGGAGGTAGTCGGCGCGATTGTGCGTGCCGGAGACGGTGGCTTCGTTGCGCCAGGTGTGGAGGTTGCCGGCGTCGCCGGAGTAGGTCAGGACGGGCTTGACAGAGGCGCCCCGGGGCGTGGAGAGGCTGACGACGGAGGCGACCGAGTCGGAGCCGAAGAGCGCGGAGTTGGGGCCGCGGTAGATCTCGAGGGCAGCGCCGGGGCTGGGTTCGCTCCAGGGAGCGGCGAGGCCGGTGGAGGAGACGGTGCCGAAGTCGAAGGTGCCCCCGATGTCTTCGGCGGGGATGCCGTCGAAGAGGATCTTGTTGGCGTCGGAGTTTCCTCCGCGGACGAAGAGCGAGGTGAGGCCGCCGTACTGTCCGGTCTGGACGACCTGGACGCCCGGGGATTGGCGGAGATCGTCGACGACGCCGACGCGGGTGAGGAGATTGTCGCGGGGGATGAGGGTGACGGGGGCGGTGAGCTGGGCGAGGGGGGTGGGCGTGCCGTCCTCGAGGACGGAGACTTCGGTGCGGATCTCGCCGGGCGAGAGGACGACGGTTTGGAGGACGATGTCGGTGCGACCGCCGAAGAAGCTGACGCCGACGTTGGGGGCGAAGGTGGGGGCGGAGGTGAAGAGGGTGAAGCGGCCGGAGGCGCCGGAGCGGATCTCAAAGGAGCCGTCGGGGTTGGAGACGGCAGAGGCGTTGGAGTTTGTGCCCTGGACGAGCTGGACGCGGGCTCCGGGGACGGCGGCGCCGAGTTGATCGGTGACGGTGCCGCGGACGACGACGGCGTGGAGCGCGGGTGGGAGCAGGAGGAGCAGGAAGGGCAGAGCGGAGCTGAGCGGGGTTTGAAAGAGTTGTGGGCGGGAGTGCGGGCGCGGGGCGCGCGGGCGTGATGCGGCCAGGGTTTGACCAGAGGTGAGATGCATGGGTGTGGCTCCTCCGTTCCCCCGTCGGGAACGTGGCTAAGTTACGCTGCGGGGACCGGTCTCCTGACTGTCGCGATGCAGACTGGCTTGGGGTCTGGGCCTCTTCCCTTCCCGGCGGTTTAGTGCCAGTGGGAGGAGCCGGGGCCGGTCTTCACACGGGCTCTGGCCGGTGGGGCTGAGGGTGCGTGTGCGCGATTCACAGTTGCGGGGCAGTGGCGGAGTTTCACCGCGCTTCCCGAACATCTCCGGGCGGTACTGGTGGTTGAGGTGGTGCAGATCGCCGGTTGAGGGGCGGGCTGCGCTTCGGGGGAGTGAACTTAGGGTAGCAGAAGCAGCTTGCCGGTGGTCTGGCGGGATTCGAGGTCGCGGTGGGCTCCGGCGGCTTCGGCGAGGGGGTAAGTTTGGTGGATGCGGAGCTTGAGGGCGCCCTGGGCGACGCGGTTGAAGACCTCGGTGGCGCGGGCTTCGAGGTCGGCGCGGGTGGCGACGTAGTCCTTGAGGGTGGGGCGGGTGATGTAGAGCGAGCCCATGGTAGAGAGGCGGATGAGGTCGAAGGGTGGGACGGGGCCAGACGCTCCGCCGAAGAGGACGAGGGTGCCGCGGGGTTGGAGAGAGGTGAGCGAGGCTTCAAAGGTGGACTTGCCGACGGAGTCGTAGACGACCGGGACGCCCTGGCCGCCGGTAAGGTGTTTGACTTCGGCGGCGAAGTCGGTCTGGGTGTAGAGGATGGTCTCGTCGGCGCCGGCTTCGCGGGAGAGTTCGGCTTTGTCGGGGGTGGAGACGGTGGTGAAGACGCGGGCGCCGAGGGCTTTGGCCATCTGGGTGAGGAGGAGGCCGGTGCCGCCCGCGCCCGCGTGGATGAGGACGGTGCTGTGCGGCTGGATGGGGTACGCGGAGTGGGCGAGGTAGTGGGCGGTCATGCCCTGGAGCAGGGCTGCGGCGGCTTGTTGGGCGGAGAGGGCGTCGGGGATGGGGACGAGGCGATCGACGGGGGCGGTGGCGAGTTCGGCGTAGGTGCCGGGGATGCCGGTCCAGGCGACGCGGTCTCCGGGGCGGAGGTTGGGGGCGGGGGTGCCGGCGATAGCGGGGCCGAGCGAGACGATGACGCCGGCTGCTTCCTGGCCGAGGGTGAAGGGGAGCGACGCCGGGTAGCGGCCTTCGCGGAGGTAGGTGTCGATGAAGTTGACGCCGGAGGCTTCGATGCGGAGGAGGGCTTCGCCGGGGCCGGGGATGGGGTCGGGGAGGTGTTGGAGGGTGAGGGCTTCGGGGCCGCCGGTTTGGAGGATTTGGATGGCTCGCATGTGGAGGTGGGATGCGATTGGGGAGGCTGGAGGGTGAGCGTCGATCCCAGGCTGGCATAGGAGCGCTGCTGGTACTTAGTTGGATTCCAACGAATTAGTCCTTCTTAGGATTGCGTGGGATTGCTTCCGAGAAGGCGACTTCCCGGGCCTAATTTCAAGCTGCTACTTGAACACCTCTGCGGATCAGCCATACTCCCAAAGGGATCTCGTATAGGAGAATCGGGAACCAGAGCCAGTTCACGACCGTTCCCGGAAGAATGGCGGCAACGTAAAGAGGCACGCAGATGAGTTGCACACCGATGGTAATGACGCCGGTCCATGCCATCCAGCGCGGAATGAGGCGACCGGCCAGCAGTAAATAGGCGAAGAGAAACCCACCTACGACAAAGCAGAACTGACCGAAAAGGTCATCCGGTCGATCAAAGATCTGACCCGCTATGGCGAGGCACCCAGGGCTGTCTGTGCAAGAGCGGTTCGATCCCGCCGCCAGCTTCATGAGCTCCAGTTTGCCCAGGAGCGGCACAAAGCCGGAGTAGACCTTCGCCGAATCGAAACGCCATGGCGATCAGGGCAAGGGTGGCGTCGACCGTCTTCGAGAGCCGATATAAGGTGACGGCGAGCACGATGGCGCAGACAATCTGCAGAAGATCGAGAAGAACGGTGACGCGGGCTATGGACATCATCCTGCGTAAGTTGGCCAGCATCTGCGACGTGTCTGTTCCAGCAGTGGACTTTGAGGAAAGAACCGCGGCCGACATCGCGAAGACGATATAAGCGAGGTAGGCGTAACCTGCGAGTCTGGCTTCGGTACGTTGCGTCATCGCTGCACCTCGGCAATCGACCTGGGCTCCCGGATGCGCCATCCCCACCCCAGTAGCCAAACCATAAAGATAAGTTCTGCCGCGAAGAACACCTTGAGGAATCCCAGGTTTGCCTCTGGGTACAAGTAAATGGCGACGCTGTCTGTGACCCAGGCCCAGCCGTCAACGAAGAGCAGCCAGCCAAGCCAGCGCGGAAGGTAAGAGGAGCGAGCGATGAGCCACCCGGTCACGACGAGATGGAAGCCGAAGAGAATCAGCGAGAGACCCCATCCGGAGTGGAAACGCGCGAGGAGTTCGACAACTTGCAAGGAAAGGTCGGCTGCACGGACATGCCGAGAGTAGTCGGGAACGGCGAGCAATCGATAGAGCAGTCCCAGATCCGAAATGGCGGCCAACCACACCGCCGCATATACAATCTGCAACAAAGACCCGAGCATTGCCAAGGCACGATTGACCGGCGTCAGCAGCGTGTAGAGCGCCCAGGCTATGACTACGTCGCCGAGCGCACTGAAGACGTACGACAGGATACCTGCAGAAAACAGGTGCGGGTGAGCCGTCAGATTCGTGACGGTCTGGGCCGGGTCTACGGACACCAAACGAGGCATGACATAGGCTTCGGCGAAGGTGACCGGGTTCAGCAGATAGGTGAACCCCGCGACAAGAGCAGCTTGCTTCAGGCTTAGTCCACGGGCCCAGCTTGCGTCTTCGGACGACTGCATTGATCCTCCCGGGGAGAATGTACGTGGAGCATGGGTCCGGTTTGGTGGCAAAAACCTATACGGAACTGAGGACGCGCAAGTTCCCGCACCACAATAGGATCGGCACCGAGAACGCGCTGCTCGTCAGGGACGGCGGAAGGTGCTTCTGCGGGGTGGTTCGGTCGGTCGGGGTGAGAGGGTGACTTGATTCGGCCGGTGGTTAGAATGGGGGTATGCCGACGACGACAGAGGATGTGCTTCCGATTGCGATTTATTATGAGCAGCCGCACTGGTTTAAGCCTTTGTTTGCGGAGTTGGATCGGCGGGGGACGGCTTATGTGAAGTTGAGTGCGGTGGAGCATACGTATGGGCCGGAGGATCGGCCGGAGCGCGAGTTTGCCGTGGTGCTGAACAAGATGAGTCCGTCGGCGTGGAATCGCGGGCATGGGGATCAGATTTTTTACACGATGGGGTTTCTGGAGCATCTTCACGCGCGTGGGGTGCGGGTGATTAATGGGGTGCGGGCGTTTCGGAGTGAGTTGTCGAAGGCGGCGCAGCTGGTGATGCTGGATGGGCTTGGGCTGCCGTATCCGCGGGCTCGGGTGATTCATCGGGCGGAGCAGGCGGTGGGGGCGGCGGAGGGTCTGCGGGGGCCGGTGGGGGTGGGGCTGGTGGTGGGGGGGGGTGGGGCGGGGGTGAAGCGGTTTGATCGGGTGGAGGATTTGCGCGAGGCGGCGGGGACTCCAGGTGGGTTGATGCTGGGGATGGATACGACGGGGTTGGTGCAGGAGTTTGTGCCTGCCAGAGGAGCATATATCGTTCGCGTCGAGGTTTTAGATGGGAATTATTTGTACGCGATTAAGATACATATTACGGGCGAGACGTTTGACCTGTGTCCGGCGGATATCTGCAGGACGCCGATGGGGGTGGAGCTGGATCGGGCGGCGTGTGCGGTGGATGCGGTGAAGAGCGGCTTGACGGTGGAGCGCTTCGATCCGGAGCCGGAGGTGATTGCGGAGGTGGAGCGGATGATGGAGGCGGCTGGGGTCGAGCTGGGCGGGGTGGAGTATATGGTCGACGATCGCGATGGGCGGAGGGTGTACTACGACATCAATGCGCTGTCGAACTTTGTGGCGGACGGCGAGAAGGTGGTGGGGTTTGACCCGTTTGCGCGGCTGGCGGACTGGCTGGAGCGGGAGGCGGCGGAGGCGAACACGGCGCGGCGCGTGGCGACGACGATGAGCGTTGGGATGGCGGGGGCGCGCTGATGCGGTATGGGTTCTGGCTGCCGGTGTTTGGCGGATGGCTGCGCAATGTGGAGGACGAGGCGATGCCGGCAACGTGGGAGTATGCGCGCGACCTGGCGGTGCGGGCGGAGGAGATCGGGTTCGATCTGACGCTGATCGCGGAGCTGAATCTGAACGACATCAAGGGGGTGGAGGCGGATTCGCTCGATGCCTGGTCGACGGCCGCGGCGTTGGCGGCGGTGACGCGGCGGCTGGAGTTGATGGTGGCGGTGCGGCCGACGTTTCACCTGCCGGCGCTGTTGGCGAAGCAGGCGGCGTCGATCGATCGGATCTCGGGTGGGCGGCTGACGTTGAATGTGGTTTCGAGCTGGTGGAAGGATGAGGCGACGAAGTACGGCGTGCACTTTGACGAGCATGACGACCGGTATGCGCGGACCGGCGAGTGGATCGATGTGGTGAGTGGGTGCTGGGGGGAGCAGGGGTTTTCGTATCGGGGCAAGATCTACGATGTGAGGGAGAATGTGTTGAGTCCGAAGCCGGTGCGGCGCCCGAGGCCGACCTTGTATGCGGGCGGTGAGAGCGAGACGGCGAAGGCTCTGATTGCGGCGAAGTGCGATGCGTACCTGATGCATGGCGATGCGCCCGCGGCGGTGGGGGCGAAGATCGCCGAGATGCGTGAGCGGCGAGAGCGTCTGGGGCTCGGGCCGATGACGTTTGGGGTGAGCGGGTATGCGGTGGTGCGCGACTCGGAGGCGGAGGCTCTGCGGGAGGTGGAGCGAATTACGGATGTGCGGCAGACGGCGCGGGGGTATGCGAACTATCAGCAGTGGGTGACGGGGTCGAAGCTCGGGACGGAGATTTCGCTGCGGGATTATTCGGTTTCGAATCGTGGGTTGCGGAGCGGGTTTGTGGGGACGGCTTCGCAGGTCAAGGAAAGGCTGGAGGAGTTTGCCGCGGTCGGGGTGGATCTGGTGTTGCTGCAGTCGAGTCCGCAGAGGGAGGAGATGGAACGGTTTGCGGCTGAGGTGATTGGGGCGGGGGCGGGTGGATGATTGTTCGGGTTCTGTTGGCGATGGTGGTGCTTACGGCGAGTCTGTTTGCGGGGCAGGATCCGGCCTGGACGGAGGCGTTTCCGCCCTACCGGGTGGTGGGGAATGTGTTCTATGTGGGTAGCAGGGATCTGGCTTCGTATCTGATTGTGACGCCGGAGGGGGACATTCTGGTCAACAGCAACCTGAAGACGTCGGTGCCGCTGATTCGGAGGAGTGTGGAGCAGCTTGGGTTTCGATTCAGCGATACGCGGGTGCTGCTGATCAGTCATGCGCACTTCGATCATGCGGCGGGGAGCGCGGAGGTGAAGCGCCTAGCTGGAGCAAAGCCTGGCGCGAAGTACATGGTGATGGATGGCGATGTTTCGGTGGTGGAGACGGGTGGGAAGACGGACTTTGCGTATGCTCGGGCGGCGGCCTCGTATGAGCCGGTAAAGGTGGATCGGGTGCTGCACGATGGGGACGAGGTGCGGCTGGGCGGGACGGTGCTGGTGGCGCACAAGACCGCCGGGCATACGCGGGGGTGCACGACGTGGACGATGCGGGTGCCGGACGGTGGGCGGATGGTTGACGTGGTGATTGTGGGGAGTCCGAATGTGAACTCGGGGTACAAGCTGGTGGGGAACCGGGCGTATCCGGGGATTGCGGAGGATTTCGCGGCGACGTTTCGGACGTTGCGGGGGCTGCCGTGCGATGTGTTCTTGGGGGCGCATGGGAGCTACTACGGGATGGTGGAGAAGGTCCGGCGGATGCGGGCGGGTGGGGGGAATCCGTTTGTCGATCCTGGGGGGTATCGGGCGTATGTGGCGGAGCGGGAGGGGGCTTTTCGGCGGGAGTTGGGGCGGCAGGTGGGGTTAGGTAAAGTACCTCCAGGTGTTCGGCGCTGAGTTCCGATCCTAGCGTCGGCAGGTGTAGCGTGGACGGGGCCTTGTAAGGGGCACTACACTCTTGTTTCCCAAGATCATCATCTGATCTGCTCAATCCCAAGTACCCAATGTGCAAGTGGTTCAAGTTGCTCAGGGTCTTTATCTGCCTTTTCGATCTGAGCCCGAAGCGATGGCCCAGCACTTGACTTACCGCGCTGCCGTAGTTAGCTTTCTCGCATAAACCAGCTTGCGTGAGAGGGCTCATGATCCCGATTGTGCTGTCAGCGCTCCTGTCCACTCTGCTTCTCTCCACTCTTCTATTCCTAGAAGCAGCCCTACCCGGTGTAGCCGGAGCCCAAGACACCAAAGCTTTGACCATGAACGAGGCCAAGGATATGGAGTCGCACCCCGATGCCGCATTGCTCGACAATCTGCAAAAGAAGAACTACGCAGCTATCAGTGACGCGAGGTGGAGCCGTTGGAATCAGTGGACTGTTTTGCTTGGATATTCGCTGTGCCTGAAGGACGAGCCCGACGCTTCGGCCAAGGTCGGGAAGGATGATCTCCAAACTCTAGGGAATGCATTCAGTGGCGGCTTGGTAACAGGCAGCCCGTGGCCATATGGAGTGTCCTACTTTCTGAAAGAGCACGTTAGTCTGCTGGACAATGGGCAGGACCGCATCTTTCTGTCTGCCGCCTCTCCTAGCGCCACGGAGATGGCGACCAAGGTGGCGGCGTCCGTCCGCACGCACGGCGGCTGTGGAAGCAGCTACAACACGGCTGTGCTGAAGGGCTTTGCCGCCCTGTATCGGCAGCGCACCAAGGCCGACGCAGATAGGACATCAATCCCCGATGCGCCCGATTCTCAGCAGAACGTGCTGCAGTTTCTGGATGGGGTCATGAGGGACAGGAGCATCATCAACTATCTTTCGTCCCAGGAGCGTGAAGACTACTTCGGCATCACGTATGCCCTGTACAGAAGCAGTGCGGCTCACGACTACGAGCAACAAAAACTCGGCATGGAGAAGTTCGACGTCTTTATCTCGAAGCTGCACGCTGCGAACCCTCGGTCGAGCGATATCGACACACTGGTCTGGGATGGTGGACATCTCAAGGAGTTGATCGCCGCCGCGAAGAAGCCTTGATGTACCGACAAGTCGGCGGAAATCACCTGTGTCGAGTGCATTCATAAGGCAGCCTGTCTCGTGTTGTGCAAACGAAGGTTTCGCACGGCGGAGCGTGGCGCTAGAGCGGATTCGCAGATGGTTTACAGAACAGACGTCAGCAAGAAGAACCGCAGATTTCCTGCGGAATGACAACCAAAGGGGTTACTGGAGCAGGCTTTCTTCGCTGGAGCGGAGGCGGAGGACTCGGTCTACGGCGTAGGGGGCTCGGTGGTTGGCGGTGTGGAAGTGGCGGACCTGGAGTTCGCCGAGCAGGCCGATGCCGAGCATCTGGATGCCGGCGAGGATGAGGATGCCCGAGATGACGAAGATGGGGCCGTGCTCGTCGGCGACGGCGCGGTGGGTGAGGAGTTTGTGGACGAGGAGCCAGAGGGCCAGGGCGGAGCCGGAGAGCATGCCGATGGCGCCGACCGATCCGAAGAAGTGGAGCGGGCGGGTCATGTACTTGAGCAGGAAGCGAATGGTGAGGAGGTCGAAGAAGACGCGGAAGGTGCGGGAGATGCCGTAGTGGCTTTTGCCGGCGGTGCGGGCGGGATTCGAGATGGGGATCTCGCAGATGGAGGCGCCGTACCAGGAGGCGAGGGCGGGGATGAAGCGGTGCATTTCGCCGTAGAGGGGGATGTTCTGGATGACTTCGCGGCGGTAGGCCTTGAAGGTGGTGCCGAAGTCGTGGATGGGGACGCCGGAGAGGGCGGCCATCAGCTTGTTGGCGGCGCGGGAGGGGATGCGACGGAGGAGGAGGTTGTCGCCGCGTTCGGAGCGCCAGCCGCTAACGACGTCGTAGCCTTCTTCGAGTTTGGCGAGGAAGTTGGGGATCTCGTTGGGGTCGTGCTGGAGGTCGCCGTCCATGGCGAGGATGAACTCGCCCTGCGCGTGGTCGAAGCCGGCGGCGAGGGCGGAGGTCTGGCCGAAGTTGCGGCGGAGTTTGACGACAAGGACGCGGGAGTCGACGGCGGCGATCTCTTCGAGCAGGCGATAGGTGCGGTCGCGGGAGCCGTCGTCGACGAAGACGAGTTCAAAGGTCTCGCGCGACTCGGCGAGCACGGCTTCCATGACGGCTTTCAGGCGGTCGTAGAGGGCGGTGACGTTTTCTTCTTCGTTGTGGAATGGGACGACGACGGAGAACTTCGGCACAGGTGCGATCATACTCCTCGGATCGGTGGATTTTGGCTTCTGGATTGCTGTGAAAAGAGGAGTTTTCCGCACGTGGATGATAGATTCAGCCCTAGGGAAAGAGACTTATGTTGAAGCGCGTTCTGGTCGGTCTCGCGATGCTGGTCGTGGCCGTCTTTGCGTATGTTGGGTGGAGCAGCTATGACGCCGGCCGACTGCGCCGAGGCGGCGAGGTCGTTTCGACAGACGGTCGATCCGGGGCCGGGGCGCCGGAGGCTGCTTCGGAAAGACGAACGGGAGCGATCGGGAATGGGCAGGAGGGGTCGGGGAGCGGGACGACGGCTGCGGACGGGGGTGGTGGCTTGACCGCGAGGGGCGGAACGGCGACCTCCGGAGTGACGCCGCCGGCGACCGATTCAATCGCGCCCGATCCGCCGAACGGCATGCTCTTTGGCGGCTCGGGCCACTTTCAGCTGTACCGACAGGGCGACCTGACGTGGCGGCTCGACACCGAAACGGGCGAAACCTGCATTCTTTTTGCGACGGACGAACAGTGGCGCAAATCTCGGGTATTTCTCGCAGGATGCCGTAAGCAGGGGAAACGATAAAGTTTAGGACGGAGACAAGAGCGTGAGCATAGCAACGGAACAGGGGGACGCGGGCGAGACCGGTCTGATCGGAGGAGAGCGGACGTCCAAGGCCGACCTGCGGGTGGAGGCGTATGGGACCGTCGACGAGTTGAACGCGGCGCTTGGCTTTGCGCGCAGCCTGTGCTCGGACCCAGAGGTCGCCGGCTGGACCGAGACGATCCAACGGACGCTGTTTCGGGTGGGCGCTGCTTTGGCCACGCCGCCGGATCGGCAGAAGGGACCGGCGGTGGTGTTGTCGATGGATGTCGATGCGTTGACGGAGCGGGTTCACGCGATCGAAGCGATCGAGGGGATTCTTGCGGACTGGTCGCTTCCGGGCGCGAACCGCGAATCGGCCGCATTTGAGATGGCACGCACGGTGTGTCGGCGGGCGGAGCGGTGCATTGTGCGCATGGGCGAGGCGGGGCAGGAGGTCGCTCCGGAGGTGCTGGCGTACATGAATCGGCTCTCGGATCTCGTGTGGCTGTTTGGCCGGCTTATCGAGCATAGGGCGGGGATCGATGCTCGACTGCGGGAGGAGACTGGAGTTGCGGGTCCGCGGTGGTCACGCGCCTGGTAGGGCGACGGTCGAGGTGGGGGGCAATTTCAGTGCTGCGGGAGAGATGTAGGTTACCTCTTCGCGCGGGCGATGTTACTTCCGGATAGTGCACTTGCGCCTCAGTGCTAGTGCTCTGCCCCTTTCCAGCCGATGATATCTGTGCGTCTGCTTTCTACCGATCACTGTTCAGACCACGTTCGTGTGTCGATCTCCGGACTTAACTGGGTAGGGTGTTCGAGCGTATGCGCGCATGTTGCGAATGCTTTTGGGAAGGGATTGATCTTTATGAAGAAGTGGAAGCTCATGTTGTCGGGTTTTCTGACTTTACTGCTCTATGCTCCCGCGGTGTGGGCTCTGGACCCTGGTTCTGCATCGCAGCAGTTCACGATTTCGGACAAGACTCGGATTCCTGGAGCGACCTTGAAGCCGGGATCTTACAACATTCAGGTTGTCGATCACCTCTCCGATCGCCTGATTGTGCGGGTTGAAGGCAATGGTGGAAGCACACATTCGACATTTCTCGGCTTGCCAAACACCTCTCTCGGCAAGCCCGCGGTGCCTGGACCCATTACGTGGGCCAATGCGGCTCAGGGAACGTCGTATCTTCGCGGCTGGTATTTCCCTAACAGTGCGTCGGCGATCGAGTTTGTTTATCCCAAGAGCGAGGCGGTTGCGATCGCGAAGTCAAACCAAGCCAAGGTTCCAGCGATCGATCCAGCTTCCGAGGGCAAGGTCGCCGACAAGGAGCTTCCCAAGGACGACATGGAGGTCGTGACGCTTTGGCTGCTGTCTTCGACGCAGGTGGGACCGAACGACAGCACGCCTGCGATCAAAGCGGAGCGCTATCAGCAGGTAGCTTCGGCACAGGCGCCGGAGCAGATCCCGCCGCGGCCGCAGCGCAGCTCGTCGGCGTCCACTTCCTCCGCTTCTCCTTCCTCTGCGTCCAGCTCGGACGTTTCGCAGCAAGCCGCCGTGGCGAGCACACCTCGACCAGTGCACCGCAAACCGGTAATCGCGCGGCTGCCGCATACTGCCAGCTCTCTTCCGTTGCTTTCGTTGTTTGCTGTGTTTCTGTTTGGAGCTGCGGCGACCATGCGAGTGTATCGGTGGAGACGCAGCCGGTAGGCGAGAGATGCCGTTTCCACAGCCACGAACTTCGACCTTTGCCGCCCGGGCGGAACATTGTCTCTGGGCGGCAGGGGCAGTTCTGGGGATGTTTCTTCTCTCTACAGGAATGCGGGTTCGCTCGGCCGAGGCCCGTGCGCGGCAGATCGATGGTCAGAGCTCCGCGCGTCTGGCTGCTCCGGCGCAGGTGGGTTCTGTCCCCGCTGGAAGCAGACACGAGAAACCGGATGTGATCGGGCGGCTCGAGATTCCGCAGATCTCGCTTTCGGTTGCGGTTCTGGCGAGCTATGACCCGGACAGCCTGCTGCGGGGCGTCGGCCATATCGAGGGAACAGCCATGCCGGGAGGTCTGGGGACGTTGGGGCTTGCCGGTCATCGCGACACGTTTTTCCGGCCGCTGCGCGGCATCGCACCAAAGATGGAGGTCCGGATCACGGACAAGACGGGTGTCTACCATTATGTTGTCGATACGACCGAGGTGGTGACACCGGATCAGGTGGAGGTGCTTTCGATCCGCGACCGACCGGAGATGACGTTGATCACGTGCTACCCGTTCGACTATATCGGCGCCGCGCCCAAACGCTTTATCGTACATGCGCATCTGATTTCGGTCGCGCCGGACGCGAGCTCATCTGGCGCGAACTAGACTCGCGCCCGCGAGATCCTCGGTACCCGCGAAAGATACTTTCCTGATGACGGAAACTCGATAGCATAGGTCTCACACTCCAGATCTTATTTCCCACCTCTGCTCCACTCCCTGCCACAGAAGTCGTACCCCACCTACCACTGTCAGGTCAGGCGTGAGGTCCTTGCTTTGGGCGATGATTAACTCCAAGGCACGGAACACACCTGCGCCTTGTCTCGGCCCGAGCATGGGAGACGTCTGAACCCTTGCACGTTTTCAAAGAATGCGGAGTACGTCCCAACGATGAAGCGCAATGTTGTCACAATTTCAGTCGCAGCTCTGGTCCTGACAGGGCTTGGAGCCGTCGCAACGCGGGTGGTCGCGCAGTCCGATCTTCGGGTCACGTATGGCAACAACGGTGTCCAGCAACTGTCGTACAGGGGTGTGACGTTAGAGGACCTGAACGCCTTTCCAAGCGACAGCTTCCACATATGGCACATGAAAGCGACGGACCTGCAGGGCAACGTCCTATCGGCGCCGCAATACGGTTGGGGTGAGTCGAACAGCGGCCGCAGTTGGAATGGTGCGACGCACACCTGGACCTATAACTTCCCGTGGGGTTCGATCGCTCTGCAATATGTGCAGAATGGCGATGCTCTGGACATGATTGTGACCCAGAGGAACGCCGCCGGTTCCGGCATCATCTTCGATGGCGCCTCCATTTACCCGCTCGCGCTCCACTTCCCTTCTCTGCCCAGTGGCTTCAACGATCCGAGCTATTCGCAGCTGGCGTACAACACGATCGCACCGAGCGTGACCTTGGCGGACTTCGGCCAGGGTGAAGTGGCCGATGTCGTCCCGGATGCGACCAAACCGCTGTACAGCGGCTTCCAGCCGACCGGGGCGCCGGCGGCCTACACCGCCCTCATCAGCGGGACGACGCCGGACAATCTGGCGACGTTTCTGCCGCACAACGATCGGCCGGTCCAACCAGGGCAGACGGATACTTTCACGGTGTCGCTTCGATTCGCATCTTCCGGGACTGCGGCCGCAGCGCTGGCCGCCGATGCCTACACGAACTGGGCCCAGACCTGGCCCATGACGCTCCAGTGGAGCGATCGCCGGATCATCGGAACGGCGTATCTGGCCAGTTCCCCGCAGGGCAACGTCAACCAGCCCGGCGGGTTTCCGAACAACCCTCGACGGTACTTCAATGACAGCAACCCGTCCGACTTCGACGTTCGCACGCCGACCGGACTGGCGAGCTTTCAGGCGAAAGTGCTGCAGCAGGCAGCGAGCAATGTGCAGAATCTGCAGCGCCTGAATGCGCAAGGTGCGATCACGTGGGATATCGAGGGGGAACAGTATCCGCAGTCGACCAGCTATGTCTGTTCACCGGATCAGATCGCGCTGGTCGCGCCGGAGATGGAGTCGGTCATCGCGAACCCGGCCTCGCCCTACACCGGCATGAAGCTGGACGACGCTTATTTCAAGATCATGCATGACGCGGGATTCCGGGTCGGCGTGTGTATCCGGCCGCAGCACTTTACGTTGAACAGGGACGGCACGGCGAGTCAGGTCTCCTTGCCGAATGCGGCGATCCCGTCCGAACTCCTCCGAAAGATGCGGTATGCGCATGATCGCTGGGGTGCGACGATCTTCTATGTCGATTCGACGGTAGAGCCGAACGGGGCGACGCTCGATCCGAGCATCTTCCAGCAGGTTGCGGCGGCGCTGCCCGACTCGCTCATTATCCCCGAGGAGAGCACACCCAAGTACTACGCCTACACGGCTCCGTTCAAAACCTTTCTGTTCCATGGCGACTTGGGCACAGATCCGGCTGTCTATGCCTACTATCCCCGTGCGTTCAGCGCCAACCTGATCAATGATGTCGATGCCGGCCGACTGGCTGCGGCACGTTCTCAGCTGACGTCTGCCGTCCGTCACGGCGACATCCTGATGGTGCATGCCGATTACTGGCAAGCCAACAACGACACGGTGGTCCAGATCTACCAGGATGCTGGCGTGACTTCCCCGACGCCAACGCCTGCACCGCCAACGCCTCCAGCTCCGGCACCAGCGCCTCCAGCTCCGACACCAGCGCCTCCAGCTCCGACACCAGCGCCCCCAGCTCCGACACCGGCGCCTCCGGCTCCCACACCGGCGCCTCCCACCGCGAACCCTGGACCTGTCTCTATCCTTAGCCCATCGGCGCAGGGGACGATCTCGGGCACGGTTGCCGTGACGGCGGCCGTGAACGTATCGCTTGATGCGGCGGGGTCGTACCTGATGGTGGACGGCAACGAGATTGGCACGGGCCGCGTGACGGGCCAGCCGTGGACATACGCTCTGGACACGCGGACGCTTGCCAATGGAGCGCATACGCTGCAGATCTGGGCACACTCGACCGCCAATCAGACGCTGCTTTCGGCGTCGGTTCCGGTCCTCGTGAGCAATGGGTCGGGAACACCTGTGGGGCCGCCAGCACCTCCGTCGCCCGCACCGGTCAGCAGCTCGCCGGTCAGCCTCACCTACCCCAGCGCCGGGCAGGCCGTGTCAGGTCTGGTCAGCGTGGTTGCAACCATCACGCAGCCCTTGGATGCGGCTGGATCTTTTCTGATGGTGGACGGGGCGGAGTATGGTTGGCGGAGGGTGTCCGGAGCTCCGTTTATCTACCAGCTCGACACATCGACGCTCTCGTCCGGCCTGCATACTTTGCAGGTGTGGGCGCACAGCATCAGCAACGACACCCTGCTCTCGAATATTGTTTCGGTCACGGTAAGTCACTGACGACGTAGGCGGTTACGGCTGGCGCGGTGACGGATGCAGGCTTTCCCGCGAATCTCCGGTTCAGGCGCCCGGAAGAGGACCGACCAGATCCGGTTCTACTTCGCGTGAGGCCGAGCGAGTGTCGGCGGACGCGGCGGCAGGCAGGCCGGCCAGACGGTTGGCGAGTGCCGCCTGCATCGCAAGCGCGCGTGCCTGCCAGGTACCGGCACGGCTGGCCAGCCAACGTGCCTCGGCGAAGCCATCGTTGAAGTCGACCTGTCTGAGATTGCGGAGGGCGACGGTGATCTCTTCAGCCGTGTCCACGAGTTTGAGGAGGGGCTGCTTGTGGAGGAGTTCTTCGAAGCCGCGGGTTGCAAGCATGGGCCGGCACGCGGCCAGATGTTCGTAAAAGCGAGTTGAGCTCCCTGAGTAGGTCGGTTCTCTGCGCATGTAGGGCAGGATAGCGACGTCGAAGGACCGAGCGTAGGCGGCGAGGCTGCCATAGGGTTTGGCGCCGGTAAAGTGAGCGGAGGTGTGCTTGAGGACCGCCTCGCGCGCGAGACGCTGCGGGCCCTCTTCGATCGGCATGGAGGTCGGTCCGACGAAGACCCAGGTGAACTCGGGTGTGCTCTGAACGGCCTGTTGGAGCAGAATCCAGTCCATGTTGGAGGCAAGGTTGCCGATCACCCCAGCAATCGGACGCGGGAGGTGTTCGAGATCCGTGGGAAGCGGGGCCGGTCGCAGTTCCGGACGGGAGAGGATATTTGCCGCGCGCGTTGCATTCGGAAGAACCTGGATCTTCAAGGGATCGCAACCGGCCTTCTCTGTGAGATACGACGCCAGCCGCTGCGAATTGGGGCAGACCAGCGTCGCCGCGCGGCAGAGACGGGTATCGAGCGCATGCACCAGAGCGGCATCGGCTCCACCGTAGGCGGCGATCAGATCTGTCAGGTAGTAGATGGCCGGACCGGGCCAGAGTTCGGCGACGGGGGCGTAGTAGGGTGTCGTGCAGATGAGCGGAGCCGGGTTTGCGGCTGAGGTATAGCGCAGCATGCGGCGGACCTGCGAGGGGCCGAACCGGAGGGTGTTTGAGATCCAGGGCCGGGCGTAGCCTCGCTGGAGGGGAAATCGGCGGACTCGCAGGGGCGGATCGGCGACATCGGCGTCCACCTCCGACAACCTCCAGGGGGCGAAGGACATCATCGGCTCCCACGCCAGCGTGGGAACATTCTCCGACAGGGCCGAGCCAAACTCACGATCGAGGACGTCGGAGACTTGCAGAAGCTGCCACATACCGGTCGTTATACTCCGTAAACTGCGCCTTGCTGATAGGGCAAGGTCGGCTTTTTCCTGTATGAGACAGGAGGTAGGTTTTGGGTGTAGCTGGACCACAGCAAACGCGACAGGGGACACTGAAAATGGGACGGTGCCCGACCCGTCGAAGTTGCCGTGAGGAGATTGAATCTGTGTATGGGCTAGGCTGCTCCTGAGATAATCCGCGAAGCTGCACCGGCGTGCGCCGGCTCAACCACCTCAATCTGCTTGGACTTGATCCCCTCCTGGAGGAGATGGAGCACGGACATCATCAAGAGCGGCGTGGTGCTTTCGACGACGCGCGTCAGGCTGAGATGGCCTCTTCTTCCGAGCGAAAGCGTCATCTGCCAGGTTGGCTCGCCAGCAATTCCTTCTGGAACGCTCTCAAAGGTCTGCCCGTGGAGGTGCATCTGGACGGAGGCGAAGGTCAAGTCGGCACACGCGGTCTCGACGACTGCCCAGCATTGCTGCACGGTCTCCGCCCCCGCCAGCGAACGTCGGAGTTCGGTGAGGTAGATCTCTTCCTGAAGGACCCGCCGGACCGTCTTCTGGGAGAAGATTTTGCGCGCCGCGCTGAACTCGACATAGCCGAGCGCATTGATCCCGAACCAGGCGAGCGAGCAGAAGACGATAACGGTGAGACCGCGGAACTCACGGCTTCCAATGCTCTGCAACAGGGACAAGAGCGCAGCTACGCCACAGACTGCGTAGAGGATCAGAGCGGCATCGCGCGGCTTGAATCCAAGCGCCAGCACGCGGTGGTGGATGTGTCCGCGATCGGCCTGAAAGATGGGCTGGCTGCGGAGAAAGCGCCGGCCGATGGAGAGGCTGACATCGAGAAGTGGAAGCGCAAAGGCCATGAGGGGGGCCGCCATCCCCAGAAGCGTGGCGGATTTCTGGCTCCAGATGAGGCCAAAGCAACCCAGCATGAAACCGATGGTGAGACTTCCACAGTCCCCGAGAAAGATGGAGGCGGGGGCGAAGTTGTAGCGGAGAAAGGCGAGAAGGCAGCCGACCAGAGGCACCGTTGCCATCGCAAGGCCGAAGTTGCCCTGGAGCATCGCGGCAAGGAGGGTGGTTACGGTGGCAAAGAGACCCACGCCCGAGGCGAGACCGTCCATGCCGTCGATGAGATTGAAGGCGTTGGTGCAGCCGATCAGCCAGACGAGCGAGAGCGGAATGGTGATCCAGGGGGAGACGGGAACGCCGTGAAACAGCGTGATCCGGGCGCCAAGGGAGACGGCTAGCACGGCGGCGGCACCCTGTCCGGCGAGTTTTTGCCAGGGCTTCAGGCCGCGAAGATCGTCGACCAGGCCGGTGACAAAGATCAGACCGGCCGAGGGCAGGAGCGACCAGAGCAGATGGGAGTGCTGGATGGAGATGCGCGCCGACCGGGGCGCGAGGAGGAGCATGAGAGCGAGCGCGCCGGCATAGGAGAAAGCGATCGGAATGCCGCCGACGCGCGGGATCGGGCGGCCGTGAAACTTGCGCTCGGCGTCTGGACGATCGACGATATCCCACCGCAGAAACCTATCTCGGCAGAGAGGCGTCGCGACCAGACACAGGAGAAACGCGATCAGACCGAGAGCAACAATTGCAACCATGACCAACAACCTCTTTGTGTGTGCAGATCCGTGTGGGTTTTACGACCGTACAAGAACTTCGGTGCTGCGTTTCCTCGTATTATTTGCAATTTCCGGGCCAGACGGGGAGGAATCTTTCCGGTCTGCGCCGAGAAGGTTGCAGATACGATCCACACCGAGGTGCAGGTCGTAGTGTTTGAGCAGGGTTTCCCGGGCGCTGACGCCGGCCCGGGCGACCTCTTCGGGATGGTCGGCGAGGTACTTGAGAAGACCTACCAGAGACCGGACGTCGCCACAGGAGATGTGCCAACCGCAGCGGAAACGTTTCACGATCCGGGCCGGCGTCGCGTGTTCTGGACCGATGAAAAGAATGGGCTTTCCGGCGGCGAGCAGGCCGTAGACCTTGCTTGGCACAACCGATCCGCAGCAGATCTCGCGCTGGGTTACAAGGCCGATGTCGCCGGCCGCGAGGCTTTCACTGAGCGAGGCGCGCTGCGCGTAGGGCCGCATCTCGACCGACCGGATGTTTCGCGTCTGGCAGAACTCTTCGAGCTCCTTTCGACGGCCGCCGCTGCCGACAAAGACAAAGCGAAAGCGGTCGTCTTCCAATGCGGAGAGCGCTTCGATGGCCCCCGTAACAGTACCTAGATCATGGGCGAGACCCAAATTCCCGGAGTAGAGGAGAACTAGATTTCCGTCTGTTCTGGGGCGTGATATCGGCCGGATGGCGTTGCCGTCGGCCCAGTTTTCCGCGACGGAGATCTTTTCGGCGGGGATGCCGCGACCGATCAGGCGATCGCGCATACATTCCCCGAGGCTGACGATGCCGTCGGAGCGACGTCGCGAAAAGTCGGCAAGCAGGCCGGTCAGACGATCGGCCAGGCCGCCGCGCCGGAAGTACTCGAGATCGACAGCGACATCAGGGTACACGTCCATCTCCCAGATGAAGTGGCGCGAACCTCGACATCGTTTCAGGATGGTGCCGAGAAGGGAAAGGAGAGGCGGTGTGGTCAGCGTCAGCACAAGGTCCGGACGTGGGATCGTCAGACCGCGAAAGGTGGCAGAGACATAGAAGGAGAGATAGGAGAGGACGCGGCCTACCCGGCCCCGCACGAACGGAAGTGCCTTGACGCGGCACACCGTGACGTCGGGCGGAGCTTCCCCGAGTGCGGACGGAGCATATCCGCCGTCGGCGGCGATGGCGAAGACCTCATGTCCACGATCCCGGAGGCCCCGCGCAAGATCCGTGAGCAGCTGACTGGTCGCGGAGGAATCGGGCCAGAAGAACTGGTTGAGGAGGAGGATTCTCACCGCGCCACCTCGCCGGCTGATTGGGTATGAACAAGGGTGGGCGTCGCTGCCGCCGTAGCGGCTCTGATCTCGCGGCGCCGGGCAAAGACGGCGGGGTTGCCGGCATGGATCTCAAAGTCCGGGATGTCGCGCGTGACGACGCTGCCTGCCGCGGCGATGGCGCCTTCGCCGAGCACCACGCCTGGGGTGAGGATCGACTGGGCTCCGACCCAGGCACCGTCATTGACCTGAATGGGCGACACGACCAGACCGAAGCCGGGGTCTTTCCAGTCGTGGTTGCCCGTGCAGAGATACGCTCCCTGGGAGACGCAGACGTTCGACCCCAGGCGAACGGTGGTGAGACAGTCGATCCACGCCCCTTCCCCGATCCAGCAGTGGTCGCCGACCACCAGGTGCCAGGGGTATTTGACGTTGACCTCCTGCTTGATGACCACGCCCGATCCGATCCGTGCGCCAAACGCCCGCAAGAGGCGGACGCGCAGGCCGGAGGAGGGGAGAACGGAGCTGCGAAAGAGGGGGAGCCCGAGAAAGAACCAGGCCGCCTGCCACAGTCGCGATCGCCCAGGGTGGTACCAGGAGTTGTCGTACCGGCTTAGGTCGATGCTGCTCATCGCGCGCTCCAATAGCGAAAGCTTTCAGGTCGGGTGCCGTTCAGGACTGCGTCGTACAGGTCGCTCATCTGGGCGCCTACCGCCTCCCAGCTGTACCGCTCTTTGACCAGGGCATGTCCGCGTCGACCCATGGCGCGAGATCTTTCGGCCGGGCCGCTGAGCCACTCTTCTATAGCTGACGTAAGCGAGCCGACTCTGGATTGGACTTGCCAGCCGGTATCGAACTCTTCTACCTCGGGCAGATTGCACTCGGCGGTGACGATGACAGGGAGGCCCATGCCCATGGCCTCGAGGGTCGAGACGCTGAGACCCTCCGAGTACGACGGCAGGACAAAAGCTTCGGCGGCGCGAAAGGCGCTCCACTTCTGCTCGCCCTGGAGCATCCCGGTGAAGCGGACGCGTTCGGTGATCTTTCGATCTGCGATTCTCTGCTCGATGGCCGACCGGGTCGCTTCAAAGTCCGGTCCGGCGAGCACAAGATGTGCCTCGGGGAATCTCCGGGCGAGGTTGGACCAGCTGTCGACCAGCAGGTCCAAACCCTTTTTGAAGTGGATCCGTCCGAGAAACAGCAGCAGACGCTTCCCCCGCAGATCCGGAAAGCTTTCAAAGAAGGGCTCGGCGGACACCTCGGCTGGACGGGGGAGGCGAACTCCATTGGGAATGATGGCGATCGGCGCCCGCAGACCGAAGCTCCGGTAGTCCTTTGCCTCGGCTGCGGTGAGGGCATGGAGCCAGGCGGCGCCCTCGAGATTTTGGCGCTCAAACAGGGTGGCGTAGATTTGTTTTTTCACACGCCGGTTGCGGAGCGCCCAGGGCTCGAGCATGCCATGGGCCGAGACGATATAGGGCTTCCGCCAGCGGCGTGCCGCCTGGGCGCCGGCGAGCGTGCTCTGCTCCCACAGGCCGTGGAGATGGAGACCGTCGGTGTCCCGCACCGTCCGTTGGAAGGTCTCCCGCAGATGCCGGTCGAGGATCCACCGACGGCGGCCCGTCGGCCAGAGATTTCGGACGTCGAGGCCTGGTCGAGGATGTTCGTCCGGGAGGCAAAAGGCTTCGAGATCGACCTTGGATCGGCCGGTCGCCTCGACGGCGATGGCCAGATCGGGAACGACGGCACTCAGGCCGCCGAACTTCGGGTCAAGATGAGAGACCACTGAGATCCAGCGGGCAGGCCTCGTCAGAGCGATCGGCGAGGTCGCGGGGGCAGAGGCGGGATGGATCTGGGTGGATGTCATCTTCGGGGAGGTTCTCGACCGCTTGTACGCTGGCCCGTCTGCTGCTGTCTGGCCTTATCACATAGCCCGGTGCTGTCTATCGTGCCGTCTGGAGACCCTGCGCGACTTGAAGTTGACGGCAGTGAGCGCGTGTGTTTAAGCTACCAAGACCTTGTTGAAGGGTCGATGAAGAAAGTCGACAGGTTACCGAAGATCATTGAGCCACGTCCCCGATCGTGAGCACGATGCAACTTTCGTCCTCCAGCATTGCCCACAGCTCCAGGATTGCCACAGATGGAACAGCTGATGCCTGGCGAACCAGCCGTTGCTGTGATCGAGGCGGGGCAAGTAGATCCGAGTTGTTTCGGGGCAAGGCTTGTCCTCATGAGGTCCGGACGATGCGCGCGACCTCGGCCGCGAAGTTTTCAGGAGAGTACGTCGCCACGTGCTGCTGTGCACGACGGCCCATGGTTTTCAGCTGCTCCGGGCTTTGGCTGCTGATGCTGTCGAGGCATTGGGTGAGCGCCCCTGGTTGCGCTGGATCAAAGGTGAGACCCGTCTCTCCAGGGACGATGAGATCCTCGGCACAACCGCAGCGGTTGGAGACGATGGCCGGGAGACCTGCGGCCATGGCTTCGTTGACCACCAAGCCCCACGGCTCGCGCGTGCTCGGAAGCACAAAGCAGGTCGCCGCAGCGAAGTAAGCGGGAAGTTCCGACGATCCTTTGTGGCCGGCGAAGTGGATGCTTTCACTGAATTCCGAAGCTGCGGCGCGGCGGCGGAGTTCCGCTGCTTCGGGGCCATCGCCGACCAGCGTGAGGCTCCATGTGCCACCCCGAGCGCGGTAGTCGAGGTAACTCTCGATCAGGCCGACGACGTTCTTCTCCGGGGCGAGCCGACCGACGTAGAGAAAGGACGGCGCAAGGAAGGGATGGGAACCGCCGACGATCTGCTCGTTCTTCTGAATGCGAAAGGCGTCGGTCCGGAGACCGAGGCCGCGATTGTCGACGACGTCATAGAACCGCGCGATGCGGTCTGGAGGAAAGCCGAGCTCCTGGAGGTAACGACGGTGCATCGCGCCGCCCGTGATGGCCCAGTCGAAGAGAGATCGAACAAGGGCGCCCTTGATCTGTTCTTTCCACCGGACGCGCACGTGGTCCTCGCGTGTGCTCTCGGTCATCAAGACGCTTTTGCTGCCGGAGAGCTTGGACCAGACGGCCGCCGCCAATCCAGGCAGTGTGTAGTATCCAGGGACAAGGACGACAGCGGGGTCGAGCCGGGACAGCTGACGCCAAAGTGCGATGGCAAGCCGAAGCTGTCCGGCTTCTTTCCAGCTGCTGCCCGGCAGCAGGGTTGTGATCGGCAGGTCGGGGGGGAGATCCTCGCGAAACTTGAGACCGGCATGGACGCCGATGCCTCCAACCAGTTCGATGCCGACGACCTCGCCCTCGAGTTCGGAGTTCTCGACCAGGCCGCGAAATCGGGCTACATGGTAGGCGTACCAGTCGATCCAGATCACGGCGACCAGGCACGGTCCGGAGATCCGCTCCGACGTCTGGGCGCCTGTGGGAGCCGTCGCTTTTGCGCCAAGCTGGAGTCCGGGCTCCTGAGGGAGGTTAGACACCGTGGTACCTCCGCTCGAGCAGCAGCGTTTGCGCCCCTTGGCGGGTCGGGAGAGCGGGCCGAAGCCGATGCTCTGGCGCCCGGAGAGCCCATCGCCACACGATCCAGCATGGGACCGAGAGAAGGAGCACGCGGAAGATGACCGCCTCCATTGTTTGCATCACAAGATAGATGGACAGGGCCGACAGAATGGCGTACTGGCACGTCCATGCGCGGCTGCCGGTGATTGCTTTTCGCCAGACATAGCCATAGATCCAGCCGAGGGCCGCCATGGCTGGAACTGCCAGCCACCACATCTCGACCCACAGATCGGCGACGACGCCTGGGGCCGAGCCGACCGCCCCGACCCAACCCAGGGCATCTCCGAAACCTTCTCCCGTGCCGGCATTGTTGAGCAGCTCTGGAACGCCGAAATCCTCGTACTTGGTGGGCCAGATCGCGCTTGGGATGGGGCGTACCAGGATCTCCGCAAGATACCGACGCATCCAGAAGTAATGGTCGCGCCGCTCGGCGGCCAGGACCGAACCCGTGCCGTAGATGAATTCGTTGCCGGTATCTGATTTTTCGACCACGTTGCTGACATCCGTCTTGACGTCGAAGTCCGATCCAAGATAGATGCTCCCTCGATTGGTGACAAGAAAAAGGACCAGCCATCCCAGACCGAGACCCAGGGCGGCGGTGGCGAGAACCGGCGGTCGCTCCGCGCGGTTGAGGTACCAGCCCATGGCGACGATGATGACGATGGCAAAGGTCGGTCCGCGGCGAGCCATCAAGAGCGCCTGGGCAAGCCAGGGGAGGCCGAAGACCGCCATCAGGAGCAGGCTGGGAAGGCGGCGGGCGCCGGAAGCAAGGGCCGAAACGGCAAGCAGGACGCCGACCAGGAGCAGGAGATTGCCGTCGCGGATGTACCCGCTGTCGTCCCAACCGCCACTGTAGGAGGCGCTGAATGCCTGGACAAATCCGCCTACGTTGATGATCGTCACAGACCAGCAGGCGAGGCCGATGAGACCGAGGAGAGCAGCTCCGGCGAGCAGGCGCCGGCAGCTTCGAGGAGAAAGCGGATGGAGCGGATCACGCCGGGAGCGCTTTATGCGCACACCGGCGGCGAGGCAGCTGAGCACAAAGGCCAGAACGCCGAGGACGTTGAGACGCTGAACGTGGAGGAGCTGGTCGCCGTCGAAGAACCGGGCCAGACCGTCTGACGCGAGCAGGCGCGACGGCATCCAGCTGTAGAGGAAGGCCAGCATAGGGCCGATAAAGACCAGCGGGTGGAAGACGTCGCGGCTGCCGTCGAGGGCACAAACAACGCCAAAGGCGGCGATCCCGGCGACGGCCCAGAGAAGAAGCTCAAAGTACACGAGCCGCGGCCTCCTTGTGCGTCCAAGCCACGTTGCTGGCGTCCGTCTCTTGAGAGACGGGTTCGCCGGAGGCTTGATCCGCGGACGTCTGGTTTCTTTCGTGATTTGCTTGCGTCATTGCGGAGACAACGCCGGCGCGAAAGCGTTCCCAGGTAAACTGTTCGGCGCGTGCCCGGGCCGCTCGACGCATGGAAGCGAGCTCTGTTCGATGAGAGATCGCCCACCTGATGCGGTCGGCCAGAAGATCTGGGCGGCGGGGATCGACGATAAAGCCCTGAACGCCGTCGTCGATCAGGTCCGGAGCCGCCGTCCGGGTTGTACTCAGGATGGGCAGGCCCGAGCTCAGAGATTCAAGCAAAACCTGGCCGAAGCCTTCGGCAACGGATGGAAAGACAAACAGATCCGAGCTCCGGTAAGCCTCGACCAGATCCCCGGCGCTGACCGAGGGCCGAACTCTCACGCGATCGCCGCAGTCGCGAAACAGCTCCAGGCCGTCGACTACGCGGCCGCAGACCGTGAGATGGACGTCCTTGTCACCGAGCAGACGCATCGTCTCGAGGAGGTATTTGATTCCCTTCCGCTGGTTGATCCGGCCGACAAACAGGAGCCGCAGCGGCGTTTGCGAGTGGGGGGCCTGGTCAAAAGCGGGCCCGGGCGAGAAGCGGTCGAGATCCACACCGTAGGGGATGACTCGGATGCTCCCGGGGTCAGCCCCGTTCTCGATGAGGGTGTCCCGGGTAAAGGTGGACGCGACCAGGAAGCGTCTCGCGAGACGCGTCTCGTCCACCAGACGGCGGAAGTCTGCTTCAGGGAGGGCAAGCTCCCACTCCGCCTGGAGCGAAGGTGCGCAATCCGGATGGTCGCGCAACTCGTCGGTGAGGATCTGGCGCATGCTCGCGGGGTGAGGGTGGAGTTGGAAGAGGGTGCCTCCGCGGCGGTACTCCCGGAAAGCGTCGTATCCATAGTAGGAGTAACTGACGAGACCGGCGGAGCTCCGATTGGCGAGCCGGCCCGCCGTCCGTCCCAGCGTCCGATCCGACAGCCGCATCGCCCGTCGGCGAGCAGAAGCTGGAATGCCGGGCAGCTTCTCGAGCAGGAGCGAGAGGAGGCCGGTACCGAGGCACAGCTTGATCAATCCTGGGGGCAGATGGGGATTGTTCCGTTGCTCGAGCAGGGTACGGACGGAAGTTGGGAGGAGATTGCCGACCTTGCGCGCGGATGGGAGTTGCGCCGGCCAGTAAAGGTCTGTGACCAAGCGCTCCAGCATGCCTGCGTCTGAGAGCGCACGAGCGACCTGATAAGCGTCACGAGCTCCGCTTTGAACCACCACCAGCTTTTGCTGATCCCTGCCGGAATCGGGCAGCTTCGATCGCAACGTCGATGATGGTACCTGAATGTGTGAGGCGACCGGCATAGCGATAGGGGAGTTCTCTCCTGGTTGGGACCTTTCCTGAAATTCGTGACTGCCTTTTCCAAGCTCTCGCTGATTCTCTCTCTGAGAGACTTCTAATCTCATCTCTCTGGTATGTGTCTCACGTCATCTGGTACGTGCACGTAAGCGGCCAAGCACTGGCAGGAGCCACATCAAATACAAAACATTTTGTTTGTACGTGGCCCAAGCTCGGCATCCTTATAAGATCTCGTCAAAAGACTCCTTCAACTGCTGGGCGGAGCTCTGCCACGTGTATTGCTGGGCCACCTTGCGACCTCTTTCTCCGAGTTGGGCACGGGCCTGCGGATCGGTGAGGAGGTCTCCCAGCGCGCGGATGTGTGCTTGAGGATCCTGTGGCGGCACCAGGATGGCCGCTCCTCCTGAGATCTCGGGCAGAGAGGATGCGTCGCTTGCCACAACGGGGGTCCCGCACGCCATCGCTTCGATCACCGGAAGACCGAAGCCCTCGTAGCGCGAAGGAAACCATACGGCTGTCGCCGCCGCGTAGAGGGCGTGCAGATCGGCGTCTTCAACAAAGCCCAGGAGGCGGACGTTTGGGCCGAGCGCTCTCGCACGCCGGGCATAGTCAGGGTGCGAGTGATTGACGACCGCGACCGGAACGCCGGGAAAGTTTCGCAGAAGCTGCGGAAGCGCGTCGAGAATCAGGTCGGCGTTTTTGCGGAAGTGGAGCCCCCCAGGAACGAGCAGAAACGGCGTTTGATGGAGCTTCACGCTCTCGAGATACTCCTTGCCGGAGCCCGGAACCGCCTCAAAGAAGTGAGGCGACACGGCATTTGGCACGACGCGCAAGCGGTTCCGGATCGCCGGGAAAAAGTGTGCCAGCCGATCTGCGGAGAAGTTTGAGACGGTGTGAAAGAGGTCGGCTCTCTTTTGCAGCCGTCCAAAGAGCATCCTCCATTTGAGCCGCTGGGTCCAAAACGCACGATCGCGGGCATGCGCGCCCGCCTCGAAGTAAGCGGCATCGTGCGCGGTGACGACGAGGCGCGCGGTCCGCGTCGGGACATAGGATTCGGCCGTGCAGAAGGCGATCTCCGCCTCGGGCCAGAAGATCTCGGCGGCCGGTCGGTCGAGTGCAAACCAGAGCGCCTGCTGGCGGGAGGTGTCCTGAGCAAAAGTAGCGTAATCGAAGCCGGTCCATGGTCTGCCTACGAGAGGCAGAACACGATCTTTGTCGCGAGCGTCGGCGAGGATGCGCAGGCGGACGTCGGTTCGGAGCGCCAGATGCTCGGTCAGCTGACGCGCGACCCGACCGGCGCCGGTCGAAGCGTGGATGTTGCGCAGATGGACGTAGGCCAGCACGTTAACTGTTCGGCTGCTCCCAGGGGGGGGGACGGGGTGACCGGATTCAGCTGAGGACACAGCTAGATCTCCTGAAGAGAGCGTCCGCGGGTCAGAGATCTGCCTTTCTGCAAGTTGGGAGAGGCCGGATCTCATGCCGTTTGCCTCCCTCGTCCGGAAAACATTCCCGAGATCCTGGCCTGAAATGCCTCCGTCAGCCTGCGAAGGCTTCTGCGGTCTGGCAGCCAACCGTGGCGTTTGCCGAGGATCACGAGCGCCCAAAGTGCCATCGTCCAGATCAGGAGCATGAGTCCTGTGACCGAGAGAAGCAGCTCGGGACGGCGGGTGCGAACAGCGGCCAGAACGGAAAGGAGAACCGCGGTTCCGGTCGTCAGGAGGAAGATCGGTGTCACACCTGCCGGAACGTTGCCGCCGTGAGAGAGCGCGACGAGCACCAGAGCCGCTGACAGGGCATGCGCCGCGAGGTAGATGGCCATACCCTTGGAGGCACCTCCTCCATGAAGCAGAAAGACGGTCGCAGCGAGAGCAACCGAGATCGCCCACGCCGTGTTGATCAGACCGGTTGTCCGGATCGAAAGGATGGTCAACCTGGCTGCGGTGGGTGAATTGCCCATATGAACGACGGCAATCGCAAGTGCAAAGGCGGTGGTCACCGCGGCACCTCCGTACGATCGTCCGTAGAGCAGCGTCAATCCCCAGGGAACCACCACAATGCCGGCGCCGGCAAGCAGCAACGAAAGAAAGCTCGAGATGTAGGTACACATCGCCATGACCTGCCCGGGTGTTGCTGCCTCGGCCCCTTCGCGCTCGGCCATGACGGAGTAGCTGCTCTCTGTGAGCAGGCCGGGTACGAGACCGACGATGTTGCGGAGCTGGCTTGCGATCGAAAAGAAGCCCATCTGAACTAGTGTGGTGTCGGAGCGGGCGACCAAGGACGCCAACCACCAGCCCGCCAGGTTGGCGCCGACCAGACTGGCGAGTTGCACCATGCCGAAGGTCCACACCTCCCGAAGCATGGGGCCGATCGGCAACCGAGCTGAAGTACGGAGGCTGCGCGTTCGATCCTCACGCACGTCTGCCGAGACAACGGAGGTTCCCTCAGGATCCCGGAGATGCTCCATCCCGTCCCTCAGGCCGAGGGGGCGGGCGAGGAGCATGCAGACAAGCACCGCACCCGTGGTGATCGCACCCTGGGCCACGATCATGCGGACCGGACTGTGATCGGCTGCGCTGGACGGAAGCAGGACCACCATACCGGCACCGACCAGCACGGAAAGGAGGATCAACGCCCGCAGACGGCGTTGCCCGACAAAGAAGCCGCGGGCACACTCGAGCAAGATCATGCCCGAGGCCGAAAACGCAGCCCAGCGGAGCAGGCCCGTCAGACTGGATTTGCCGAGCAGGTGCGCGATGGGCCCGGCTCCGATCCAGAGACCCACGGCAGCCAAAGCCGCCGAGACGGTTGAAACAATCAGGAGCACACGGGCTAAGGTTCCGTATCCAGGTCCACCGCGTGGATACTTTCCTGAGAATCGGGCCGCCGTCGCCCCGATTCCACCAGCAGCATAGGTTGAGATATTGTTGGCGGTTGTGATCGCGAGCGAGTATGCGCCAAAGGTAGAGGCGCCGCCCCATCGCGCCGCCAGGATGTTGGCCAGAAAGCCGAATCCGCGCTCAACCAGAATTCCCGCACCGAGAGCAGATGTGCCGGTGACGAGATGCTTTGTCACATCTCTGGGGACGCCACCGCCGCCGATCGCGTCCACTCGGGTGCCGGGCTCGCTGATCTCAGCCTCGAGAGAAGGTCTCGAGGCTGCTGCCGGGGTCGAACGTGTGAGCAGCCTTGTCGCAGTTTCCGGGGGGAGATCCGGGATATCGGAAGAGATGTTTGGGAGAACGTCCGAGTTCATGGCTAAACAGCCGTCTCCGCATGTTCTTCCGCTGCTTGATCCTGCTTCCGCAACGTCTCCTCGGAGGCTGTTTGTTCGCTCTGCTCAACGGCGATATCGCGTTCTTCCGCTTCGCGCTTGTACCGATAATATGAGGAGTAATAGCTTCCGCGACCTTCTTTGACTGGGTCGAAGTCGTTCAGGATGGTCCCGATTAAACGAACGCCGTCGTGCTCAAAAAGGTACCGCGCGGTGGTGGCCTGATCCCGATTGGTGACCCGTGCGCGAAAGACCAGAATGACTCCATCCGCGTGCCCGGCCAGGATACGTGCGTCTGCCATGTGAAGCATGGGCGGCGTGTCGATGAGGATGATGTCGAACTCGCGCGAAAGCCGGTCGATCAAGGTTGTCAGTTCCGGCGCGTGGAGCAGTTCGACGACCTCCTCGCGCCCGTTGCCGCAGGGAACAATGGAGAGGTTGGGGATTTTGGTGCGAGATAGAAAGGTTTCCAAGGGAGCCTTGCTGACATCGATCTCGCCGCGCAGGATATCGCGCAGACCGACATGGTTCTTGATGCCTAGCGCCCGATGGAGACCGGGTTTGCGCAGATCGCCGTCGACAAGGACGACACGACGCTTGGATTGGCTCAGGGCGACTCCCAGGTTGGAGACCACGGTCGTCTTTCCCTCACTTGCGTTGGGGCTCGATACGACATAGGTCTTTGCCCGATCACTGGCTCCGCTGGCGAGCAGGATCGAGTAGGTGGCGCTCCGGTACGCCTCTGCAACGACGGAGAAGTTGTCCTTCCAATGCGCAATACTGGCCGGGTGGTCGCCATCTCCCGATCGGATCTCTCCGCCGGCGAGGGATCGATCTCCGAGAAGCGCAAGCGATCCGGAGAGCGATGTACCGAGCGCGGGGCGGCGTTCGGAGCGTGACGACGGAATCACGCCAAGCTCCTGAACATGGAGGTGACGCTCCACGTCCCCCGGCGATCGGAAGACCTCCGAGGTGCGCTCCTTGAAGAAGACAAATCCAAGACCAAAGAGCGAACCGAAGAGCACACCGACGCCGGTCGAGCTTCCACGCCGGGGCGAGACGGGAATCTTGGGAGCGCGGGCCGCGTCGACCACACGCGTAGTCGTCATCTGCATCGCCGATGCGAAGCCGGCTTCCTTGGCGCGTTGCAGGAGGGTCTGGTAGAGGTTCTGTTCACTCTCCACCTCCTTCCGGAGCAGGTTGACCTGGCTGGTGCGGCCGAGTTCGGTTGAAACGTTTCGCTCTTCCGAGTGGTACGCCGAAGACAGGAGAGCCTCGCGATGTCTGGCCGAATCGTACTCATTGTGCATGCGGCTCATCATGGTGGCGCGCTCTCGAGCCAGATTCGCTTCCACCTCGCGGATCTCACTGCGGAGGTGAATGACTTTGGGGTTTTCCTCCGTCAGTGGCGGCACCAGTTCTGCGACCCGTCCGCGAAGTTCGGCGAGTTTGGCCTGCTGCTCGCGATACGCTGGGCTGTCGAGGACGTTTGGGAGCGAATCGGAGGCCGCCGAGGACGCAATCATCGCCTGCGCTTCCTTGGCCATGCGATCTGCCTGGGCCTTCAGGAGCTCGGACTGCATCTGCCGGAGACGGTCTTCAGAGACGCTGGTGTTTTCCTGGCTGAGAACCAGGCCATTGCCACCCGTGGCTTCGACCAGTCTGCGTTGCGATTCCTCCGCTTTTTGCCGGACGTCCGCGAGCTGCCGGGTGAGCCACTCACTGGTTTTCTGCGCTTCGGCGGTTCGCGTCTCGAGATCTTCTTCCTGAAATTCGCTGGTAAGCGTGTTGCAGAACTTCGCTGAAAATTCGGCGTTCCAGGAATCACACGTGACCTCGACGAGACGCGTCAGGCCGAGCGGCTTCACCTTGACGCCTTTAGCAGCGTTGTAGATCACTGCCTGATAGCTGAGCTTGTCCGTAGGGATATGGAGCGCCATCTTGACGCGGGAGAGAAGGTCATCGCGATCGACGGACGCCGGATGAGGTTCAGCTTCGAGCTTGCGCACGGTTCGCTCGATCAGGGCGTCGCTCTGCAGAAGCTTGATCTGGGTCTGGACGTAGGAGTCCGAGTTGTCCGCGCTTTGGCCCGTGGCAGAAACTGCGCGCATATTCATAAAGTCGCCGTTGATGTTCTGGATATCGAGCGAGGTCCGGGCGCGGTAGACGGGAAGTGCGTCAAACGTAAGAAGAAGCGCCAGAAGGCCTCCGGCAAAGGCAAACAGAAGCAGCACCCAGCGTCGCCGAAGAAGGATGCGGAGGTACTCGAGGAGGAGGTTCGTCTCCGGTCCGTCCTCCGGCGAGTGTTGCGGCTGGCCGGGATAGACGTGCCTTGTGCCGATCTCCGCCGGATTGTCGCGTCGGCCGTACACCGGCAAATGTACTGGCGATCCGAAGCTGCGTTCATTCAAGGAGTTGTCCTCCATTGGGTCTCACCTGATCCTGGGAAAGTATAAAGTTCTGCAGATTGCAGTAAATCTCGTTCTCGTTCTGAAACTCCGACCGTTACCGCGCGTAGATGGCCACGCCGGTGGCAATTTGCAAAGCTGCCTCCGCCGCCCGCCGCCCGGTCGATTTGGCCGCACTGTTGGGAACAAAGAGCACATCGTTCGCATGAAGTTGCACGTCAGGGGCCTTTCCATCAAAGATCTTCTGAATGTCGACCGGAATCTGGTCTACTTTGCCGGCCGCCCCCGCCGGGCCGGACACCGGCCGCATGATGCGCGCCTTCCGCGGGGCTGCATCTCGGTCCAGACCCTGCGCGAGCGAGACTGCCTGCACCAGAGACATTACCTGCTCGTGCGACGTCAGAGGGTAGCCCCCAGAACGCTTGACGTTGCCCACCACGTAGATGATTTCGGCCTTGGGCACCGAGATGACATCGTTAGGCTGCACCAGGATGTTATCGGTTGGGTTTCTCGCACCGATGAGGCTGGGGATAGACAAGCGCGCGGTGCTGTACTGCCCCGTAGAGTCCGTGGTTGCCCCGGGAAGTGGAAGCGTACCCCAGCGGACCTCGCGCGTGAGAATCAGATCGGAGCCGGCATCTTCCCGCAGGCCGCCGGCCATCGAGATCACCTCGATCAGGCGCTTGGGCCCTTGCAGCTGATGCACTCCTGGAGTATTGACCTCGCCGATAACGGAGACAGGACGGCTCTGGTCGTCTGTGAGATTGACTGAGATCTGCGGCGAGGTGATATAGCGCCGGAGCTTGGTGGCCAACTGCTGTTTGAACTGCTCGATGGTCATGCCGGTTACGTTGATACGGCCGGCGAGCGGGAGATCGAGAAAGCCATTGGGGTCGATGCGGAGCGGCTTGTCGGAGATCTCGTCCATGTCCTGGACGTGAAGGACGACCTGATCCCCAGGTCCGAGAACATAGTCCGGACTCACGTCCCCAGAGCGACGGATGGGAGGCGTCGGCGCAGAGTTGGGGACAGCAGCGCCAGAGCTAGGGGCAGAAGCTCCAGAGTTGGGGACAGCAGCGCTCTTTCCGGAGGTTTGTGCGGAGGCACACAGAAACCCTAGAAGAAAGAGGGCGACCGCAACAGCAGACCTGGATACGGTCGGCCTGGATTGGGAGTTGGTCATTATAGGAGGTACGGCAACAAATCTGGTTTGGATGCGACTCATGGTGTTCTCATGGCGGGGATCGTTTCGCGGTCTGTTTTAGTAGGAGTGCAATTTGTTGACCAAGACCGTTGGCGCACGAATTAATCTTCGCTCCTCACCATTGGTTATCGGCAGAACAGGCCCTGACTTCAAGCCTGTCCTGTTCTGGCACAGTTTCCAGACCGGAAGTTGTCCATCTCGCGGGCAGTGGTTGCCTTTAAAGATGCACGGAGGTCCTACCCTGGGTAGAGATTTTCCCTCAAAGTGCGGCTTGTAACGCTGGTTACACGCCTGGCCGCAGCACGGTGATCGGACTAGGCCCGCGAAATGGTTACCCTGAAGGCTAACTCGTGGACGGCAGTAATTCCGGATCCAATCTTCAGAGGCGAGCGGTTTTCGAGCCGCGGAGGAGCATGCTGCGTCCCTCGGAAGGAACCAGCTTGAAGCAGGAGCATAAGAAGAATTGGTAGCGTTACCGGGGCTCGAACCCGGACTCTTCGCCTTGAGAGGGCGACGTGTTAACCAGTTACACCATAACGCCACATCGGGCTGCTCGCAAACGCGAGCATACTGCCGAAGACCAGGATCACAGACCGGAATCAGACCAAGATCACAGACCAGCCGCGCCAGCCTCGAACCGTCCAACCAAAATGAGATATTTCTAATACTACCAGCCATCTCACGATCCTCCATGCTGGGTGCACGTCCATCTCACGTAGCTAATCCCCAGCCCACAACCGTCCCGGCGCTTGTGTATGATGGGCTGCTATTGTCCGGGTTGCGAGTGCGGCTTTGAGCCGAGGTGAGTGAACTGGTCCGGCGGCAGGTATGTCGCGCCCGATTTCTTGAGAACAGAGCAGGCTTTGAGCACACGGCCCGAGCCTGGCGGGGATGGAATTGATGCAGCTTTTGCTTTTGGCGATGATGGATAGTTCGCGGCAGCTCACGCACCTGCACCCTGTCGACATTCTGATCCTGGTTCTTTACTTCTGCCTGGTCCTGTTTATCGGATTCTATGTGCGGGATTCGGCTTCGACCAGCGAGGAGTTCTTTCTTGCCGGGCGGGAGATGACCGCGTGGATCGCCGGTTTGAGCTTCGTGTCAGCCAATCTCGGGTCCCTTGAGCTGATGGGTTGGGCCGGAGCGGCGTACCAGTACGGCATCCTCGCAATGCACTGGTATTGGATCGGCGCGATCCCGGCGATGCTGTTCCTCGGCATCGTGATGATGCCCTTCTACTACATCTCGAAGACGCATTCCGTGCCTGGGTATCTCCAGCTGCGGTACGGCGAGGGTGCGCGTGCGGTGAGCGCGGTGAGCTTTGGGTTCATGACGGTGCTGATGAGCGGCGTCAACATGTACTCGATGGCGCTGGTGATGAAGGTTGTGCTGGGCTGGAACATCAGCTTCTCGATCTGGGTGGGCGCGATCACGGTCGGGCTATACGTGATGCTGGGCGGTCTGCGGTCGGCCATCATCAATGAGGTGTTGCAATTTGTCCTGATCTGGGCGGGCGCGGCGCTGATCCCGATCGTGGGTCTGATCGAGGCGGGCGGATGGACGAACCTCAAGGCGCAGATCGCGCGCAATGTGGGAAGCACGGACTACACGCATCTGTGGTCCACGCTCGGCAGCTTCAGCGGCAATCCGATGGGCGTCCACTGGACCGGCATCGTCTTTGGGCTGGGGTTTGTGGTGAGTTTCGGATACTGGACCACCGACTTCCTCGTGGTGCAGCGAGTGTTGAGCGCCAACAATCTCCGCGCGGCGAAGCTGGCTCCGGTGATTGGGGCAGCGTTCAAGATGGCGGTGCCGTTTATCGTCATCGTGCCCGGTTTGCTGGCGCTGGCCGTGTTGAAAAATCCGGATGGAAGCCTGATGCATCTGGTGCCCGAGAGCCAGGTCGCGGCAACCGGTCTGCACAGCTACAACGAGGTTCTGCCTCTGATGCTGGTGCGGTACTGCGGTCCAGGGTTGCTGGGGCTCGGCATCACCGCTCTTGTGGCAGGATTCATGAGCGGCATGGCGGGAAATGTAAGCGCGTTCGCGACAGTGTGGACCTACGACATCTACGGCGCCTACATGAACAAGAAGGCGAGTGACTCGCACTATGTCTTTATGGGACGAGCCTCCACGGTGGTGGGTATGCTGGCGAGCGTGGGAACGGCGTACCTGGTCGCCAACGCGGCTTCGATCATGGACTACGTGCAGGCGCTGTTCAGCTTCTTCATCGCGCCGCTGTTCGGGACGGTGATCCTCGGTATGTTGTGGAAGCGCGCCACGCGGCAAGGCGGCTTCTGGGGGTTGTTGTGCGGAACGGCATCGTCGATCGCGATGTGGGCATGGGTGCAGAAGGACCCTGGAGCGCTTCGGTATATTGCGCTGTCGCCGGATGCGAAGCCGATGGCGGAGAATCTGTATCGGGCGCTCTGGTGCTGGCTGCTGTGCGTAATCGTCACCGTTCTGGTGAGCCTTGTGACGAAGCCGAAGACGGATGCGGAGCTCAATGGTCTGGTGTATGGCGCGACCGTGATTCCGCACGACGGAGCGGTCACGATCTGGCAGAAGCCGATCTTCTGGGCCGTCGTGGTAATCACTGTCTTTTTTGTCCTAAATCTGATGTTCTGGTAAGCGGAGGCGAGCGATGTCTGGACCACAACGACGATCGGCAGAGCAGCACACGGGACCTGCGGAGCACGAGCATGCGTATCCGGGGACGTCGGCGGCGGAGGCTCCGGGGCACCGCGGAAAGACGCCGCTTTCCATCTGGTTCTTTGTGGGTGCGCTCTGCTTCATGTACGGCATCGTCCTCTTCCCGCTGGGGATCTATCAGTGGAGTCATCCTTCCGCGACCGAGCTGGCGCTGCCTTTGCTGCTGAAGCTGCATACGACGTTCTGGTGGGGTCTGTTGCTGATCGTGTTTGGCGGGTTCTATGTGATCCGGTTTCGTCCAGGGAAGATCTAGAGAGATGCTGAGGTGTGATTGATGGGCAGGCAGATGACGTTTGGGGTGATCGTGGGAAACCGGGGATTTTTTCCCGGGCATCTGGCTACGAGTGGGCGTTTGGAGATGGTGGCAGCTCTCGAATCGGCTGGCATGAAGGCAGTTGTGCTTGAGCCTGGGCAGACGGCGCACGGTGCGGTTGAGACCTATGACGATGCCAAGAAGTGTGCGGCGCTGTTTCAGCGGCACGCGTCGGAGATCGACGGGATCATCATCACGCTGCCGAACTTCGGCGAGGAGCGCGGTCTGGCGGATGCGATCCGTCTGGCCGATCTGCGGGTTCCGGTGCTGGTGCAGGCGACGCCCGACTCGCCGGGAAAGATGTCGATTGCGTTTCGGCGCGACAGCTTCTGCGGGAAGATGTCGATCTGCAACAATCTCCGGCAGTATGGCGTGCCTTACTCCTTGACGCGGTTGCATACCGAGGCTCCGAATTCGGACGAGTTCAAGGCCGATCTCCAGTGGTTTGCGGCGGTTTGCCGCGTGGTGAAGGGCTTCAAGAACCTGCGCATCGGAGCGATCGGGGCTCGTCCCGCGGCGTTCAACACGGTTCGCTACTCGGAGAAGCTGCTCGAGCGATCGGGGATCACGGTCGATACGCTCGATCTGAGCGAGGTGTTTGGGCAGATCGCGCGGCTGCCGGACAGCAATGGTCAGGTACAGGAGAAGCTCCAGACGATCAAGCGGTATCTGCCGACGAACAACACGCCGGAAGAGGCGCTGGTCAAGATGTCGAAGCTCGGCGTGGTGATCGACGGCTTTATGCGGTCGCATGAGTTGACGATCTCTTCGGTGCAGTGCTGGACGTCGATGGAGGAGTATTTCGGCGTTGTGCCTTGCACGGTGATGAGCATGATGAGCGAGAATCTGCTGCCGGCAGCGTGTGAGACGGACACGCTGGGAACGGTGAGCATGTACGCGTTGGCGCTGGCGAGCGAGACCCCCAGCGCGCTCTTGGACTGGAACAACAACTACGGCGACAACCCGGACAAGGCCGTGTGTTTTCACTGCTCGAACCTGCCGAAGCACTTCTTTCGCGAGGGGGTGAAGATGGACTTTCAGCAGATTATCGCGGGAACGGTGGGCAAGGAGAACACGCACGGCGTGCTGGACGGGACGGTAAAGGCCGGAGCGATGAGCTTTGCCCGGTTTTCGACCGACGACCTCGGTGGCCAGATCACGGGATACTGCGGCGAAGGCGCGTTTACGGACGATCCGTTGCAGACGTTCGGCGGAGCGGGCGTGGTTGAGATTCCTCGGATGCAGGAGTTGCTGCGGTTTATCTGCGAGAACGGGTTTGAGCATCACGTCGCGGCGAACTTCGCAACCGTCGCCGAGCCGGTCTATGAGGCCTCCAGCAAGTATTTGGGATGGAAGATGCATCGGCATGTTTAGTGCTCTGCGTTGGTCACGCGGGGTTCGATAGCGCTCGCGATCGCCTTTAGCGAGTGAGCGCGCGCCAGCGTCGAACGAGGTCCTGGGCCGCTTGAGGCCAAGTTGGGTGTTGGAAGGTAAAACCAGCCTCGTGGAGGCGCGTAGGAACGACGCGCCGGCTTTTAAGGACGAGTTCTGATTCAGTCCGGAGAAGGCGCGTTCCGAGCTCGATCATCAAGCGGTTGGCGGGGAGGCCGAACGGTGCTCGCCACGCGCGGCGTAAGTCGCGCAGGAAGTCGCGGTTGTGAACGGGATTGGGACTGGCGAGATTAACCGGGCCGGAGATGTCCTCGCGGGCGATGAGGAAGCTCGCTGCTCGGCAGAAATCAACGTCATGGATCCAGGAAACATACTGGTTCCCGGACCCTTCAGTGCCGCCCAGACCGAAGCGGATAAGGCGAAGGAGCACATCGAAGACTCCGCCCGCGTCCGGCGAGAGTGTGATCGCGCTCCGGAGAGCGACTTTCATTATGCGGGGATTGGTGGTCGAGAAGAAAGCAGACTCCCACGCGCGAGCGACCCGGATGGAGAAGTTCCAGGTATCCGGGACGCCCGGTTCGTCACCGCCAAGTTCACCCGTGAGGTCGTCTTGTGGGTGGTCCCCCGGGAGGTCCAGCGTGTGGCGGTAAATGGTAGCGGTGGAGGCGTTAAGCCAGACACATGGGGGTGAGGCGAGGCCGTTTATGACCTCGTCGAGAAGCTCGGTTGAACGGATTCGGGATTCATAGATCAGGTGTCGGTTCTGGGTATTGTAGCGGCAGTTAACGCTCCGACCTGTGAGGTTGATGCAGACATCCGCACCTTCAAGTGACTGAGTCCAGGGGCCGGGATTGCGGGCGTCCCACGTGAGAGTTTGCCAGGGCGCCGGAGTAGGTTTGCGGCTGAGGACGGTAACCTAGTGGCCTTGGGCGTGCAAGTAGCGGGCGAGGATATGGCCGACCTGGCCACTGCCGCCGGGGAGGACGATGCGCATGGAGCCTCAGTGTAGCAAGCGTTTCTAGAGGGAAGGGCTCCCGCTGCAAAGCTAGACGGTACTGGATGCAAGATACTGCCGCCAGTCCTCTGACTCCGCGACCTGTTTGACGACGCTATTGCGTTCTCGCAAGAGGTTACCCATATACCGCTCAAGGACGAGCCGTTCGGCTACTAGCCCAAAGAGGCCGAGCGGAGCGGCGAAGCGGAAGACATCCTTCATCTCGGTGACTTCGTCCATTCCTGGCGGACTCCCCGACAGACTGCGGAAGAAGTGATCGTGCTGCATGGAACGAAAGGCGCCGTGAAGCATGGTGTCTTGAAAGTAGAGCGGCGGCTCAAACCGTGTGATGGCGGAGGTAAGCTGTTGCTGTATGCCGAAGTGCCGGGCGCGCCACGTGACATCATCCCCAAGATTGAGGAGACCGGCAGTGACCCCGCCGGCGGCAATGGCTTGTTCGCCAAAATGAGTGTTGCCCAGGACGTGAACCTCAACGGAGCGGGCAAGATCGAAGCAGCGGCGGAGCGGGGCGTAGATCAGGGTGATCTCGGCCAATGTAATCATGCTGTCTCTTCCCCGTAAACTACAGAAGGCAGTTACGGTCTGTGCTCTAGGTCGGAACTTGACGCATAAGCCCATGCTTCCGGCCCGAAAGGCCAATGGAACCGCAAGTTTCAGGCGGCATCCAATTGGAATTAACATGAAAGGCGTAGTCTCGGGTGGTCTATGACGAAGACAAAACGGATTACGGCAGAGAAGATTAAGTCTACCAAGAGCGGTGTTTCTCCTCACCCTCCTGTTCGCGGGCGTGGACTAGAGGCGGCAGACATGACGGCGGGGAGATATCCTGCGCCGAAGACCAAACCTGCGGGGAAGATCGGCGGCAAGAAGATGGGCGGAAAGCGAGCCGGCAAGAAGTCTGCGGAGGTGCTGCCCCCGGCAAAGGATCCGTTATCCGAGCGGTTTATCAGTCGCGATGAGAGCTGGCTGCGCTTCAACCGGAGAGTTCTGGAGGAGGCGGAGGATCGGACGAATCCGCTGCTGGAACGGGTGAAGTTTCTGGCGATCACGGCAAGCAACCTTGACGAATTTATCGAGATTCGGGTGGCGGGAATCTTGCAGCAGATCGAGGATGCGCATGGACAAGCACCGGCGAAGGACGAGCATGGATTGACGCCGAACGAGCGGCTGGATCGGCTGCGCGAAGGTCTGGTGAAGTTTGTGGAGGCGCAGTACCGTTGCTGGAACAAGCAGCTCTTGCCGGCGCTGGCGGCGGAGAAGATCCGCGTTCTGCGATGGAAGGAGCTCGACGATGCGGCACGTGCGCGTGCTCTGGAGTTTTACCAGAACGAGGTCGATCCGCTCCTGACGCCGGTGACGATCGACCCTTCGCATCCGTTTCCGCGAGTGTTGAACAAGGCCTTGTGCCTGGCTCTTCTGCTGCGACACAAGCGAACCCGGTCGATGGGACTGGCGGGGATGAAGATGGCTCCGGTGCTGGGCGTGGTGACGGTGCCGCGATCGTTGCCGCGGCTGATCGCTTTGCCGTCGGCGAAGGAGGGGTACTCGGATTTCATTATGATCCACGATCTGGTCGGGTCGCAGGCGGAGCGGATGTTTCGCGGGTACAAGGTGCTGGAGGAGACGGCGTTTCGCGTGACGCGCAACAGCAACCTGTACATGCAGGAGGAGGAGAGCCGGAGTGTTCTGGAGAGCGTGCGGGCGGAGCTGCACAACCGGCGGAGGGGCGATGCAGTGCGTCTGGAGATCGACTGTACGGCGTCGGAGGAGATTTCGGATCGTCTGCGATTGAACTTTGAGCTGGACCCGTGGCAGGTGTTTCGGACCGACGGTCCGGTGAATCTGTCGCGTCTGATGAATCTTTACTCGGAGGCCAAGCGGCCGGAGTTGAAGTATCCGCCGTTTACGGGACGGGAGTTTAAGGTGGGGTCGAAGTCGGCGGACCTGTTTGAAGATCTGCGGAATCACGACATTCTTTTGCACCATCCGTTCGACAGCTACAAGACGGTGGAGGGCTTTATCGAGGCGGGCGCGGTGGACCCGGCGGTGATCTCGATGAAGCAGACGTTGTACCGGACGAGCGCGGATTCGGCGATGTTTCGGGCGCTGGTGGAGGCGGCTCAGGGGGGCTCGACGCCGAGCAAGGATGTGACGGTGGTGGTGGAACTGATGGCGCGGTTCGATGAGGCGTCGAACATCCGTTGGGCGCGCGAGCTCGAGGACGCGGGGGTGGGGGTGTTTCACGGCATCTTCGGTTTGAAGACGCACTGCAAGCTGGCGCTTCTGGTGCGCCGCGATCCGGACGGCGCGGTGCGGCGATATGCGCACCTAGGGACGGGCAATTACAACCCGGTGACGGCGCGTTTTTATACGGACATCAGCTTGTTGACGGCGCGTCCGGAGATTACGTCGGCGGTGCAGGAGGTGTTCAATTACCTGACGGCGGAGTCGGACTCGGACGCGTACCGGCCTCTGCTGGTGGCGCCGTTAACGCTGGCGGACGACTTGCTGGCGTTGATTGCGCGGGAGGCGGAGCATGCACGCGCCGGTCGGCCGGCCGGGATCGTGGCGAAGATGAACGGTTTGATCGATCGCGGGCTGGTGGAGGCGATGTATGCGGCGTCGCAGGCGGGGGTGGAGATCGACCTGATTGTGCGGGGGATGTGTTCGCTGCGGCCGGGGATCAAGGGTCTGAGCGAGCGAATTCGGGTGCGTTCGATCGTCGGGAGATTTCTGGAGCACAGCCGGATCTTTGCGTTTCGCAACGGAGGCAAGGACGAGGTGCTGTGCGGGAGCGCCGACTGGATGCCGCGCAATCTGTATGAGCGGTGTGAGGTGGTGTTTCCGGTGCTTGAACCGAAGCTGAGCGAGCGTCTGCGCGGGGAGATCCTGGCGGCGTATTTGGCGGACAACGTGAAGGCGCGGATTCTCCAGCCGACGGGCGAGTACATGCGCGTGGTGCGCGAGGCTGGGGTGCTCCCGTTTTCGGCGCAGGACTATCTGATGGAGGTGGCTCAGGGGCTGGAGGAGAAGGTGCCTGACGTCGAAAAGGAGGGGCTTCGGGCGGCTTTGAAGCACGAGCGCGGGGCGGAGGTGGGGGAGATCTAGGCTGTGGTTGGTACGTTTGGGTAGGCGGAGAGAGAGCAGGTCCGGCGATGTCGGTTCCCTGCTCTCTTGATTGCGGGCTGCCTGGTTCGGAGTTTAGGGATTGACGTTGAAGGTGATTTGGGTGCTGTGGACGAGGGCTCCCGACGTCGCGGTGATGGTGACGGTGTACTGTCCGGTCGTGGTCTTCGAGGTGGTGGGGGTGGTTCCGCCGGTTCCGCCACCGCTGTTGGCGAGCGTGCTTCCGGAGCCGCATCCCGAGATGCCGAAGACGCCGGCCGAGAGGATGAGAGCGAGGAGGGCGCCCCAGCCGCGCCGCCGTCGTGGGAGCGTGAAGAGGAGCATCGAGGCGAGAGCGACGCCGGAGCCGGCAGCGTAGAAGGGTGCGCGTCTGGAGGGTTTCGGGCTGACGACGCTGTCGGGGAGATGTTGGACGGAGCCGATTTTGATCTGAGCTGTGCCCGATTTTGCCTGGCTGTAGTAGGCGGAGAGGGTGAGGGTGCTGGTTCCGTTGGCTCCGGAGCCGATGCTGACGGTGCTCGGCGAGAAGAGGTAGCTTCCCGAGAGGTAGCTGTCCGTGCTGAGCGAGAAGTTGACGTTGCCGGTGAATCCGCGGAGGGGGGTGATGGTGAAGGTGATCGGGGTGCCGTCGGCGCCGGTGCGGACGGTCGAGGTGGCGGTGCACGGGGTGAGGGCGAAGTCGGCGGTGGTGGAAGAGACGACGTCGGTGAGAAGGCTGTTCTTCGATCCGAGGTGGGTGCTGTCGCCGTTGTAGACGGCCGAGACGGTGTGTCCGCCGGACGAGAGCGCGGCGGTGTTGAGGGTGTAGGTGGCGGATCCGTTGCTGAGGGCGACGGGGGCGCCGACGGCGACGTTGTCGACGAGGATCTGCACGGTGCCGGAGGGTGCGGCCAGGTTGGTCGCGGCGGCAGCGTTGGCGACGTTGACGGTGAGGGCGAGCGAGCCGGAGGAGATGCCGCAGAGGGCGGCGGTGCTGGTCAGCGTGGTGGTGCTGAGGGCGGTGGGGGCTCCGGCGACGGCGACGGTGCTCCAGTGGTTGGCGAGGTTGAAGGCGTCGACCGACCCCCATCCGGTGGCCTGGTCGTAGCCGGGCCCGGCGGAGAAGCCGACCGATCCGCCGTTGGGGCAGTTCGGACTTCCGGCGGCACAGGCGCTGTTGTTGTTGCCGACGGTGACGTCGTGGAAGATGTTGTTGTAGAAGCTGGAGTTGGCCAGGGCGTAGAGGGTGGGGTTAGCGTTGCCGATGCGGCCGCCGATCTTCTGCTCAATGAGAGCGAGGATGCCGGCGAAGGAGGGTGCGGCGTCGCTGGTGCCGCCGACGACGTTCAGTGTTTGGTCGGTGTTGCGGAAGGTTCCGCCGGTGCAGGAGCCTCCGGAGCAGATGAGGTACGGGTCGTGCGATCCGGAGGAGGCCAGAGCGATGTCCGGTGTATCGCGCGAACCGTCGTTTGGAACCCCCGTGCCGGTCTGCCAGGCGGGCTTCGAGAAGAAGGCGCTGGCGCCGCCGCCGCTCGCCCCAAGGCCGTAGGTGGAGCCGGAGTCGTTCCACACCATCTCCGGGATGTAATTGAGTGCGGAACCCTGAAAGTTGCCGTTGGTCGAGCTCCAGTAGCTGCCTGCACTCTCGTTGAACTCGGTTCCGCCGACGCCGGTCACAAAGGGGGAGCTGCCGGGGAAGTCTACGGTGAGACCGTCCGCCGCCGTGGACACGATCGCGTCTGGATTGTAGTCGCAGTCGGTAGCTCCGGCGTCGCCGGCGGGGCCGACGATGGTTTGGCCCTGGGCGTTGGCCTGCTCGAACAGAGAGTTGTAGCTGTTGAGCGTAGAAAGCGAGGCGTACTGTTCACACTGGCCGTAGCTGATGCTGAGAAGCGGAGCGACGTTGTTGAGGATGGATTGGGCTAAAGCTCGAAAGGCGCCCTGACTGGAAGCGACGTAGAGAATGGTCGCGTTGGGGGCGACGGCTCCGGCCCACTCGACGTCGAGGTGAGCTTCCGGAACGTCGTCTTTGGAGACGCCTGGATCGCCGTTGTAGAACCGGACGGTGGGCACGTTTGGCTGCAGGCCCGCGGCGGTACGAAAGGCAGCGACGTCGGGGAGGCTGATGTCGGTCTGGCCGATGACACCGATGGTAACGCCGCTGCCGTTGATTCCGGCGGCGAGCAGAGGGTTGACGTCGTAGATGGTGTAGAAGTCCCCGGGAGCGAGGAAGTGGTTGTAAGGGGCGTAGGAAGAGGTAAAGCGGGGGTCGACGGTGCTCATGCGGCCGCGGGCCTTGGGCTTGAAGTCGTTGAGACCGGCGATTTCGGAGACCAGGCCGGCGATCGTTGCCGGGAGCACGGGATCGGTGACGTTGGCGATGTGCTCTTCGCCGTTGAGCGAGACGGTGTGGATGCTGGTGCCGAAGGCCTTCTGCACCTGGGCGACGGTGCCGGAGACGGTGATCGCGTTGGCGCTGGGCGCGGTTTCGGTGATGGAAAGGCCCTTGCTCGAGAGCCAGGCGGAGACTTTAGCGAGGTCGGAGGCGGCGATGCCGAACTGCGCTCCGAACTGCTGCGGGGTGAGCCACTGGTGGAAGTGCGGCGAGCCTGGATTCTGCTGATCGAGCAGGAGCTGGGTGAGCGCGGCCTCCTGGGCGGGGGTGCGATTGAGATAAAGCGTGACGGCGGAGAGGGTCCTGTCGGCGGGGGCAGAGCCGCGGTCGGTTGCACGGCGCAGGCGGGGCGAGACCATGTGCGGGAGGGGCGTGTCGGCAGTGGCAGAGATGGCCCGAACGCGGATGGGAACGGCGGCCGTGGCGGACGGCGTCAGGGTGGAGATCACAAGGAGGGCGGCGAGTGCGAGCCCAAGGCGGGCGGAGTGGCGCATGGTCAATTCCTGGGTCCGGCGGTGTGCGGATCGCGATGCAGAGTTAGACCGGGATCAGGGTAAAAAGTTGCAGGGTCGGTTACGGAGCGGTTACTGGACGGTGACCTGGTACGAGAAGGTATGGCGTGCGGTGCTGACGCCGTCGGACCCGGCCGCGGTGATGGTGAAGTTCTGGGTGCCGAGCGGGGTTCCAGGATTGGAGGGTGTAGGGGTTGGGGAGTTGTTCCCGGCGGTGGTGACCAGGCCGCAGCCGAGAGCACTGCCGAGGCAAGCGGAGGCGAGGAGGGCGAGCAGAAGTGAGGGCAGATGGGATCGGCGGCGGAGGTTGAAGAGGAGGCCCGAGGCCAGGGCGAGGGTGATTGCGGCGGGGGCGCCTGGTCCGGCGCGGCTGACGGTTCGGTGGCTGACCTGGGTTTGTGGACCGGCGGTGATGATGGTGAGGGTGGAGGATCCCGCGCCGACGACCGTGGCCGGGGAGAAGGAGCAGCTGGCCTCGCTGTTCGGGGGCGGTGTGCAGCCAAACGCGACGCTGCCGTTGAAGCCGTTGACGAGGCCGATGGTGGTGACGACCTGAGCGGTTCTGCCCTGATTGAGGGTGAGGGTGGAAGGTGTCATGGTGAGGGCAAAGTCGGTGAGCGTGAGCGTGGCCGGGGCGGAGGTTGCGAGCATGAAGTTATCGTCGCCGGCATAAGTTGCGAAGATGTGGTGGGTGCCGGCGGTGAGGCGCACGGTGTTGAACTGGGCGATGGCCGCGGAAGGGCCGTTCGAGGCCAGGGTCGCCGTGCCGAGCGTGACGTAGACGCCGTTGAAGGTGTCGTAAAAGGTAACGGTGCCGGTGGGGCCGGGGTTGTTGAGGACGGTGGTGACGACGGTGGCGGTGAAGCCGATGTTGATGCCTGCAAGGGCGCTCGGAGGGTTGGGGATGCTGGCCGAAAGAGTGACGGCGGAGGAAAGAAGCGTGGGTGTGACGGCGACCGCGGCGGAGGCGCCGGGATTCCAGTTCGGGTCGCCCGTGTAGGTGGCGACGATGTTGTGCGTGCGATTGCCGGCGAGGGTTTTGGTGGTGGTGGCCTGGTTGGTGGCGACGGGCGCTGTGGCGAGCAGGACGCCGTTGTCGTAGAAGGTGATGGAGCCGCCGAAGTTGTAGACGCCCGTGCCATTGCCGGCGTTGGCGATCGTGGCGGTGAGGGCGATGGGTTGTCCGGCCTGCGGAGCGGCGGGCGTGGCCGCAACGGTGATCAGGGTGTTGCCCAGGATGGCTTTGAAGGGGAGGATGACGGGCGTCTGGCACTGGAAGTTGGTGTTGCCGGCGCAGGTGATCGAGATGGTGTAGGACCCCGGCTTGGGGATGGAGACAACGATGTTGGCGGTGGCGGTGTTGCCGCCGGGGTTGGGGGTGAGGATGGCGACGAAGTTGGCGCCGGTGACGCCTTCGACCTGCGCGGAGACGTTGCCGGAGGGGGCGGCGGAGGAGCCGGGAAGGCTGACCGTGGCGGTGACGGTGGCGGTGGCGCCGTAGGGGACGTTCGTGACCGGCGCGATGGTCGCGAGGAGGGTGGCGTTGACGATCGAAACGGCGACCGTGGCCGTGCCGGTGCTGGTGCTCGGGCTGTAGATCGCGTCGCCGGAGTAGCTTGCCGTAAGGCTGTAGCTGCCGACGGGGAGGTTGCCGGAGATGAGGGTGGCGTTGCCCGCGCTGTCGATGGTGCCGGTGCCGATGACGCCCTGGGTCGAGGCGCTAAAGGTGACGACGCCGGTGGGCGCGGCGGTGGGATAAGAGCCGGCGAGGACCTTGGAGGTGAGGGTGACGGTGTTGCCGTAGGGGACGGCGTAGGTGGAGGACTCGATCGAGGTGGTGGTGGCAACGAGGGCGCCCGTGCGAGGCAAGGCTTTGATGAGTTCGGGGAGGTCGACGAGGCCGAGGCCTGTGGCGGGCTGCCAGCTGCCGGCGGTGCTGGAGTCGGGCTGGGTGTAGAGGCCCGGGGTGGAGCGGAGAGCGTAGAGGCGGCGATTGATGTTGCCCTGACGTCTGCCGGTCTGGGCGACCACGGCGCGGATGGCATCGGCGAGCGCGGTTGGGGAGGGCGAGGTGAGGTCGGGGGTGTGACGTTCGAGGTCGGGGGGCAGACCGGGGGCGAGCTGCCAGGCTGGGCGGGGATCGGTGGTCGAGGTGGAGACACCGGCCAGCGCGGTGACCTCGGGCAGGGCGGCGATGGAAGTGGAGGGGAGGCCGGATGGGGAATCGCAGGCTGCGGAGACGATGACGGTGATGCCCTGGGCGCCGGCCTGGCGCATGAGGGCCTGATAGCGCGCCAGGTCAGAGGGTGTGAGGGGGCTATCGCAGGCAAGGTTTGTGAGCGTGACGACCGGGGACGTGTTGGCGTCGAGGATGTCTGCCAGATGGGTGAGGGAATCCGGTTGGACCTCGGTTGCTCTGCCGGTTGCTCTATTGCGGGTCGGAGGATCGAGGCTGCTTGCGCGCTGGGCCGGGGAGATTCGTTGGGCCTGGGTGATCTGCGGAGCCCCTTCCGAGATCCGGAGCGGGAAGGCGGGCGGGAGGTCGTCGAGGCCGGAGATTTCGGCGATTTGGGCGATGTCGGGCGAGAGTTCGGCGGGAACCGTGGGCGGGAACGAGGGGGCGAAGTGCGGCTGGCCGGCGACCTGGAGGCGGCGAAGGTGCGGCGCGAAGGCAGACTCGATCTGGGCGGCGGTGCCGGTTACGGCAAGGCGCGAGCGGGAGGGCGAGATGCTTTCGACGGCGAGGCCCTGGCTTTCGATCCAGGCTCGGAAGCGGTCGAGTTGATCGTCGGTGGGGCCGAACTGCGAGGCGAACTGCTCCGGTGTAAGCCAGTGCTGGAAGTTGGGGGAGTCCGGGTCGGTCTGGGCGGCGAGGAGGCTCTGGAGCGCGGCGGTTTGGGCGGTGGTGGGGGCCAGGTGGAGAGTTATTTTGAGCGGCTGCGAGGAGGGGAGCGGGCCGGCGTCGTCCAGGTTGTCGTAGAGGTCGAGGGTGGCGAGGCTATCGATCGTGCGGGCGTTTATCGCCGAGTGTCGGGAGAGAGCAGGCGCGGCAGCCCGGGCGATCAATGGGCAGAGCAGGGCGAGGAGGAGGAGGAGGAACAGACGTGCGAGATCCGAGCGACGTGGCGTGCGGGGACGTCGACGCGTACATGGACTTCGGGCAGCCCGCGGAATGGACCTCTGGGGAGGCGACATACCCAGCAATGGTTACAAACGTGGGGGTCGGCGACAAGGGAAGGGACCGCGCCGTTTGGGGGAGGCAGCAGGTCAATTTTGGGGATTGACGGTTCCAGGATGTGTGTGAGAGCTTCTGCTTTCAGTCCTTGTTGTCTTGTTTTCGGTACTACAGGCTGTATCGGCCGGCTTGGATGGTGTGCTGGGCGACCTCCCGGCGGAGGCGGATGGTGTCTGCCGGATCGTGCTTCGCGAGGCGGCGGAGGATAGCGAACTGGGTTCGGGCGATGTCGCCCTCAGCCACGGCGGCGATGACCTTGCGGGCGGAGCGCTCGATGATTTCGAAGGCGTGTTCGGTGTAGATGCGCGCCATCGCAACCGGGATGGCGCTCGCCTTCCCCGCATCGACGATCTTTTGCGCGCGCAGCACGGCCGATTCCATGGCGAAGACTTCGGCGATCTGGTCGGCGAGCGCGGCCATGACCTCCTGCTCGTCGGCGATCTTTTCCATGTATCGCTGGGCGGCGGAACCGGCGGCGAAGAGGGTGAGCTTCTTTGCGCTCGCGAGGAGATCGAACTCGGCGGCGAGCGGTCCCTCGTGCTCCTCACGTTCGATGGGGCCGGCGAGGACCTCGTCCATCAGCTGCTTGATGGCGGGCATGAGGGCGAGTTTGCCGGTCATGGCCGACTTCATCAGCCAGCCGGTGATGATGAGGCGATTGATCTCGTTGGTGCCTTCAAAAATCCGATTGATGCGGGCGTCGCGGTAGGCGCGTTCGGCGGGGTACTCCTCGACGTAGCCGTAGCCGGCGAAGATCTGGAGGTTTTCGTCGACCACTTTGTCGAGCATTTCGGAGGCCCAGACCTTGGCGATGGAGCACTCGACGGCGTAACTTTCGATGGTTCTCTGGATGGCGGCGGCGTCCGATTTATCGACCTCGGCGAGGGCCCGATCGATGAGGCCGACGACGCGGTAGGTGAGGGCTTCGCCGGCGAAGACGCCTACGCTCATATCGGCGATTTTTTCCTGGATGAGGCCGAAGTCCGAGATGGGTTTGCCGAAGGCTTTGCGCTCTTTTGCGTAGCGGATGGCGTTGCCGGTGACCATGCGCGCGGCGCCCACGGCGGCGTTGCCCAGCTTGTAGCGGCCGACGTTGAGGATGTTGAAGGCGATGGCGTGGCCGCGGCCGACCTCGCCGAGGAGGTTCGCGGAGGGGATCTTGCAGTTGGTGAGGATGAGGGGGCAGGTGGAGCTGCCACGGATGCCGAGTTTGTGTTCTTCCTTGCCGACGGTGAAGCCGGGGGTGCCGCGTTCGATGAGGAAGGCGGTGAGGCGTTCTTTTCCGGCGTCCTTCGCGCCTGAGTTTTGGGGGACCAGGCATTTGGCGAAGACGGTGAAGAGGTCGGCGAAGCCGGCGTTGGTGATCCACATCTTTTCGCCGTTGAGGGTGTAGGTGGCGCCGTCGTCCGAGAGCACGGCGCGGGTGCGGGCGTTGACGGCGTCCGAGCCGGAGGTGGATTCGGACAGCGCGTAGGCGCCGATGGAGGTGCCGTCGGCGAGCTTGGGGAGGTACTTCCGTTTCTGCTCGGGCGTGCCGTACCAGACGATGGGGAGCGTGCCGATGCCGGTGTGCGCGGAGAAGGCGACCGAGAAGCTGCCCTGTTTGGCGATGTTGTCGGCGACGATGGCGGAGGTGACCTTGTCCATCTCGAGGCCGCCGAACTCTTCGGGGATGTCGACGGCGGTGAGGCCGAGATCGGCGGCTTGCTGGATGAGGCGGCGGGTGAGCGCGAAGTCCTTGGCCTCGATCCGGTCGGAGACGGGAAGGACTTCGTTGAGGGCGAAGTCCGCGGTGGTCTGGGCGATCTGGCGGTGCTCTTCAGTAAAGTCTTCGGGGAAGAAGCAGTCCTGCGGTGTGGGTTGTGTGATGAGGAAGGCGCCGCCGGGGGTGGGGGTGGGGGCGAGTTTGAGAGTGGTTACTTCGGGGGGGAGAGAGGTGGTTGCCATGGTGAACTCCTGAGACAAAGTATTTCTAAGACGATGTTGCTTCCAGCTAGGCTGGCGAAGGTCGATAGCGCTCCCATTTGTTTAGGGCATAATCGCAAAACGCTGGATTGGAGGATGAACCGCTCACAGGCGCTAGTTCCTCTCCAGGCCCAGTCAAGAGTACTTTGCCTATTGGAAAGCAGCCCTTGTCTAACGCAGGTAAGCAAAGCCTAAAGGAGCGATCAAAGTACTTTGCGGTTATATCTTCAGGCATCTCTGACAATTGAAAAGCACCGGAGCTGTCGAATTTGATGAGCCCGATAAGCTCCAGATGTTGCAACGTAGTGAAGCTAATTCCGTTTGCGTTGTAAATTGGGTTGAATAAATCGAAGATAAGAGGTACTAATCCTTCAATGTCCCAGACGAATGCACAAAAGCTCCTGAATAGCTCGGCTTCAGTCTTGTCCATGGAAGCTAATAGATTCACTGTTCGCTTCGAGCAAAATCCTGGTTGGTTTGCTTCACCCGTAAGAACTCTCGCCCAAAGCTCCTGCATTTGATCATCAGATACCAAGCGGCTCTTGTCGAAGAAGTTTATGATCCAATCTTTTTCGATGTTCTCAGGGCTTGCGTTAGCGGCCAATCCGGGCACCGCTTTCAGCGCGATGCTCTCGATATTCCATTGTTTCTGAGCTTCCTCAACGAGGAACCGGTGCATGGCGCGACGCTGAAGATCAGTAATTTTGATTTTTGCCTTTGACGTTATTATCTCTGCATCCGCTTCTGCTTCCGCTACTCTTCTTATTTGTTGGGGACGGAAGATGCCGCCAATTGCATCTGAAATTCTCTCGATAAGAACTGTTGCAGGTTTGGATAGCTCGCCAAGAGATACAAGGCTGTTTGGTTCTGGCATTGATTCGTCTCCATTGGGCAATCCCTACTCCGATTCTTACTAGTTCGCGGCCTCGAAGATGCCGGCGGCGCCCATGCCTCCGCCGACGCACATCGTCACCATGCCGTACTTGGCGTTGCGGCGGGGCATGTCGCGGAGCAGGGTAGCGGTGAGTTTGGCGCCGGTGCAGCCGAGCGGATGGCCGAGCGCGATGGCGCCGCCGTTGGGGTTGAGTTTGCCCGGGTCGATGCCGAGCACCTTGATGACGGCGAGCGACTGCGCAGCGAACGCTTCGTTGAGCTCGATGACGTCGATGTCGGCTAGAGTCAGCCCCACCATCTTCAACACTTTTGGAATGGCGTGGATGGGGCCGATGCCCATCTCTTCGGGGTCGCAGCCGGCGTAGGCGAAGGCCAGGAAGCGGGCGAGGGGTTTGATGCCTAGCGCGTCGGCTCGGGAGCGCGACATGACGACGGTGGCGGCGGCGCCGTCCGAGGTTTGCGACGAGTTGCCGGCGGTGACGGTGCCCGTGGCGTGGAAGACGGGCTTGAGTTTCGCGAGGGCTTCGAGCGAGGTGTCGGAGCGGGGGCCTTCGTCGCGGGTGAACTGAGTCTGGACGGGGATGGATTTCGGCTGCTTCTTGCTCGCGAGGTCGGGCGTCGTGTTTGTAACCGTGACGGGCACGATCTCGTCATCGAAGTGTCCGGCCTCGATCGCGTGGACGGCTTTTTCGTGGGAGGCGAGCGAGAACCGGTCCATCTCTTCGCGCGTGATGCCATAGTGTTTGGCGACGCGCTCGGCGGTGAGGCCCATGGAGATATAGGAGCTGGGGTAGTTTTCAACGAGCCAGGGGTTGAGCGAGATTTTGTTGCCGCCGAAGGGGACGTAGGACATCGACTCGGTGCCGCCGGCCACAATCACATCCGCAGACCCGCCGCCGATGCGATCGGCGGCGATGGCGATCGACTGGAGCCCGGAGGCGCAGTAGCGATTGATGGTCATGGCGGAGGCGGAGTTGGGGAGGCCGGCGCGGTGCGAGGCGATGCGGGCGACGTTCATGCCCTGCTCGGCCTCGGGCATGGCGCAGCCGAGGATGACGTCGTCGATCTCTCGCTTGTCGAGCTGCGGCACCCGGCTGAGGGCGCCGGTGATTGCAGTGGCGGCGAGGTCGTCGGGGCGGGTGTTGCGAAGGGTGCCGCGGGGCGCTTTGCCGACGGGGGTGCGGACGGCGGAGGCGATGATGACTTCGTTCATAAGGCCAGCTCCTAGCTCTTAGCTTCTAGCTCCTAGCTAGAGGCCGGTGATGCGAGGGTTCTTGCTTCGATCTCAGCTAAGGGCTAGGAGCTAGCAGCTAAGAGCTTGCTTTTAGTTGCGGAGCGGTTTGCCGGTTTTGAGGGTGAAGGCGATGCGCTCCTGGGTCTTCTTTTCGCCGCAGAGGGAGAGGAAGGCTTCGCGTTCGAGGTCGAGGAGATACTGCTCGGTGACGGCGGTGCCGGGGGTGAGTTTGCCGCCGCAAAGGATGTGGGCGGCCCAGTTGGCGACTTTGGCGTCGTGCTCGGAGATGAAGGCGCCTTCGCGGAGGGTCCAGACGGCGAGCTTGAGGGTGGCGAGGGCGTTTTCGCCGGGCGCGGGGATCGCCGTGCGGGGCTGGGGCGCGGTGTAGCCCGCGGAGGCGAGTTCGCGGGCGCGGTGTTTGGCGTCGGCGAGGAGGCGATCGCGGTTCGGCGTGACGAGATCGGAGGCCTGGAGGAAGCCGAGCGAGCGCGCTTCCGCGGCGGAGGTGGAGACGGTGGCCTTGGCGATAGTTTCGAAGTTCTTCTTGAGCGCCTCGAAGACTGCCAGGTTATCGTCGCCGCGGGCGCTACCCTCTCCGCGAGCATCGGGCCGGAGGGAGGATCCGGCGTCGACCGAGCGAAGCGTCATCTCCTTGCATCCGCCGCCGCCGGGGATAAGGCCGACGCCTGCCTCGACGAGGCCCATGTAGAGTTCGGCGTGCGGCTGCCGGGCGGCCGCGTGGAGGCAGATTTCGACGCCTCCGCCGAGGCACATGCCGAAGGGTGCGACGACGACGGGGCGCGGGCAGAACTTGATGAGCTGCGTCATGTTCTGGAAGCCGCGAACCATGAGGTCGACCTCGTCCCACTCCTCTTCCTGGAGGGCGAGGAGGAGCTGCATGAGGTTGGCGCCGACGGAGAAGTTCGCCGATTCGCCGGTGACGACGAAGGCTTCAAAGTTGGCGACGGCTTCCGAGGTGGGCTTGAGGGTTTGGGTGAGGAGCGAGACGATGTCGCCGCCGAGGGCGTTCATCTTGGAGTGGAGTTCGAGCGACGCGACGCCGTCGCCGAGGTCGATGAGCGAGGCTCCGGGGTTGCGTTTGACGACGCCGTTCGACTTTTTCAGCGCCGCGAGGGAGAGCGTGCCCGGAGCTGCGGGAACCTTCTGATAGGTGTTGTTCCTGATGTCGAAGAATTCACGTCTGGCGGGGGTGTGGGCGTGGGTGTGAGCGGAGTCGCGGTACCAGGTCGGGTTGGAATCTTCGGCGGTGGAGGCGAGGAGATGCTCGACGTTGGGGCTGATCGGAGCACCGAGCGATCGCATCTTGTCGGTCGTCTCGCGGACGCCCGCGGCATCCATCATCTCGAAGGGACCGAGCTCCCAGTTGAAGCCGGACTTCATGGCCTGGTCGATCTCGAGGATGGTCTGGGCGGGCTCGTTGCCGGACCCGGAGACGCGATTGGCGGCGTAGGTGAACAGCTCGGTGACGAGCGGCCATAGGAAGCGCGCGGCTTTGTCGGTGGCGGTGTCGGCGTGGAGGAGTTTGGCGATGCGGTCGGAGGTTTGCTCGACGTTTTTGGCCACTTCGAGCGCGGGAAGTTTTGGGCGCGTGGAGGGGCGGTAGTCGAGCGTCTGCCAGTCGAGCACGTAGCGGAGGTCGCGGCCTTCGGGGTCTTTGCCGGTCTTTTTATAAAAGCCGCCGCCTACCTTGTCGCCGAGCAGCTTCTGCTCCAGCATCTGGGCGATGAACGGGGCCAGGGTGACGTCGGTGCGTTCGTCGCCGATGCGGGCCGCCTGCGCAGAGAAGTTGGTGGCCACGTGCGCGAGCACATCGACGCCGACCAGGTCGCCGAGCCGAAACGTTCCGGTCTTGGGCCATCCCAGAGGAGCGCCGGTCAGGGCGTCGACCTCTTCGATCGTGAGGCCCTGCTCCTGCATCAGGCGGATCGCGTTGCCCATGGTAAAGGTGCCGATGCGGTTGGCGATGAAGTTCGGCGTGTCGTGCGACGGGACCACGGTCTTTCCGAGCTGCCGGTCGGCGAAGTGGGTGATGGCGGCAAGGTCGTCCGGGCTGGTTTCGGCGGTGGGAATGATTTCGAGCAGACGCATGTAGCGCGGCGGATTGAAGAAGTGCGTGCCGAACCAGTGGCGGCGCAGATCGTCCGGCATGCCCTCGACGATGTCGGCGACAGGGAGGCCGGAGGTGTTGGTGGTGGTGATGGCGCCCGGGCGACGGTGTTCGAGGACGCGGGCGAGCAGAGCGCGTTTGATCCCCAGGTTTTCGGCGACGACCTCGAGGATCCAGTCGCAGTCCGCGATGAGACCGAGGTTGTCGTCGAAGTTGCCGACGGCGATCAGGCGGGCGGATTCAGGGGCGTAGAAGGCTGCGGGCTTGGATTTTTTGAGAGCTTCGAGCGCGGTGAGGGCGATGCGGTTGCGATCTGCCTTCGGAGCGTCGGCGGATGTGCCCGGAGGGACGATGTCGAGCAGAACGACCGGCACGCCCGCGTTGGCGATGTGGGCGGCGATGCGGGAGCCCATCGTTCCAGCGCCGAGAACGGCGACTTTGCGGATCTGCCGAGTGCCGAGCGATGGAGAGGAAGAGGCGGCGGTAAGTGCGGGCGCAGAGGTTGGAGCTAACGTGCTGGAGGACATCGTGGGAGTGCTCCTCCCGCTCGGGGAGCGGCTGGCGTGAAGCATACTGAATGGTCATTCAGTCGTCAAGAAGAGACGGTTCGGTTCAGGGCTGGACGGGGCCGGACACGGGCCGGTCATGCTACGTTGAAATCGTATGTCGACGTATCTTGAGCAATCGATCCAGAAGCTGCGGCAGTATGAGGGGTCCGTTCCGTGGATGTACCTCGACACGGTCGGCAAGGTAACGGTCGGTGTGGGCCTGATGCTGCCGAACCCGATGGCGGCGAAGGCGCTCGGCTTCCTGTTGAACGGAAGAAGCGCGACGCCGGAGGAGATTGCGGCGGAGTTCGAGCGGGTGAGCGGTATGCCGAAGGGGCGTCCGGCAGCCTTCTATCACAGGCCGGGGGCGCTGGAACTGCCTGAGCCGCTCATCGAGGCCAAGCTGAAAGAGACGCTGCTGGGCTTTGAAGGCCGTCTCCGAGCGAGGCTGCCCGAGTACGACGGTCTGCCCGACCGAGCGAAGCTGGCGTTGCTGGATATGGCCTACAACCTGGGACCGGCAAAGCTGTTTGCGCAGTACACCCATCTGCTGCAGGCGATCGGCAAGGGCGACTGGGCGGGAGCGGCGCAGCACTGCAACCGGCGAGGACCGGCGCCGGCGCGAAACTCCTGGACCCGGGACCAGTTTCTAGAGAGTGTCGGCCAGGTGATCCAGGCGGAGGCGGAGGCGGCGATCTCGCTCCTGCGATGGGGCCTTCTGCTGGCGGGTGCGGCGGCAACGGGTGCGGCGGTCTGGCTCCTCGCAGCCCGATTGCTTCGCCGAAGCGACGCGAGGTGACAAATAGCATGGAATGCGGTCCTACTGCATAGAGTTATTTTGGGAGGCAAGCGTTGCATTTAGGTCGATGGACGGCTGGATCTCTGGGTCTGGCATTGGGTTGCGCGATGGTGTTGCCGGCAACGGCGCAGGATCTGGCCAGCTTTGAGAAGCGGACGACGGTGAAGGTGTTGCCGAACGGCCTGACGCTGATCGTCTGTGAGCGACCGGAGGCTCCGGTATTCAGCTTCTACACGCTGGTGGATGCGGGGGCGGCGAACGATCCCGGCGGGCAGAGCGGCCTGGCGCACATGTTCGAGCACATGGCGTTCAAGGGGACCGACGAGATCGGGACGACGGATTACGCCGGCGAGAAGCTGGCTCTGGCCCAGGTCGAGACGGCCGAGGCGGCGTATGAGGAAGAGCTGCGCAAGACGGTAGCGCAGGATAAGGCCAGGCTGGCGACGTTGCAGAAGAGCTTCGGCGACGCGGTCGAGGCTGCGCAGAAGTTTGTGGTTCCGAATGAGTTTTCAGAGATCGCCGAAGCGAACGGAGCGGTCGGCGTGAATGCCTCGACCGGCAAGGACTCGACGCAATATTTCTGGAGCATGCCGTCGAATCGGCTGGAGCTGTGGGCGTACCTCGAAAACGGCCGCATCGGGCACCCTGTCGAACGGGAGTTCTATAAAGAGCGGGACGTGGTGCAGGAGGAGCGTCGGATGCGCACCGATTCTTCGCCGACCGGACGCATGGTGGAGCAGTTTCTGGCGACCGCGTACGTGGCGCATCCGTACCGTCGACCGGATGTGGGTTGGGAGAGCGAGATCAGCCAGGTGACCGCGACCGAGGCGGACGCGTTCCATCGCAAGTATTACGTGCCGTCGAACATCGTTGTGGCGGTGGTCGGGGATGTGCGGGCCACCGAAGCCATGCCGATCCTGGAGCGGTACTTCGGTGCGATTCCAGCCGGTCCGAAGCCTGAGGCGATGACGACCGTGGAGCCGGTGCAAAGAGCGGAACGGTCGGTTGTGCTGCGGGAGGCGGCGCAGCCCTTCTACATCGAGGGCTACCACAAGCCGGACTATCGGGACCCGGATGACGCCGCGTACGACGCGATCACTGATATTTTTTCCAACGGGCGGACGGCGCGGCTGTATCGCAGCCTGGTGCGCGATCAGCGCATTGCGGCGGCGGCCGAAGGCTTCAGCGGATTTCCGGGGCAGAAGTTTCCTGGGCTGTTTGCGGTCTATGCGGTTCCTCTGCCGGGCCACACGCCGGAGGAGATGCGGACCGCGATCCACAAGGAGCTGGACCGGCTTCGATCCGAGCCGGTGACCGACGCCGAATTGGAGCGGTACAAGATACGGACCAAGGCCGATCTCTTGCGCGGCCTGGCGGACAACGAAGGCCTGGCCCATCAACTGGCCGAGTACCAGACGCGTTACGGCGACTGGCGCGAACTCTTCCGGCAATTGCAGAAGGTGGATGCGGTGACAAAGGCGGATATACAGCGGGTGGCCAACAAGATCTTCGTCGAGGAGAATCGAACGAGCGCCAGGATCGAGTTTGCGGGTGCGGCCCCGGTCGCCTCTAAGAACCCGGGAGGGGCACAGTGATCGCACGAAGATCGATTTATACGCTGGCCGGTCTGCTGGCCGTCTCTGGGATCCAGTCTGGGGCACAGTCTGGGGCACAGTCCGGGGCACAGTCCGGGGCGCAGTCCCAGATGTTGGCGCAGCAGTCCCGAGCCGCGGCGCCGGTGGCTGCATCCGCCACGGGCTCTACCAACAATCAGCCGTGGCGCAAGATTGCGATCCCGCCGCTGCACGCGTTCAAGCCGGCTCAGCCGAAGCGCATCGTCTTCCCGAATGGCCTGGTGTTGCTGCTGCAGGAAGATCATGAGCTGCCGTTTATCGATGGATCGATCCTGATTCGGGGCGGAAGTCGCGACGAGCCGGCGGCAAAGATCGGTCTCGTGAGCTTGTACGGAGAGACCTGGCGGACCAGCGGGAGCGCGACGATCTCGGGCGATGCGATGGACGACCGGATGGAGGCGAAGGCCGCGCACATTGAGACGAGGGGCGGCCTGGCTTCGACATCGATCGCCTGGTCCACGCCGACCGCTGAGTTCGACACCGTTCTGGCGGCGACGGTCGATCTCCTGCTCCATCCCGCCTTCAAGGCCGACAAGCTTGAACTTGCGAAGCGTCAGATGGACGCCGGAATCGCTCGAAGAAACGACAATGCGGGAGCGATCGCCAGCCGAGAGGCAACGCGTGTGGTGTACGGCCCAACGAGCCCGTATGCGCGGCAGGCGGAGTTCCGGACCGTAGCCGCGGTGACGGTAGATGACCTGGCGGCGTGGCACGCCCGAACCCTCGTGCCCAATGGCATGATCGTCTCCGTCTCGGGCGACTTCGATTCAGCCGCGGTCGAGGCCAAGCTGCGATCGGCGCTCGGCAGCTTACCCAAAGGCAAGCTCCTCGAAAGCGCGACGCCGGAGTTCGCGGGACCGAAGCCGGGGGTGTACTTCGTCGACAAAACGGATGTGAATCAGTCCAACGTGTTCATCGTCGGCCTCGGGACCGAGCGCAACAACCCCGATCTGTACGCGTTGAGCGTGATGAACGAGATCTTCTCCGGCGGATTTGGATCGCGTCTGGTGCAGGATGTACGCACCAAGCTCGGCCTCGCCTACAGCGTGAATGGAAGCTACGGCGCGGCCTACGATCACCCGGGCATGTTTCGCGTGGGCGCAGGGACCAGGAGCGCCACCACGGTCGCAGCGACCAAGGCGATGCTGGCCGAGATCGATCGTCTGAAGACCGAGCCACCCACGCCGGAGGAACTTCGGAACGCCAAGGATCAGGTGCTGAACTCCTTTATCTTCAACTACGACTCGCCGGACAAGGTTCTCAACGAACAGGTCACACTGGCGTTCTACGGGTACCCCGCGGATTACCTCGAGAAGTACAAGGCCGGTGTGGAGCGGGTCACCGCGGCTGACGTCTCTCGCGTGGCGAAACGGTACGTCGATACGTCGAAGCTGGCGATCGTCGTCGTCGGAAATCGGTCGGAGCTGACGCCGCCCCTGACCGAACTGGGGAGCGTGACGACAGTCGATGTCACCATCCCGGCTCCCGAAGCGGGACCGAAGGCGGTGCGGCAGTAGCGCTTAGATCGTGTCGAGAACGCGGAAGACCTCAGCGACCGGTAGGTGGATGCGGGTGCCGGTGAGGGTGAGGACGCCTTCGGTCTGCTCCACGATGGTGCTGCCTGAGCACAGAAGAACCGCTCTGGACGGGGGATCAACGAGCCACACCTCGGGGTCGACGAGCCACACCTCGGGGTCGACGAGCCACACCTCGGGGACTCCTATTTGCAGGAAGTCCCGCACCCGCTGACGCATCCCTTGGACGGTGTCGGCGGGCGAAAGAATTTCAATGCACAGCACTGGGGGAGTGCGGACGATCTGCTCGCGCGGGGCATCGCCGCGGAGGATGCAAACGTCCGGAACGCGAAACCGGTCTTCGCTGATCTGTACCCGAAGCTCGATCTTTGCCTGAAGCTGCCACTCGCTCCGACGCTGGTTGAACCAGCTTGCAAAGAAGTACTGCAAGTCGCTGTGATCCAGTTCGCCCACGTTTCTCTCCTGCAATTCACCTTCCACGTAGTCGACATCGGGGCGAAACGCCGAACCGAGGTACTCGCTGACCGGAACAAGAGATCTGGTCGACATGGCCCCTCCTGGGACGATTATGCGCCTTCCGGGGGAGAGGCCCCAAGCCGGCTCGCGTGAGAAGATCGACCTGATATGGACACCCATCGCTTTGGCATTGCCATCATGGCCGCGGGCAAAGGAACGCGGCTGAAGAGTAAGCGGCCCAAGGTATTGCATGAGGTCGGAGGTCGAGCTCTGCTGCTGCATGTCATCGCCGCGGCAAAGGCCGTCGTGCCGGCAGGCCAGGTCCTCTGTGTTGTGGGACACGAGGCGGACCGCGTGCGAGCGGCGGTCGAGCGGACCGGTGTGCGCTTCGTTCTGCAGGCCGAGCAGAACGGCACGGGACATGCCCTGCAGCAGGTGAAAGCCTACTTTGAGGCCGGCGACGGCGAGTCTGCGCGGCCGGAACATCTCGTTGTGCTCTCGGGCGACGTGCCCCTGATCCGGTCGGAGACGATTGAGGAGCTCTGCGCCGTGCACCTGCAGGAGGGGGCCGCGATGACCATTCTGACCGCGGTTCCGTCCGATCCGACGGGGTACGGACGCGTTCTGCGGGCGGCGCCAGGCAGTGCCGAGGTCCTCGCGATCGTTGAACATCGGTCGCTGACACCGGAGCAGAAGGACGCACCGGAGATCAACTCGGGCATCTACTGCTTTCAGGTCGAGAAGCTCTTCCGCGAGCTGGACCTGCTCACGCCTGACAATGCACAGCGCGAGCTGTATCTGACCGATGTGGCCGCCTTGTTGCGTCTCCATGGCGAAAAAGTTGTAGCCGTTGAGGCCGGCAATGTCGACGAGGTTCTGGGAGCGAACACGATCCAGGAGATGATGCATCTGGATCAGGCCATGCGGCTCGCCAAAGCCAGGCAGCTGATGGCAAACGGGGTTACGATCTTTCGTCCGGATACGTGTGTAATCGACTCCGAGGTGGAGGTGGGCGCCGACACGGTGATTGAGCCGTTTGTGCAGCTGCTCGGGGCCACCAGGGTAGGGTCCGAGTGCACGTTGCGGTCCTATTCGGTGGTGCGCGACTCGCTTCTTGGCGAGGGAGTTCTGGTCCGCAACGGTTGTGTCCTCGACCATGCCGAGATCGCCGACGACACCGTGCTGGGGCCGTATGCGCATCTGCGGCCAGAGAGCCGGATCGGCAAAGGAGCCCACATCGGCAATTTCTGTGAAACCAAGAAGGTGCGCATAGGTGCTGGTTCCAAGGCGAATCACCTTTCTTATCTTGGAGATGCAGTGATCGGCGAAGGTGTAAACGTGGGCGCTGGAACCATCACCTGCAACTACGACGGTGTCGCCAAGCATGTGACGACGATCGAGGACGGCGCCTTTATCGGCTCGGATTCCACCCTGGTCGCGCCCGTGTCGGTCGGTCGGCGGGCGTACGTCGCCGCCTCAAGCTGTATCACGGACGATGTCCCCGACGGAGCTTTGGCCCTGGGACGGAGCCGCCAGACAACCAAGCCGGGGTGGGCAGACGAACGAAAGTCCAGGATCGAGACCCGGGCCGCACGTAAGTCTGAAAATAAATCGCTGAAAAGGTAAAGTTTTATCGAAACCTGCCGATAAGGAGGATATTGCAAGGCTGTCGCTGGGTCGGGACTATGCGCTGGAGAAGAGGAAATGCCAAAAGAACGCGTGCTGGTAGTTGATGACGAGTCTGCCGTCCGGGACGTCGTTTGTGCCGTTCTTGACCACGGTGGTTACGAGGTCACCGCGGTGGCGAGCGCAGAGCATGCCCTCGATCGACTCGCTAGGGATGCCGACTACGATCTGGTTCTTTCCGACATCATGATGCCGGGCACCGACGGTCTATGCCTGCTTGACCGCATCACAGCAGACTTCCCCGGCACACCCGTGGTCTTGATCACCGCGGTGCACGATGTTCATATCGCAACAGGCGCCTTTCGGCGCGGCGCAGCCGACTTTCTCTTGAAGCCATTTGAGCGAAATCACCTGCTCCATATCGTTGTACGCTCGATCGAGCGGCAACAGACGATCAAGCGGAACGCGTTGTATCGGCAGAATCTGGAGTCCATGGTCGCTGCTCGGACGCAGCGTCTCCGATCGATCATGGTTGACCTGGACAAGAGCTACGACACGACCCTGGAGGCGATGGGGGACGCTCTGGACCTGCGCGATGAGGAGACCGAGGGCCACTCGCGCCGAGTTACCGCGTACAGCATCGAACTCGCTCGGGCCGTGGGTCTGAGCGCTGACGACTTGCGGCTGATCGCACGAGGCGCGTTTCTGCACGACATCGGAAAGATCGCTACCCCCGACAGAATCCTTCTCAAGCCTGGGAAGCTCGACGACCAGGAGATGGCGATCATGCGCCGGCACTGCGCGCAAGGGTACGAGATCGTCCGGAAGATTCCGTTTCTCAGAGATGCTGCCGAGATTGTCTACGCCCATCAGGAACGCTTCGATGGAAAAGGATACCCAAGGGGTCTCAAAGGAGAGGAGATTCCCTTAGGAGCGAGGGTTTTTGCCCTCGCCGACACGATGGATGCGATTACGTCCGACCGACCGTATCGAAAGGCAACGAGCTTTGAGACGGCGCAGAGCGAGATCGCTCGAGGAGCCGGCGGCCAATTCGACCCCAGGATCGTTGAAGTTTACCTGCGCATTCCGGTCTCCACCTGGAGGGCACTCCGGTGCGAGACCACGAAACTCACGCCGGCTGCGCTTTCCGCCAAGCTTTGGCATCCAGCTGTGGCCTAATCCCCTGAAATCAGAAGCTTTGGCGAAAATCGTCAACATCGGGAAGGTTTCTCAAATATCCGCAACATGGAAGCTGCTTGCCATGCTAATATGTATTTCAGTAGAGCGTGAGCACGCTGTGCGAAGGTTTTCGGCAGGTGGTTTGCCGATCCAAGTTGCGTCACTGGCCTCCCGGCACGGACAGAGCATCGAACGTGCCGTCTTTTTTTTGTCCTTTTTACGCCTTCCCGAAAGACAGTACCTGCACCATTCAGCCATAGCCCCTTCGATGTATCGAGATGGGGGCGCGTCAGGGTACAATCGCCGCATGAAGAGAGAGACCCTTATGCGGTGGGGTACCTGCATCGTGCTTGGAGCAGGAACAATCGTTGCGTCGGCGCAATGGTCCAATCCGTCGGACGATGTTCCGGCCTATCATGCCGCTGCCCCGGCGAAAGGCCTGGCCCCGGTGCTAAGCGGAGACCAGCTGACCGGCACGTACTTCACGCATCCGTACCAGGTGGTGTCGTACAAGATCGCCGCGAAGATCCCGGCCGTGCTTCACCAGATGCCGTGTTACTGCCGTTGCGACCGTGCCCTGGGGCACAAGAGTCTGCATAGCTGCTTTGAAGGAACCCACGGAGCAGCGTGTTCGACGTGCATGCGTGAGGCGGTCTTTGCTTACGAACAAACGAAGCTGGGAAAGAAGCCGGCGGAGATTCGGGCAGCGATCGAGCGGGGCGAGTGGCAGAAGGTCGATCTACTGAACGCGTCCCTCTGAACGCATGTAGGATACCTCTGGTTGTCGGGTAGCTCCGGTTTCGGGTAGTTCCGGTTTCCGGGTAGTTCCGGGCACGGTATACTAGAGACAGATCTTTGCAGCGCCAAAGCAAGGTTGGTGCCAGCTCCAAAACTGGGGGCGTCACGGCTTCGACGGGATTGCTTGTGGCAGAGAGGCATGCCGGGGTGTGGACACCCGTAATCGCTCACAAAACTATAAGTGCCGAACCTCAATTCGCGCTTGCTGCTTAATTAGTTAGGTAGCCGATGGCTCAGGCTTCGCCTACGGGCTTGAACCCATCGTCGCACAGTAGGCTGGTCTTCCCTGCTCCGTCTGCGCGGGTGTAGACGAGATAGATCAGACTGGTCGCCGCCACATCTTCGCCCGTTCCGAGCGGTGGTGACGAGACAAAAGCGAACTGGGAAAAGCATGAAAGCTCTCTGTTGGAAGTTTTTTCGGACGCGGGTTCGACTCCCGCCGCCTCCACCATACCTAAGTCTTTAGAATCAACCGGATACGAGTAAGACTTGGTTTTCTTCGTCAAATTTGTGACAATCGCTTCGTACCTTGCTGCTGGCAGGATTGCGAGCCACCATCCATCAGTCTGATCCGGTCCAAAAAGCGCGTTGCAGACCACGGAGGGGTGTTCACGCCGCGCTGGCTGGTCGACAACATGCTTGACCTGGTGAAAGGTGAAACCGAGCGCATTGACCTCTCGTTTTCTGGAGACGGCGTGCGGAAGCGGGAACTTCCTTATCCCGGTCTTGCAGCGCAAACTTGCCGCCGCGGAGGCCAGGTTTGGCAAGTCGGACTTTGAGAGGAGGCACTACGCCCTGTTGGCGGTGATGTGCACCTCCGGGATTGAGCGTTGTGCAGAGAGGTCTAACTCAGCCTTGAGCGAACGCGCTGTCCTTCCCATGTAAGCAGCGCGCCTCCGGGAAAATTTTCACGACGTGGGTATAGCCGGCGTGCTCCGTCCATGGCGATATTGCCGGGGACTGCGCCCGGTGAACTTCCTAAACACTTTTCCGAAGGCGCTAACGGAGTCGTATCCGAGCGACTGCGCAATTTCAGAGATTGAATCGATAGTGCTGGCCATCCGGTCCTCGGCGAGCAGTATCCGCCAGCGTGTCAGGTATTCGATGGGCGACTGACGGACAGTGTCCTTAAACCTCAATGCAAAGGCAGAGCGGACATGCCCACGCGCTGAGCCAGTTTCTCGACCGTCCAAGCGAGGGCGGGTTCATTGTGCATGGAAGTGATCGCCCGGCTCATCTGCACATCCGACAGAGCAGACAGCCCTCCAAGATTGTTCCTTGCGCTGTCTTCGATATGTGCGCGAAGTGCTTGAACGAGCATCATCCGGGCCAGCGAGTGGGCGACAACGACGCCACCTGGCTGCGGATGGTGCAGTTCTTCGGTCATACGTTGCAACGTCCAGCAAAGAGCTACGTTATCGGCCGAGTTCTGGAGGTGGACGATGGGCGGCAGCAGGTCGAGAGCGCCGGCCTGATCGACTGGTCGAAGTATCCGTACATGTACGTGCACGTCGACATTACGGCGGACTATCTGGCGACGGTGGCTCGCTACGTCGCCGAAACCGGCGACACAACCTTCGCGCGCGAGCACTGGAGCTCACTTCTGCTGGCCAGCCAGTACCTGCACACCCTGAGCGGGAGCGCCGATGGTCTGCCGCACATCCCGCAGGACAAAGAAGGAAGCGATGAGCAGGCCCGCCCCGTGGACGACCTGTCCTTGTCCGCGGGCGTCCTGGCCGCGGAGGAAGGCTTCGCGCAGCTTGCCGAGGCGACCCATCACGCGGAACTCGCGACCGAGGCAAAGAGCGAGAGCCGGCAGTTGAAGGCAGCCATCGCTGCCGCTTATTGGGATGCTGCGGCGAACTTCTGGGTCGACGGCCATACTCAAAACGGTGCAGCCATACGTAGTCGGCGAAAGGGGCCGGCCGGACTCCTGAGTGACGGCGTGTTCTCCACCGCACAGACAAACGCTGTGCTGGAGCAGCTGGCCTCGGCGGACTTCCAGGCCGACTGGGGAGTGCGCGAGGTCGCGGTGAGTTCACCGGACTTCGATCCCGCCTCTTACGGACGGGGCAGCATCAGCGCGCCCGGAACCACGCAGACCGCGGTGGCGTTCTTCAAGGAGCACCATCCGGAGATGGGCCAGGCGGTCTGGAACGACGCCATGGCGTGGAACCGTCTGGATTCCCTCGGTCACCTCCATGAGGTCTTCGCCGGGGACTTCTACCATGAGCAGACGGAGTCGGTTCCGGAGCAGACGTGGTCTTCGGCCGGCGTGCTGGATGCGGCCGTCCGCGGCCTTCTGGGGCTGGAGGTGCGGGCGGCACAGAACCAGCTGCGCTTCGCTCCCCATCTTCCCGCGAACTGGGATCAGGTGCAGGTACGCAACGTTCGCCTTCCGCATGCCACGCTGGCGCTGTCTATGCAGCAGAGCGCAACGACGATCGATCTCGACATCACCAACAGCGGTGCGACCACGAATCTGGTGTTCGCGCCGCAGATCCCCCTCGGCGCGCGTGCGGTCACGGCCGAGTCTGCCGGGCATGCTGTGAACGTGACGGTCGAAAGTCACCCGGGCGACCAGCATGCCATCATGACCCTCGCGGTACCGCCGGGCTCGAGTCACTGCCGGCTGCGGTGGCACGGCGGCATAGCGCTTGTGCAGCGACGATTGCCTGTGCATCTCGGCGACCCCAGCACGCACATGAAGCTCACCCACGTTGCGCTGGACTCCCACACCCTGAGCCTCGGGGCTGACGTGATGGCGGGAGGTGAACACACCTTGGAGTTGCGGACATCCTGTTCGATCAAGGCGCAAACAGGGCTATCCACAACACCTCTGCCGCAAGGTGGCTACACTCTGAGCTTTGAAAACACAGCGCAACCGGCTACGCCGCCGACTTATCGGCATGTGTCCGGTGAGGTCACGTTCTCGGACTGCGGCAGGGATGCTCCCGAGGCGGAAACAAACAGCCGCCGCTAACGTGCACGTAGCGGCGGCGTGGTTTTGTGGGGATCTTCTTCGGCCAACTCGGCTTGGAGCAAATTACCTGTTGCTATGGAGCGGGAATGTCTGTGCAGAGCCGTTTTCCTTGGGAGAAAACGGCTCGATACCTGTGGCGCCCTATACACCGACAGGGAATTTGCTCTAGGAACTTGTTGAAATCCTCCGTCTTGCTTAAGGGCACGGCTTCAGCCGTGCCGTAAGTGCAATCCACGCAACGCGGCTTTAGCCGCTGAGGTACGGCTTTCGCCTTCCGCACTTGTTTTTCAACAAGCTCCTAGAACTGAATTCGCGCGGCGAACTGCAGACGACGCATGGTGGTGCCGTCCGGAGAGGCCACAATGCCCGAGATCGTTCCGGCGTTGCCGTCCTGACAGTCCACGCAATTATCCGGGCCTCCGAGGTTTGGGTGATTGAAGAGGTTGAAAGATTCCGCTCTGAACTGCAACGTGGTGTACTCGGTGAGGGAGAAGCTCTTCACCAGCGAAAAGTCCGTGTTGATAAAGCTCGGCCCCCACAGTTGGTCGCGCCCATAGTTGCCGAAGGTCCCAAAGGCCGGTCGGGTGAACGCGCCGAAGGTTTGGCCGTTGCCGAGAACCGCCGGCGCGGCTGTAAAGTACTTCACGCGATGCGCGACAGGATCGAAGGCGCGGGCTCTGATATCCGGCGATACTCCGCTCTTGTGCGGTCGGCAGAGTGAGCCTCCGGTATCCACGTCCTGGTCCGCGCTGCAGCTGGCGTATCTCGGCGTGAAGGGTAGACCGCCTTCCCAGGTCAGTGCGCCATTGATCGCGAACCCGCCGATGACCTGCTTGAGGAATCCCGGAACATTGGAGCCAAATTGCTTGCCCCGGCCGAACGGCAGGTCGTAGTTGCCCGCGAAGACAAAGACGCTGCGACGGTTGTAGTAGCTGTTGCCGTAGTCGGCGTTGTGGTCGATAAAGAAATAGTCGGATTCATGCGCAAGAGCGTGCGACCAGGTGTAGTGCGAAAGGAACTGCACACCGTGGCTGAAGTGCTTTTCAAGAACCACCTGCAGCGCCTGGTAGCTGCTGGTTGCCTCGTTCGCGTTATATCGGAGGCTCTGTGTCCAGCCGTGCGCCGTCCCAAACTTCGTACCGAGTTGCTGCGCGCTTCCGTTGTAAAACGGTCGCCGATCGTTGGTGGTGTACGGCAGCTTGGTCAGCGGATTGATGCTCGCGGCCGAGCATCCCGGACCGAAGGTGATCGGCAGCGTGCTGCCGCAGTTGTTGTAGCCCGCGATGGTGGGCTGATTCGGATCCGCCTGGTTGGATGAGTCGAACATGTTATGGATCGCATGGCTGGCAACGTAGGAAAGCTGCAGGGAAAGCGTGGGCGTGAGGCTCTGCTGCACAGCGACATTCCAGGCGTCAAGCGTTGGCATCCGCATGTGGAGCGGGCGTGTCGACTCCTGAATGCCATCGGGCAGCATATAACTGCCATTGGCCGGTATAGCGGGCGGAACCGACGCAGGAGGCCCCTGTGAAAGATTGAAGCCGATCGGCGAGACGCCGTTGGCTGCATTGATATTTTGAACGTATTGGATGGGGTAGGAAGCCGTCAGCACCAGCCCAAACGTATTTCCGGACCAACCCTGCCCGTAGACACGTCCGTAGCCGGCACGTAGCACTGTGCCCGAGTTAGGTTGATACGCTATGCCCAGGCGCGGCGCCAGCGTGGTCCAACTCTTTGCGACATTCAGATTCGTTCCCCAGGGCCCATAGCCGGCAATCCGTACAACGCCCGTATCGAGATCGAGCAGGCCCCCGTTGCCCTTACCGTTTACCGTCTCCGGAAAGTAGATTTCGTCACGCAGACCGTAGTTGAGCGTTACATTCTTCGTAAGTCGCCACTGATCCTGAGCATAGAAAAAGGTGCGCTTCTGGCGTTCCGCGGCATTTGTGCTGAAGGTCTGGCTGCGGCTGAAGAAGTTGATGTCCCCGAGCAGAAAGCTGCTGAAACCTACCCCTGAATCCACAGCGACGGCCGCGTTCGGCGATCCCGAGGTCGTCGCCCCAATAAAGCTATACAGTCCCGAACGCAAATTGTTGTTCTGTACAGAGACGATGTGGTTCAGAGCGTAGCGCAGGTCGGCTCCGAAACGAATATTGTGGTTGCCTGCCAAGTGACTCCAGTTATCCACGATCTGGAACTGGTCTTCATCCTGGAGGTTCTGGTTGGCGCTCGTACCATAAGTCAAACTACCGCTTCCATTGGAACCGTTGCTCGGAATCTCGATGTTGAACTGCGGCAAACCGCCGTTCAGCGAAAGGTCGCCCACATTGGTGTTGGGTATACCGAGTTGGTTACCCAGGGGCTGGTTGTATCCGGGACCTTCTTCGTTGAGGTGGATCCGGTACCAACCGAAGCGGAAGTCCGTGAGCCAATTTGCCGAGAAGGAGTAATCCCCGCCCGAAGCCAGGCTTTGCTGAAGCGATGTATCTGTTCCTGCAAAGCCATTGGCATAACCCTGACCGCCCCCAGCTCCAAAGAACGGAGCTCCGGCCAGATTGGAATCGAACCGGGTATAGCGGCCAAAGACATGCAGCTTGTCGCTGACGCGCCCGTCGACGCGCACGTCGAATTGATTCGTGTTGAAGCTTCCGGTGCCTGCCGCAATGAAATTGTTCACGATCTGCCCAGCCGCGCCGGTGTTCGGTTGGGGCAACAGCTTGAAGAAATTCACGGCGGGTGCGGACAGTCTGCGGGCGGGAATGATATTGCCCGCAAAGGGAACACGGCCCACAGCGGAGTTGAGGTTGGTCGCTGGGTCGAAGATCAGCCCTTGACAGAATTGCGTGCCGCAGTTGGCCAGCGAACCGGACGGAGCAGCTCCAGGCTGCAGATAATCACTTAGATTGCAGTCTCCCCCTGAACTGCACGTTGTTTGCGCGAGGACAGTAGGAACCGTGGTGACCTGGGCAGAGCCGGTCTTCTCGCGTAAACCTTGGTAGTCGCCGAAAAAGAAGAGCTTGTCTTTGCGGATCGGCCCACCGACTGAGCCGCCAAACTGGTTGTGAAGGTTCGACGGGATATAGCGTCCGGTGATGGGCGCCGGGGCATACTCCGTAAACGGATCGCGCGCCTGCTGGGCGTCGGAGCGGCGAAACTCAAAGGCCGAACCGTGCAGGGCATTGCTTCCGGAGCGGGTTTGTGCCGTGACCAGACCGGCGACCGCCTTGCCCTGCTCAGCATCATAATTTTGCGAGGTGACCTTCATCTCCGAGATGGCGTCGAGGTTCGGATTGATCACAGCGATGCCGTTGATGGGATCCTGATTGTCGGTGCCGTCCAACTCATAGCCGGTCGCAAAGGGCAGCTGACCGTCGACCTCGATCGCCTGGCTGCGCTGAGGATTGGTCGATTCGTTCGCACTCCAACCGATATAGCTGGTGCCCGGCGTCAACAGTTCAAAGGCAGTAAAGTTGCGATTCAGGTTAGGCAGATTCTCCACCGCTCGCTCGTTCAAAATGGTGGACACATCGGCGCGCTCGGTCTGAAGCAGAGGTTCGTCGGACGAGACATTGACGGTCGTGCTCTCCGCGCCGGCCGAGAGTTGGACATCGACCTTGGGTGCAGTATCGACATACACCTGCACACCTTCGCGGGTCGCTCTGGCAAATCCGGGCGCTTCGATGACGACGCTATACACGTCGGAAATAAGGTGCTGAACGGAGTATTGGCCGCTGGCGTTCGTCTGTACTTTGACCGAAGTTCCTTTAGCCACATCGGTGACTGTGACGCTGGCGTCCGGAATGTTCGCGCCTGTGGTGTCGGTCACCGTTCCGACGATCGAACCGTAGACCGACTGGCCCCGGGCTGAGGGACCGGTCGAAAGGCCGGCCAGCAACACCACGGTACAGGCCAGAAGTGTACGAGGGCAGTGGGAAATACTGCGCCTGAAGATGTGGTTTCGGAATGCGCTCTGCACTGGGACACCCTCGATCACTCTTGTTGGAGAAGCACAATCGTTAACCCAAAGCACATTTTCAGGAGATATCCAGGCTTGGGCCGTTGGTGGAGTAACACTATAGGCTCAAGCGAAACCGCCGTAAAGGTGACACGCCTGTCACCTCTTGCGAGCTTACGGTTTGGTTGAAGCCGACGCACCCATGCCTTCGCGCAACGTGAGCAGTCGATCCGTCTCGGGGGCGGCGAAGTGCTCCACCAGCCCACTCGGCCAGCGGACCAAGATGTCCGAGACTGACGTCCCAGAGCCCAGGCCGAAGTGCAGCCGAAGATCACTGCTCGATATGTAGCTTCCGCCACTGCGCACCTCCGCCATCTGCACCCTGCCCGCCGACGTGATTGTGACCCGGGCGCCGATACCATCGCGGTTGCCCCGTGTGCCTTCAAGATGCAAGCCCACCCAGTGATTGCGATTGGGGCTGCGGTTCGCCAGAAGGCTCGGACGCGCGCTCATGTTGTTGATTACCACCTCAGTGCGGCCGTCGTTCCACAGATCGGCCGTGGCCAGACCGCGCCCTGAAGCTGCGGTCGTGATGCCCGGCCCGACGTTCGCGCTGATGTCGGCAAAGTGCCCGTGACCATCGCCGTAATACAACAGTCGCGGCTCCTTGTAGCTTGCGCCGAGATGCGCCGTGTCGACCTCGGGATACACATGGCCGTTGGCGATTACGAGATCCAGCACACCGCGATTGTCGGGGTCGAAGAACATCGTTCCCCAACCGAGATACGCTGTGTTCAACGCAAGTCCGGCCTCCGCGAGCGTCCACGAGAACTGCCCCTTGCCGTCGTTGCGATACAGGGAAGCCGTGTCGTCGGAGAAGTTGGTCTTGAAGATGTACACCTGTCCATCGCCGCCGGCATCGCCGATGGTCACGCCCATGCCCGCCTGCTCGCGACCCTCGTCGTTATAGGCGACACCGGCGTCCGCGGCCACATCGGTGAACGTGCCGTCGTGATTGTTGCGGTAGAGGATCGACGCTGTGCTATCACACGCGACGTACAGGTCCGGCCAGCCGTCGTCGTCCGCATCCAGTGAGGTCGTGCCGAAGCAGTAGTGGCCGTTCGTCCGGGGGATGCCCGCGCGTTGGCTGATGTCTTCAAACGTGCCGTCCCCACGATTGCGGTACAGCAGGTTCGGTGTGTACGGCAGGCCGCGCGGACCACACATCACGGGTGTACCCTTCCAGATGCACATCACGCCTTCGCCGGGCTTTGGCGCCGTCCCCACATCGAAGTCGACGTAGTTCGCCACGAAGAGATCGAGTTTGCCGTCGCGATCGATGTCGATAAAGGTGCATCCGGTGCCCCACGACTTGCCGCTGCCCGCAACGCCTGCCGGTCCGCCGACCTCCCGAAACGTGCCGTTACGCTCGTTATGCAGAAGGCGATTGTGGCCGTAGTACGTCAGGTACAAGTCGTCAAAGCCGTCGTTGTCGTAGTCCCCCACGCAGGCGCCCTGCCCCCATCCTGTCAGCCGGTCCAGACCGGCCGAGTGCGTGACATCGGCGAAGCGACCGTCGTGAAGGTTGCGATACAGGTGAGGCGTCGGCGCGCCTTTTTCGCTTACCCTGTCGCGCCCCGTGCCTTGCGGTGCGCCGTTCATCAGCAGGATGTCCGGCCAGCCGTCATGATCGAAGTCAAGGATGGCGACGCCGCTGCCCGTAGTCTCGATGATGTACCGCTTGGTGTCCACGCCACCGTTGACGTTCAGCATCGTCAACCCGGCCGGTGCGGCAACATCCTCAAACCAAAGTGGGCCGGCGTGCCCGGCTACGGGCGGATAGGGCTGCTGCGCTGCCATGCTGACCCCATGCACCATTACGAGCAGCAGGCAAGCAAACCCGCCCCATGCAACCAACTACTTCACCGGTTGCAACTGCAGCTGATTGGCCGCGTTCAGCCGAACCGTCTCGCCAATCTCGGCTTTGGCCTTTGCCTCGTCGCCGACGCCGCGAAACGCCTGTCCAAGCAACATGTGTGTGGTCACATTCGACGAGTCCATGCGCTCGGCACGGCGGAGGTACAGAAGAGCGTTTTGAGGATCGCCGCGCCGCAACAAAACCTTGCCCATCAAGATGAATGGGCCGGTGCTGCTCGTCTCCAGGGAGAGCGCCTTCATAAGCACCTGCTGCGCTTCGGCGAGCTTGCCGACGCGACTGTACAGATCGCCGAGGCGCTCATACACAGGCGCGTACAGCGGGTTCAACATGCGCTCGGCTTCGAACTCCTTCAGCGCCGCATCCGTCTGCGACTTGAAAAGGAAGATCTCGCCCTGCATGAAGTGCCCCATCGGAAGTTGCGGGTTCAGTGCGAGGGCCTTGGTCGCGGCCACACCGGCCATCTCCGGCAGTTGCGCGAGCATCAGCTGCCGTCCGAGAAAGAGGTATGCTGCGGGGCCCTCCGGCGCCACGTTGAACTCGGACGCAAAGCTCGCACGCGCCTCGTCGTACTGCCGTGCGTTCAGGTAGCAGAGCCCTAATACATGTTCGGCATCCGCATTGGCGTCCGGCGTCCACTGGCCCACGCGCTTGAGATATGGGATCGCTGCCGCCGGTTGGCCGAGCCGGTAGAGCGCCAGCCCGTGCAGTTGCACCGCCTCAATATCCCGCGGATCTTCCTGCTCCGCCTGCGTGAGCACCTTCACCGCGTCCAGCAGCTTGCCCGTACGGTAAAGCGCTACCCCCAGGCCATGCGCGGCTCCCGGCACTGCCGGCCCGCGGGCGGCAAGCTCACGCAGCAACGCGATTCCCTGATCGGCCTGTCCGTGCTCGACCAGAGACTGCGCGCGGTCCAGGTCGGGGTTTGCCGGATCCCGAGGGCTTGCGGGAACTTGCGCCACCGAAGCAGCAGCCGCGCTGAAAAGAAGAAAACACGTCCGGAATGCCCGCGATCTCATGGCCCCACTCTACGCGGTAGCCGCCGCCTCTCACAACCCGCGACACCGCCTCACCGCGGGATCGAGTTCGGAGCACATCCCGACAGCGCACGCCGACACTCCACGCCACAAGCCTGAAGCGGCTCTCTGTTTAGTCCCGGAGATAGATGGTTTGGATTGAGTTGGAAGCGCTGCGGCTGTTTGTCCAGAGCGCGCAAATGTATTCGTAGGGAGTGAGACTTTTAAGGGTTTTGAGTCTACGGGCGAAGTTGTAGGCGGCGACGAAGTCTTGGAGATGACGGCGTAGATGTTCGTGACTTTCGTAGAAGAAGCGCTTGATCGTTGCCTCTTTGATTATGAGATTGCTTCCTTGGCGTGCTGGACCGCTCGATGGCGACGATGTTCTCCCTGATGCGGCTTTCGCTGCAGCTATGACGGTTTCATGCTGGTTGCCAAAGGTCGCGGCGAGGTCTCGATGCGCCGCGAGTACCTGCTTCGGCCTGAGGTCCTGCTTGGCTTCGCGGGTAGCGTGGGCGGCGATCTGGGCTGCACCCGGACCGGAGCCGACCGCGTTCTAGCGACCGGCGAGACCTTGGACTCAAAAGCGCTTGCATCCGTTCCGTCCAACGTCCGCGACCTCAGCGTGTACACATCGGACGGCTTCGGCCTCCAGAAGCAGGCCCAGGAGTCCTTTCCCAAAGACATTTCCATTCCCGAAGTCCAGCAGCCAGAGCGCCAATATCGGGGCTTCGGTTTGAGTCGCTATTTGAGTCGCTAAACGACAGACCTAACGGGCTACGCAATTTGAGAAGTGCAGACAAAGAAATCCCGACCAGCCGTTAGCCGAGCGAAATCTCCTTGAAGCGGTATCGTCGTTGCAATATGCGTGGTCAGAAGACTTTTTCTTCCCAGTCGCCGACCTCAGCCACCAGCTTTAAACTCTTGAAGATACAATCCACAGCATCTTCGACCTTCGTTTCGAAGCAAAAGAAGAATGCTCTCGAAAACGCCTCCGCCGCAGCTGCAAGACCGAGGCCACCTATGACGATTGCCAACGTGGCGGTTTGGTTGGCGGCCGACTCAAGGCATCCCTTGATTGACTTCTCAAAGTTACGCTTTAGCTGCTCCGTTGTCATTGCATAGCACCAGAGAGCTTCCTTCCTTTGCCGCGAATAGAACACAGGAATTTTGGTCTTCATAATCCGACATCTACCGACCCGGATTTCTCGCACTTCCCACACGGTCTTCCATTCGAGATACTGGAACATCGTTCCAATACGATGTGATGTGACCTCCAAGTTTTCGCATTGCTTATGCTGCCCCTGCTCGGTAGCGGTAATCTCAGCTATAGGGTCGTCGACGTCCCCTACGATCAATACATCGGCGTGGGGGAAGCTGTTATCGGGATAGTCACACAGCTCGCGGCCGTACTCGACTTCAACAACGCTGTAAGCAAGGTTGCCATCCTTGTCGCGCAAGCTACTCATCTGGTCGACAAACAGGCGATAGTTTGCCTCGGAACGCATTGGGTCGCCTGCTTTGACCAGCTTGAACGATAGGTCGACATAGTAGTCATCCACCTTAATGCCGTTAGCGATCAGCCCGCTCTCGATGTCGCCGATGGAATCGTTGACGAGATCAGCGTGCTCGAAAGCATCGAGCAATAGGTCACGCGAATGTGCGAGTGAAAAGCAGGGCGACAACCGAGAAGTGCAGATTGTGTGCGATAGGATCTACGATGTCATGTGAGCTAATAAGCCGATGCGCAAGGGTTTGCAGCTCGACACGACGAACGGAAAATGTGCACAACACTATACCGTTACTATCGAGCGTGCGGGTCTTCTGATCATGCAGTTCGTACCCATCGGCCAGGCGCTCTGCTTCAAAGTCTGCAGCGTAATTGCAATTCTGCGATCAGCAATCTGTCAAGAAATCACAGACCTTCGCACTTCTAAGATCAGGAACTAATTCGCGCTATGTCGGCATGACTTTACCCCTGGCTGGTTTTCCAGTGATTCTCCACCGCAGCGCGCACAACGACAGAGGCGATTCGTCGAGCGATACAACCTA